>PBFV01000070.1 GCA_002718935.1 Verrucomicrobiales bacterium
AAGGATCACGTAGCGTGTTTTGATTTGAGATAAATTAATCAATTAATTGTCATGAAATACTGGATGACGTTGTTGGCCGGTGCGACCTTGGCAATGGCTACGGAGCGTGGCGGGGGATTTGACAAGCTTCACGCGCTCATTAAGCCACAGCGTGGCGAGTCGCGTTGGATGGAGGTGGAATGGCAGCCGCGCGTTTGGGAGGCGCGACGATTGGCCGCGGCGCAGGGCAAACCGCTCTTTTTCATGGCCGGCAGCGGCGGCGCGCCGGCGGCGGGCTGCTGAACGGCGGGTCGTGGCGTGAGCCGTGGGCTCACCTTCTGGAACGACGAGACGATTGCGCTCATCCGCGAACACTTCATCGCCGTGTCCGTTCCCACATGGGTGGCCAAGGCACCTGGGGCGGAGGGGGATTTCCTGCGACAGGCAGGCATCGACAAACGGTGGGTGACCTCCAGCGGTTATATGCATTGCGTTTCCGCAAGCGGCAAATTGCTCGGCGGTCGGCCGTGCGAGGAAGTGCTGGAGAAATTCAAAGAACTACCCGAAGCAGAGCGTCGGCCCGGCGCGGTAAAACTGTCGCCCTTGGCAGAAGCTGAGCAGCTCATTCCCTCACCTCCGAAGGGCGGACTCGTCCTGCGCGTGCACGCGCGCTTCCTTGCACACGAAAAGGGCCGACTGCGTCCGGCGCGTCCAACCGATTTTCCATTGATGCTCGCCAAGCCCAACGTGCTGCGCTCGTGGGAAAAATTTCTGCAGCCGAATACCGAATACCTGTGGCTCACGCGCGACGAATGGCGGGCGATGGTGCCCGCGCAACCAGCCAAAGGGCAACGGCTCGAGGTGGCACCGGCGATCGGCCTGCGGTTGGCGCGGTTTCACCTTACGCCGCAGCGGGCTACGACCAGCGAAGGCGGCATCTTGCATCCTAAGCGCGTACAGGAGGCGCGACTGTCGCTGGAGGTGACGGCGGTGTCCGCGCAAACCATCGCGATGAAGCTCACCGGTCGCGTCCATTGGGGCAGCGAGTTTGATGCTGCGCAGGCAACCACGCCGAACGGCCCGTTGCGGCAAGGATTCGCCGCGCCCATCGACGGACGGTTGGTGTACGACCGCCAGCGCGGCGCCTTCACGCGGTTCGATCTCATCGCCAACGGCCACACGTGGGGACGCTGGGGCGATGCCAATGGCCGCAGCATGTACGTTGAGCGCCCCGGCCGCGCGCCGTTCGGCTTCGCGCTGGAACTGGCCGGCGATTCCCCCACCGACCGCATCCCGCCCGGCGGCAACGGCCGCTACGTGACCACCCGCGGTTACTTCGACCCGCCAAAGCACTCCAAGCCACTACAGTGAGTGTCGCTTGACGGCTCATGGGGGAGCACCCTGCAAAACTGCCGCACGGCCGCCCGCCAACCCATGGGCGACCGCGATCAACGAAATTATCTCGGCGTGCGCCTCGTCATCCGCAAGCACCGGCCGATTCCGAAAAAGAAAAAATGATGAATCAATCGCGCGAGCTTTCAGCCGCGACTGAACAAATCGGAAGACTCAAAAAAAGTTTAAGCAGTTTTTTCATGATTCATTCCAGGCTCGCGCACGATCCGCCTACTTGGGCAACGGCACTCGGGCTTGCTTGATGATCGCCTTCATTTTTTGGACGAGCTCGGGTCGTTGAGAGGCAAGATCTTTTTTCTCAAACGGATCCGCGTTGAGGTCAAAAATCTCCATCGGCTTGCCGGCCGCGCGGAAGGCTTTCCAGTTGCCCATGCGAACGGCCTGCGAGACGATCACTTGCTTCGGGCCTTTGCAAAATTCGAAGTACAGATACTCGTGCGCCCGCTGCTTGCCCGCTTCACCGCGCAAGGTTGGCACAAAGGAAATGCCGGTGTTTTGAGGCGGCACCGGTTGGCCGGTCAATTCGCATACCGTCGGCAAAATATCCTGAAAACCGCTTATGTGCCCGGTGGTGGTGCCGGGAGTAATGACGCCGGGCCAGCGCGCGAGCATGGGTGCGCGAATGCCGCCTTCGTGCATGTCACGCTTGTGGCCGCGCAGATTGCCGGAGGAATTCCAAAACGACGGGTCATGCCCGCCTTCCTTGTGGGCGCCGTTGTCGCTGCTGAACATCACCAGCGTGTTGTTGTCCACGCCCAGTTCATCCAGCAGCTTGAGCAGTGCGCCGATCTCGTTGTCCAGATGCTCCATCATCGCGGCGAATCCGGCAATCGGGTTCACCACATCAGGGCACGGCTCGCCACCCGCGCCGTATTTGCCAATTTTTTTGTCGAACTGCGGAAATACCTTGCGCCATTTTTCGTGCAGCGCTTTTGGCGCATGCATCGCCGCGTGCGGAATGGCCGTGGGGATGTAGCAGAAAAAGGGCTGCTTCGCCCGCACACTGCCACGAATGAACGCGCGCGCTTGCTCCATCATTGGCGTATGCAAGTAAGTCCCTTTCTTCAGCGGCAATTCGCGACCATTGTGGACATAAGTGGTGGGGTAGTAGGTGTGCGCAATGGTCTGGCTTTTCCATCCGTAAAACTCATCGAAGCCGTGCGCCAACGGATTGGGCGCGCCCTCCAGATGCGTGTTGCCCAAGCCCCATTTGCCAAACGCACCGGTGCGGTAGCCGGCTGCCTTGAACACCTCCGGCAGCACGGTCATCTTCGGATCCAGCGCCGCACCCCGACGCTCGCCCAGATTGCCCCGTACGTAGCAACGCCCCGAGTGCATGCCGGTCATCAACACCGCCCGGCTCGGTGTGCACACTGTGTTTCCCGAGTAATGCGCCGTAAACTTCAGGCCCTCACTTGCCAAACGGTCGATGTGCGGCGTCTTGAATTTCTTCTGTCCGTAACACGACAGATCGCCGTAACCGAGATCATCGGCCAGGATGTAAATGACGTTCGGTTTGCTCGCGGCCGAGAGCAGCCAAGGCAGACACAGGAGGAATGTCGACAGGATTGTAAGGGTCTTCTTCATTTTGTATCTCAAATCTTCAGCCTTAAAAATTTTATACCTCACTCACTACGACGAACATGCCTTGGCTCTTGATTGTGGCCGGGCAATGCTGATCGCCAAAAAGTGTCCAACGCCGCCGAGTTTGAAGCAATCCTCAAACGCGATCGCAATGATTTGTTCCGTTGGAAAGGCCGCGTTTGCACAAGGAACACGCGAATTGACTTCAGTCGTGTTTCGACGAAAATGTCGTCGTGAATTTTGGTCGATTCATTGCCTGTTGGTTGTTGGGGGCGAGTCTCCTTCCCGCTGCCGACGCCAAGAAGGAAGTCGCGCGTGAAGCCGCCCTCAAGGAAGCGGATGCGAAGGCGTTGGCGGCGAACATGGCGGCTTACGATAAGGACGTGCGACCGTTTCTGGAGCGGCACTGTATCAGTTGTCATGGGCCCAAGAAATTGAAAGGCGAGCTGGCGCTGGATTTGCTGGATGCGGACATGAAGGAAAGCACCAGTGCCTCGCGCTGGGCGGTGGTGCGCGACAAGCTGGAGCAGGGCGATATGCCGCCCGATGGCGAGCCGCAGCCGTCCCCGGAGGACAGCGCCAAGGTACTGGCGTGGATCAAGGCGGAGATGAAGCGTTCGCGCCGCAACTTCAAGGAGCGCCTGCAGCAGATCAGTGGCAACAAGGTGCAGCATGATTTGCTCTTCGATCCGAATCAAGCCGCGCGGTTGATGATCGCCCCGCGTATTCGGCGGCACAGCGTGGAGTTGTACGAGACCTTTCGTCGCGCACAGGCGAAGGGCTTTGAGAATCTCGTGGGTAATCCGTTCACATCTGATCCGCGCTTCATTTTCCGAGATATGGGCACGCCGCACATGGACGTGCCGACCACCTCGCAATTGATCCGCAACGCCGTGACGATTATGGAGCGGCTCACTGGACACACGATGGAGAAGGGCGCGCTCAAGCCGATGATCGGATCCAAGAAGGAGTTTCTCGCCTTCGTCGATCCGAAAAAACCGCTGGACGAGGCGGCGATGAACAAGGCGCTGGACCTGCAGTTCAAGCGCGTGCTGGAACGGCAGCCAAGCGATGCGGAGCGCACACGGTTCCTGAAACTATTTGAGAAAACAGTCAAGGAAGCCGGGCGCGTGGCAGGGGTGCGCTACACGTTGGCGGCGGTATACCTTGTGCCCGATGCCATCTTCCGTTGGGAACTGGGCGGCAAGGCCGGTGCCGATGGTCGCTCACGTCTTCGACCGGCGGAGATCGCGGACAGTCTGGCTTTTGCGCTGACCGATGAGCGTCCGCCGGCGTGGCTGGTTAAAGCCGCTGCTGAGGGCGAGTTGGACACTGCCGAGGGCGTGGCGGCGGCGGTGAAAAAGATGTTTGCTGATCCCAAGCTGCGCCGGCCACGCATCATTCGTTTCTTTCACGAATTTTTTGAGTACCGGAAGGCACTGGAGGTGTTCAAGAACCCGGAGGATTTTCGCCACCATAAGGCGCGCGTTTTGGTGAGCGACACGGACAATCTCATTCGCTGGATACTCGAGCGCGATAAGGATGTGCTGCGTGAACTGCTTACCACGGACAAGGCATTCGTGAACACGCGGTATGACGCGAACAAAAAACAGCTCGTGCGGTACGAGCGCAAGGGACTGCTGCACAGCTCGTACAGTTTGCCGCCGGACTGGAAGTGGACGTCCGAGCAGCCGATTGCCATGCCCAACGGCACGCGTGCGGGCATCCTCACCCAACCAGCATGGCTGGTGGCATGGTCGGTGAACCAGGACAACCACGCCATCCTGCGCGGCAAATGGATTCGCGAACGTCTGCTCGGCAACGTGGTGCCGGACATTCCCATCACGGTCGATGCCCAGTTGCCTGAAGCGCCGGAGAAAACCCTGCGCGAACGCATGGCCGTCACGCGTGAGGCATACTGCTGGCAGTGCCACAAACTGATGAACGACGTCGGCACGCCGTTTGAAAACTACGACCACTTTGGCCGCTGGCGCGCACTGGAATTGGAACGCCCCGTGGACGCCACCGGCGGCATTGACCAGACCGGCGACAAGCGCATCGACGGCATGAAGACCAAGACCGCCGTCGAGTTCGTACGCGCGCTGGCCAAGAGCGAGCGCGTGGAGCAGGTGTTCGTGCGGCACGTGTTTCGTTTCTTCACCGGGCGCAACGAAAACCTCGGCGACGGCCCCAGTCTGCGCGCCGCGCACAAGGCCTACCGTGACAGTGGCGGCAGTTTTCAGGCGCTCGTGACAGCGCTTTTGAGCAGTGACTCCTTCCTTTACCGCACGCCGAAATTAGCGGCGAAGGCGGCCGATTAGCAAAACGACGATTGAATTATTCAACCCAGCGAACTAGTCTAAACCAACGGAGCAAGGAATGAGAATCCAACCCAATCGACGTGAATTTCTGCGCAACACCGGCCTCGGTGCCGGCGCGCTGGCTTTGGGACCAGTGGCACAACAACTGCGCGCGCGGGCCGAAGGCAAGGTGCCCAAGACCCCTCGGTTTGTGTTCGTGGTGGAGAGCAACGGCCTGCCGCCGCATCACATTGTGCCATCGGGAATAAAGCGCAAACCGCGCCGACAGCAGGCACTCAATGGACCAGCAGAATTTTTTGATGCTTCCCTAAAAGGTCGCAAGCTGCCGATGTCACTGGAACCCATTGCAAAATGGCAGGACAAAGTAACCATTGTGCAGGGCCTTTCTGGCAGGGTGGCTGGGGGCGGTCATTCTAATAATTTTAAGGCGCTGGGAGCTAACGGTGAGGGGCAGAAAGGAGAATCCACGTCCATCCTTGGCCCTACTGTTGATGGAGTATTGGCTCAACACATTGGCGGCATTTTCCCGCACATCGGCCTGGGCATTTCCAAGCGATTGGAGAACAGCGTCGTGTACAGCATCTCGGCTATCGGCAAAAACAAGCCGCTGCCGATCATGGTGAAGCCGGACCAGGCCATGGGCACGCTCTTCGGCAGTGTCGCCAATGGCAATGCGAAGAATGATTTTCTCGCCAAGCGCAACCTGCTCGACTTTTTGCGTGAGGACGTGAAGCGCGTGGAGAAAACGCTGGGCGGCCCGGAGAAGGAACAGCTCAGCGCATACCTTGCCACGTTCGACACGCTCAGTGATCGGCAAAGTCGCCTGAACGAAATCGAGCATACGCTGCGCAAGCACGCGCCGGTGGCCAATGACAAGTACACTAGCGAAGTAGAAACCGACCGATTGGACGCGCAGTTCGATCTCGGCGCGGCCGCATTGATTGCGGGCCTCACCAACGTGCTGACGCTTTCCTCGGCGGCGGGTATTCGCGACTTTGACATTTGCTTTAAGGGCCTCGGCCTCACCAAGGGCAAACACCACACCGGCCATGGCGGCGGGCAGAACGGCATGGATTACAATGGCGTCTACAATTTCATCCGACGTTTCCACTTCGAGCAGATCGCCAAGCTCTGCAAGCGACTGGAATCCATCCCCGAGGGCAACGGCACGATGCTCGACAACACGGTGATCGTGTATCTCTCTGACGGCGCCGAGGCACACCACAGCCGCACTTGGGAATGGCCGTTCATCTTGATTGGCAATGCCGGCGGCAAACTGAAGACCGGTCGTTACGTGGATTACCCCGGGTACGGCATGCTCGGTCACCGCACAACGGCAAATCTCTACACCACCTTCCTCAACCTCGCCGGCAACAACGCCGAGCGCTTCGGCATGGCCGATCCGAACCTCAAAGACCTCGACCAAACCGGCCCGCTCACCGAGTTGTTGGCCTAACCCAAAGCGACCATGCTCAGCATCACCTCGAACGAATCCGTACACAACTGCGAAGGCAGCAGTCGGCGGGAGTTTTTGCGCGTGGGCGCGCTGGGGTTGGGCGGATTAACGCTGCCGCAATTGCTGGCCACGCGCGCGGCGGCGGGAGAGGGCGACAATATCCTCACCGGCAAGAGTGTCGTGATGCTCAATCTGCAGGGCGGGCCGACGCATATTGAGACGTTTGACCCGAAGATGACCGCGCCGAGCGAGTATCGCGCGATGTTTGGGGAAACCAAGACGAGTCTGCCCGGTGTCACTTTTGGCAGCCATTTCCCGATGCTCGGAAAGTTGGCGCACAAGATGGCCGTGGTGCGCAGCTTTGCGCACGGCAATGGCAGTCACGCCAGCGCCGCCGCACTCGTGGCGGCCGGTGGCAATCCCACAAAGGCGTGCATGGGCAGTTTGTTTGCCCGCGTCGCTGGCTTGAACAATGCATCGACGGGTCTTCCGAACAACACGCTTGTCGTGCCTGCCGCGATGGGCGAGGCCTACAAGAAATTCAACGCCGTACCCAGTCGCATCACGGGTATTGGCGATCTGCCCAAGGCGTACGCGGCGTTTGATCCCAGCAAGGGCAGCGACATCCTCAACGACATGAAGCTGAACCTCCCGAATGGACGGTTCGAGGATCGGCGCGGGCTGTTGAGTCAGCTCGATGAACTGAAGCGCTTTGCCGACAGCGGCGGGGTGGCGAGCGCTAGTGAGTTTGAGCAGCAGGCGTTCGATGTGATCCTTGGCGGTGTGTCGAAGGTGTTTGTTTTGTCCAACGAAGACCCGCGCTGGGTGGAGCGGTACGACACTGGCCACATCAAGATTCCCAAGGGCCTGCCCAAAAAGAAAAAGAACGGGAAGGCCATTCCCGGCTTTTCGCCCGAGGCGCTGGGCAAACAAATGATGATGGCTCGCCGCCTGTGCGAATCCGGCTGCGGTTTTGTCACTGTCACCAACACCGGTTGGGACATGCACGGCAATGCCTTCGGCGTTGACGACGGCATGCCCATCCTTGGCCCGGCGGTGGACAAGGCGGTCAGCGCGTTCATTGAGGACTGCGAACACCGCGGCCTCAGCGAGAAGATTCTGCTCGTCATCACCGGCGAATTCGGCCGCACCCCGCGCATCAACAACAAAGCCGGCCGCGACCACTGGGGCCGCCTCTGCACCCTCGCCTTTGCCGGCGGCGGCCTGAAGATGGGGCAGGTGATCGGCCAGAGCGACAAGACCGCCAGCGCCCCTGCCGCCGATCTCGTCACCAACAACATGCTGCTCGGCACGGTGATGCACACCCTCTTCGACATTCCGAACCTCCGCCTGCGCAACAACCTCCCCGCCGAGGTCCAGCGCGTTATAACCAACGCCGCGCCGATCAAGCAGTTGGTTTAATCGACTGCAATGGATTTTTTTAAGGAGTGTCGAATATCCGCTGAATTGGTTCGTCCGTTCAGCGGCGAATTGGGGATGATTCACATTGATAGAAAATTGAGTTTGGCCGTGCTTTGCGCGGTTGGCCTGCTACCGAATCTTCAGGCGGCGGACGCGGCGGGCTTAGACTTTTTTGAGAAGAAAATTCGGCCGGTTCTTGTTGAGCAATGTTATAAGTGCCACTCGGCGGAGTCTGTGGTGGCCAATAAATTAAAAGGTGGGTTGCGGCTAGATACGCAGGGTGGCACGCGTGCCGGGGGTGATACGGGGCCGGCGGTGGTACCGGGGAAGGTTTCGGAAAGTTTGCTGATAAGTGCGCTGCGGCAGGAACGATTTGAGATGCCGCCGAAAGGGAAGCTGCCGGACGCGGTCATTGCTGATTTTGTGAAGTGGATTGAGATGGGCGCGCCGGATCCGCGAACCAAAGAGGTGGCGGCGCATCCCAAACCCGCCATCACCGCCGGGGATCATTGGGCGTTCAAGCCGCCGGTCGCCGCCCAGTTGCCCAACGTGAAACGCACGGCCTGGCCGAAGGGTGATCTCGACCGCTTTGTGTTGGCTCGGATGGAAGGGGAAGGGTTGGCGCCGGTGGCCGCGGCCTCGGATCGCGAATTGGCGCGCCGCATTTATTTTGACCTCACCGGCCTGCCGCCGTCGCCGGAGCAAATGGCGCAGTTTATCACCGCCGCAAAGCAGGGTCGCGCCAAGGCGGTGGGCGCGTTGGTGGACACGCTGTTGTCCTCGCCGCGGTATGGCGAGCGCTGGGGGCGGCACTGGCTGGATGTGGCGCGGTACGCGGAGGATCAGGCGCACACCTTTGGCGTGCGGCGGCGCGAGCATGCTCATCAGTATCGCGACTGGGTCATCCGCGCGATCAATGAGGACCTGCCGTTTGATCAGTTTGTGAAACTACAGATCGCCGGTGACCTGATGGAGGACACAAGCGGCGATCGGTTCCGGCAAATGGCCGGCATGGGCTTTCTCGGCTTGGGCGCGCAATATTATAAAAACTCCGACCGCGCCAAGGCGGAGGCGGATGAACTGGACGACGCCATCGACACGCTCACGCGCGGGTTCCTTGGACTCACTGTTTCCTGCGCGCGTTGTCACGATCACAAATACGACCCGGTCCCGACCATCGATTACTATTCGCTCGCCGGCATCTTCAACGGGCGCGGCTACCGCGAGGCACCGCTGGTGACCGATGAGGTTGTGAAGACGTACAACGAAGGCCAGCAACGGATGAAGGAACAGGAAAAGGTGGTGCGCGAATTTCTGCTCGCCATCGCCCGCCAGAACGGCGAGGAGCGGTTCGGCAAGATCGGCCAATACATGCTCACGGCTTGGCGCCTGAATGCGTTGTCGGCGAAAGGCATCGGGATGTCGGATGACGACGCGGCCAAGCGCGAAAAACTGCATCCGTATTTCGTGAAACGTTTCCGCGATTACTTTAAGCCGGGCAACAAAAACGAAGCAGTTAAACGGCTGCCGGTGTTGGCCCCGTGGTTCGAGCAGGATCCGGCCAAGGCGGTGGCGTCCATCGCCAAGGAAGATTTGAAATACGAGACTGTGCCTGTGCCCAAGGCGATTGACGATCTGGCTGCNGCGATGCAAAAACTCGCCTTGGGCGCGCAACAGGCGGACCGAAAATTGACGGAGGATTATGAAAAAGCGCAGGCCGCGGCTGAGACGGAGGAGGATAAAAAGAAAGTGCGCCGGGGTAAGCTGGATAAGGAGCATGACCGGGTGCTGAAGCAGATATGGCTCGATGGCCGCGCGCCGCTGTACGCGAAAGAAGGTGAGGCGGAGAAACATTTTCTGGCGGACAGCGAACGCGCGNAGCTGACGAANCACCGCGNNGAGNTGGAAAACATCAAAAAGACCGTGCCGGCGAAATTCCCGGTGGCGCATGTAATCTCCGGCGGGGGACGCACGATGCAGGTGTACGTGCGCGGCAATCCCGCCAACCGCGGCANATGGGCGGCCAAGGGGTTCCTGCAAATCTTCAGCGAAGGTGAGCGGCCCACTGAGCAAAAAGCGGCACAGGAACTCAAGTACACGCGGCTCGATCTGGCGAAGGCAATCGCCTCGCCGGACAATCCGCTCACCGCGCGCGTGATCGTCAATCGCGTGTGGCAATGGCACTTCGGGCGCGGGCTGGTTGGCTCGTCCAGCAACTTTGGTCTGGCTGGCGACAAGCCATCGCATCCGGCACTACTCGATTGGCTTACAGTGCAGTTCATCAAAAACGGCTGGTCACTCAAGTGGCTGCACCGGCAAATCATCAGCTCGGCGGCGTACCAGGCCTCGAGCACCCATCACACGGCCAACGCGAACGTGGATGCGGACAACCGGTTCCTCTGGCGGTTCAACCGCCGCCGGCTGGATGTCGAGAGTTGGCGTGATGCGTTGTTGTCCGTCTCCGGCCAACTGGATTTGCAAATGGGCGGACCGACCGTGAGCTTGGGCGATGCCAAGAACCGCCGCCGCACCATGTATGCCAAGATCAGCCGGCATGAACTGGACGGCCTGTTGCGGCTTTTCGATTTCCCCGATGCCAACGTCTCCGCCGCCAAACGCACGGAGACCACGGTGCCCCAGCAGCAGCTCTTCGTACTCAACAGCCCGTTCTTTGTCGATCAGGCCCGCGGCTTTGCAAACCGGCTGCGCAAGGAAACGGCCGAGGATGCGGCGCGCGTGCAGCGGGCCTATCAACTGGCGTTCGGCCGCGAACCTTCCGCCGAGGAGCTGCAACTCGGCTTGGCCTTTGCGGGCGGCGACGTCACCGCCGAGGGTGACAAGGTCAGCCGTTGGGAGCAATACTGCCAGGCGCTGCTGGCGACCAATGAATTTTTGTACGTGGATTAACCAATGAACTTGCCGATGAACAACGAATTGAATCAACCGATCACCCGGCGCAAAATGTTGGCCCGCGCAGGCACCGGCTTGGGCACACTAGGCTTGGCCGGTTTATTGGCCGAGAGCGGCGACCGGCTGGCGGCCAGTCCTACCAGTTCGCTGGCCTCGAAGGCGACGCATTTTGCGCCGCGCGCCAAGCGGGTGATTCATCTGTTCATGAACGGTGGGCCGTCGCAGGTGGATACCTTTGATCCCAAGCCGTCGCTCGACAAGTATCACGGCCAGCGTCCGCCCAATGCCAATCTCAAGACGGAGCGCCGCACGGGCGGCCTGTTCAAGTCGCCGTTCAAGTTTCAGAAACACGGTCAGTCAGGCGTGGAGGTGAGCGAGATTTTCCCCGAAGTGGCCAAGTGCATTGATGACATCGCCGTGCTCCGCGGCATGCACACGGACGTGCCCAACCACGAGCCGTCGCTGCTGATGATGACCTGCGGTAACTCGCAGCCGGTGCGCCCGAGCATGGGTTCGTGGCTGTGCTACGGGCTCGGCACGGAAAACCAAAACCTGCCAGGCTTCGTGGTGTTGTGTCCCGGCAAACCGGTTGTCGGCCCGCAGCTTTGGAGCAACAGCTTTTTGCCGGGCGTCTATCAGGGCTGCCACATTCGCAAGCTGGATCCCAAGAATGTCGTCGAACACGTCAACAACACGCACCTTAGTCCGGTTTCGCAACGTCAGCAGCTGGACCTGATCCACCGGCTGAACGCCATTCACTCCAAGGAACGCGAGCGCGACGCGCAGCTTGAGGCGCGCATCCAGTCGATGGAGATCGCTTTCCGCATGCAGGCGGAGGCGCCGGAAGCGTTTGACCTGACGCATGAAACCAAGGCCACGCGCGAGCTGTATGGCAGCGGCAACTTCGCCGACAGCTGCCTGGTGGCGCGGCGCTTGGTGGAACGCGGCGTGCGCATGGTGCAGGTGTTTTACGGTAGCGGCCAACCGTGGGATGACCACGGCAACATCGAGAACGGCCACCGCGGCAAGGCGAAGTCCAGCGACCGCGCCGTGGCTGGGCTGTTGCGTGACCTGAAAGCGCGCGGGCTGCTCGACGACACGCTCGTGCTGTGGGGAGGCGAATTCGGCCGCACCCCAGTGTCCGAGGGCTCGAATGGGCGCGACCACAATCACCACGGCTTCAGCGTGTGGCTGGCCGGCGGCGGTGTGCGCGGCGGGCTGACCTACGGCGCCACGGATGAATTTGGCTTCGCCGCGGTGGAAAACAAAATGCACGTGCACGATTTGCACGCCACCATGCTGCATCTCATGGGCATCGACCACGAACGCCTCACCTACCGCTACAGCGGCCGCGACTTCCGACTCACCGATGTGCACGGGCGCATCGTGAAGGAGATTATTGCCTGACCTGCCCTGTCAGCAGCCATCCTCTTTGCGGCGCTGACTTGACGCCGTCCGTTGCGGGCCGAACACTGTCCGCGTTCATGAACAGGATTCTTTTTTTTACCGTATTATGCGCGCTGTTGCCGGCGGTGCAGGGGCAGGGGACGAAGGCGGATTACGAGCGGGCGTACGCACTGCGCGGGGTGATCGGCGGGAAGGTGTTCAAGGAACGGATTTCGCCACAATGGCTGGGCGGCCCGCATTTCTGGTATGAGAATCGGGTGCGTGACGGGCGCGAATGGGTGCTGGTGGATGGGAAGGTCGGCAAGCGACAGTCTTTCACAGACAAGGCAAAGTTTGACAAGGCGCGTGATGCGCTGGCGAAAACGGTGGAGCCTCCAAAGAAACCCGTGAAACCACCGCGCAAGGATCACTGGAAATCGCCGGACGGCAAGTGGCGCGTTTTCTTCCGCGATCATAATGTGTGGATCCGCGCGACGGAGAGTAAAGAAGAGATTCAGCTCTCGCGGGATGGCAAGGAGCAGGATCGCTACGAGGGCTACCTGCGCTGGTCGCCGGACTCGCGCTACATTGGCATCGTGCGCCGCAAGCGGGTGGACGAGCGCCGTGTACAATACGTGGAGTCCTCACCCAAGAAGCAACTGCAACCGAAGGCATTCACACGTATCTACGCCAAACCGGGCGACCTGATCCCGACGCACACAGTGCACGTATTTGAGGCGGTGAAGGACGGCAAACATTTTACGGTGGATCCGGCGCTGGTGAAGGATCCGTTTGACACGCGCGAACTGAAATGGCGGCCGGACTCAAGCGGGCTGTTGTTTGAGCACATCGAGCGCGGCTTTGGCGCGCATCGGGTGATTGAGATTCCGGTGGCCGACGGCCAATCGCGCGCAGTGATTGATGAAACGGCGGAGACGTTCGTGTTTGTGTACGGCAACAGTTACCGGCGCGATATTGACGGCGGAAAGGAAATCATTTGGCGGTCCGAACGCGATGGCTGGAATCACTTGTATCTTTACGACGGCGTGACCGGCAAAGTGAAAAACCAAATCACGAAAGGTAAATGGGTCGTGCGCGAAGTGGTGGAGGTGGATGAGGAGAAACGCCAGATCATCTTCAAGGCCGGCGGTCGCGAAAAGGGGCAGGACCCGTATTACCTGCACTACTACCGCATCAACTTTGACGGCAGCGATCTCGTGCACCTGACGCCGGGCGACGGCACCCATAGCGTGCAGTACTCGGCCGACCGGTCGGTGTTTATCGACACGTGGAGCCGTGTGGATCTGCCGCCGCGTCATGTGCTGCGTCGTGCGAGTGACGGCAAGCAGCTTTGCGAACTGGAGACTGCCGATGCCAAGGATCTCTATGCCGCGGGCTGGCAGCATGCCGAGCGGTTTGTGGCCAAGGATCGCAACGGCAAGTTCGACATTCACGGTATTATTTGTCGCCCGATGAATTTTGATCNGAAGAAAAAATATCCGGTGGTNGAGGTCATCTANGCCGGGCCNCACGGNTCGTTTGTGCCCAAGGGCTGGCGNAGCCGGTACGGTCACTGGCGCGATGAGCTGATGGAGCTGGGCTTCATNACNGTGCAGATNGATGGCAAGGGCACGAACCATCGCGGGCGCGAGTTCCAGCATTTTGCCTACAAGAACATCAACGACGCCGGCTTTCCGGATCGCATCAAGTGGATGAAGGCGGCGGCAAAAAAGTATCCGCAAATGGACATCAGCCGCGTGGGCATTTACGGCGGCAGCGCCGGCGGCCAAAACGCGATGGCGGCCATGCTGTGGCACGGCGAATTTTACAAGGCCGCCGCGGCCGACTGCGGCTGCCACGACAACCGCATGGACAAGGTGTGGTGGAACGAACAGTGGATGGATTATCCCGTGGGGCCGCATTACGCCGAGCAGTCGAATACCGTGAACGCGCACCGGCTGCAGGGCGCGCTGCTGCTGACCGTGGGCGAGCTGGACACCAACGTGGATCCCTCCTCGACCTATCAGGTGGTCAACGCGCTGATCAAGGCCGACAAGGATTTTGAGTTTCTCATGTTCCCTGGTGGCGGCCATGGCATCGGCGAGAGCCGGTATGCGGCGCGCAAGCGGCTGGATTTTTTCGTGCGCCACCTGCACGGCGTAGAACCGCGCGCGAAGTAAAACCAACCGCCATATTTATTTCGAACGGTTGAGCGTTGCTCTTGCCTTGTCGGTTCAAAAAATAATGGCAATCCCTGCCAGCCGCTCTACACTTTTCCGCATGGAGCGCGTTTGGTTTTTGGTCTCGGTCGTGGCTTGTTCGACGCAGGCGTTGGCCGTGGATTTTTCGCGGGAAATTCTGCCCATCCTTTCCAATAAATGTTTTGTCTGTCACGGGCCGGATACCAAGAAAAAGGATCTCGTGCGGTTGGATTCTTTCGCCGGCGCCACGCGTGATCTGGGTGGTTACGCGGCCATCAATCCGAAGCAACCCGGTGAGAGCGAAATCCTCGCACGCCTGCATGATACCGAGGAACCCATGCCGCCCAAGGATGCTGAGAAGCAGCTCACCGACGCCGAGCGCGAGCTATTGACGAAATGGGTGAAGGAAGGCGGCAAGTACGCCAAGCACTGGGCCTTTGTGCCGCCCAAGAAACATCGGCCGGACTGGACGGGTAACGCCATCGACGCGCTAGTTGGCCGGCAGTTGAAGGCCAAGGGGACCGACTTTGCGCCTGCGGCCGACAAGCCCACTCTGGCCCGCCGCGCGGCTTTGGTGCTGACCGGGCTGCCGCCGGAACCGGCTTTGTTGAAACAGTTTCTGGCCGACAAAAAGCTAGGTGCCTACGAGCGGTTGGTGGATGCGCTCTTAACCAGTCCGCATTACGGCGAGCATCAGGCGCGCTATTGGCTGGACGCCGTCCGCTACGGCGACACGCACGGATTGCACCTCGACAATAAGCGGGCCATCTATCCGTACCGCGACTGGGTGGTGCGCGCCTTCAACCGGAATCAGCCGCTCGATCAATTTCTCATCTGGCAACTGGCTGGCGATATGCTACCTGAGCCCACGCTGGAACAGCAGGTGGCCACCGGCTTTGTACGGATGAATCCCACCACCGCCGAGGGCGGTGCGATTCCAGCGGAGTTTCAAGCGAAGAATAATTTTGATCGGGTGGAAACAGTGGGCACGGCGCTGCTCGGCATGAGCCTTGTGTGTGCGCGTTGTCACACGCACAAGTACGATCCTATCCCGCAGGTGGAATACTACCAGATGATGGCGTTCTTCAACAGCACGGCCGAGCCCTCGATGGACGGTAACCGCTATGAGTACGGCCCCACCGTCAAGGCGCCTGCCGATTTGGCGGCGTGGGCGCGATGGGAAGCCTTGAAGAAAAAAGGCGAAGCTGGCGCAAAGGAATTAGCGGAGTTTCAAAAGACTTTTAAGCCGACCTTAGTGGCCAAAGAGTTGCCTAAGCCGCGCGAGACCAAGCTGCTGGAGCGCGGCGAGTACAACCTGCCCAAGGGCGAGCCGCTGCAACCGGGCGTGTTTGCTGTGATGAGCGAATTTCCCAAGGACGCTCCGCGCAATCGGCTCGGCCTCGCACAATGGCTTACGGCGCGCGGGCATCCGCTGGTGTCGCGCGTGCTGGTTAATCGCATTTGGCAGCGCACCTTCGGCGAAGCACTGGTGCGCACCCCGGCGGATTTCGGGCTGCAGGGCGAGCAGCCCACGCATCCGGTGTTGCTCGACTGGTTGGCGGTGGATTTGCAGGACCGCGATTGGAATCTCAAGGCGATGCTCAAGCAAATGGTGATGAGTCGCACATTTCAGCAAAGCTCGGCGCGTCGTGCTCAAGTGAATGATCCGGAAAACCGCCTTTGGGCGCGAGGGCCGAGTTTCCGCTTGGATGCGGAGTCTCTACGTGACGTGGCGTTATGGTCCAGCGGCCTTCTGGAATCCGCCATGGGCGGTGAGGGCGTAAAGCCATATCAACCGGCCGGCCTATGGAAAGCTCTGATGCATCCGGCAAGCAACACGAAAAATTATGTGGCCGACAAGGGCGCACGCCAGTATCGCCGCAGCCTTTATGTGTACTGGAAACGCACCAGCCCGCATCCAATGATGACGCTCTTTGACGCACCCAGCCGCGAGAGCAGTTGCGTGCGCCGCTCGCGCACCAGCACGCCAACCCAAAGCTTGGCGCTGCTCAATGAACGTCAGCGCGTGGAGATGGGCCGGCGGTTTGGTCAGCGACTACTGCTAAACGCCAAGGACGACACCGCGCGGTTGAATTTGCTCTTTGAACTGGTGGCCAGCCGCGCGCCTAATGCCGCCGAGCGTAAGGCGTGCATGGATTTATTCAAAACATTAAAGACGCGCTATGCGGCCAACGAAAAGGATGCGCAGGCATTTTTATCCGTCGGCGATTCGCCGCGTGATGAGAAACTGAACGCCGCCGAACACGCCGCCTGGGCGCAGGTAGCGATCACCGTGCTGGCGAGCGATATCACGATGTGGATTTACTAAAGAGAAAGATTGAAGGATGAAGGATGAAATGTTGAACGGTTTCGCGCACGAGTCGCAGTTGATGATGACGCGCCGGCAATTGTTTGGGCGCTCGGCACTTGGCTTGGGCACGGCGGCGATGGCGGGTTTAATGGGGCCAGATGTCTTTGGCGCGGCCAAAGGGAATGCCAAGCTGAATGGCGGCCTTCATCATGTAGCCAAGGCGAAGCGGGTGATTTATCTCTTCATGAGCGGCGGCCCGAGCCATCTTGATCTGTGGGATTACAAACCGAAGATGCAGGCAATGTACGGCAAGGATCTGCCCAAGGAGGTGCGTGATGGCCAACGCATCACAGGCATGACCTCGCGCCAGAAAACGCTGCCGGTGTGCCCAACGAAATATAAATTTACCAAGCATGAAAATAACGCCGACGGCCTTTGGGTGAGTGAGTTGTTGCCTCACACTGCCACCGTGGCCAAGGAGCTGTGCGTGGTGCACACGGCGTTTACCGAGGCGATCAATCATGATCCGGCGATCACCTACATCCAGTCCGGCAGCCAAATCCCCGGCCGGCCCAGTCTCGGCGCGTGGCTGAGTTACGGATTGGGCAGTGCCAATGAAAATTTGCCGAACTACCTCGTGATGCACGCGCGTACCAAGCACCCGGAACAGAGTCTGTTTGGGCGCCTATGGGGTTCGGGCTTTATGCCGAGCCGTCATCAGGGTGTGCTACTGCGCAGCGAAGGGGATCCGGTACTATATTTGAACAATCCCGCCGGTGTCTCGCGCGAAGACCGCCGGGCGCAGCTGGACGCCTTAGCGGCATTAAACCGGGCGCAGGGCGAGCGCTTGTCCGATCCCGGTGCGTTAGAGCGCATTCAACAGCATGAGATGGCGTACCGCATGCAGAGCAGCGTGCCGGAGCTGATGGATCTTAGCAAGGAACCGGACAGTACGTTCAAGCTATACGGTGAGGATGCCCGCACGCCGGGCACCTTTGCCGCCTGCTGCCTGAACGCGCGACGATTGGCCGAGCGGGGCGTGCGCAATATCCAAATTTTCCATCGCGGCTGGGACGCTCACGGCAACCTTGCCGGTGAACACGGCAACCAGTGCAAGGATATTGATCAGGGCAGCGCTGGACTGATTCAGGACCTACGTCAGCGCGGTATGCTCGACGACACGCTCGTGGTGTGGGGCGGTGAGTTCGGCCGCACGCCGTATTGTCAGGGGCGCTTGGGCAAGGATAACTATGGGCGTGATCATCACCCGCGCTGTTTCAGCATCTGGATGGCCGGCGGCGGCATCAAGGCGGGCATCACCTACGGACGCACCGACGATTACGGCTACAACATCGCCGATGCCGACGGCAATCAGCTCAAGCCACAGCCGGACAAACACAAGTGGACCCCCGGCACCATGCACATCCACGACCTCAACGCCACCATCCTGCACCAGCTCGGCATCGATCACCGGCGGCTCACCTATCGTTATCAGGGTCGCGACTTCCGCCTGACCGACGTGCACGGTCACGTGGTGAAAGACATCATCACTTAATTTTAAAACATGAAAAACAAACTCATTACTTCACTGGTTTTTGTCTTCGCTCTTCAAGTTGCCGCGGCTGACTGGCCGCATTGGCGCGGGCCGCGTCATGATGGCGTGAGCGTGGAGAAAAATCTCCCGACCGAATGGGCCGAGGACAAAAACGTGGTGTGGAAACTGCCGATCAAGGGCTCCAGTTCCGCCACGCCGATTGTGTTTGCCGACAAGGTGTTTACTATGGCCGAGCTCGATAAGCAGGTGTTGCTGATTGCTGTGGATCTCAAGGGCAAGGAACTGTGGCGTACGCCGGTGGGGACCGGTAAGGGAACGGGTTCTGGCGAACGCACGCTGGCCTCACCCACGCCGAGTGCGGATTCACGGCACATTTACACGATGACCGGCAACGGCGATGTGGCCGCGACGAAATTCGACGGCAAACCCGCTTGGAGCTTTAACGCACAGGAACGGTACGGGCGTTTTCGTTTGGGCTTTGGGTTTCACACCACACCACTGTTGTTTCAGGGGCGGTTGTATCTGCAGCTGATTCATTCGGGCGGCGCGTGGGTGGTGGCGATTGATACCTTCACCGGCAAGGAAGTTTGGAAGGTGGAACGCAAAAGCGATGGAGTGGCCGAGTGCGAGCATTCGTATGCCTCGCCCTGCGCTGTGGCGGTAGGGGACACGTTTCAGATTGTGACCCACGGCAACGATTATGCCATTGGCCATGATCCAGCCAACGGTAAGGAACTCTGGCGGGTGGGAGACTTGAATCACAAAGATCGTTACAACCGCACCCTGCGTTTCGTGGCTTCGCCGGTGGCGCACGGGGATCTAGTGGTGATCCCCACGGCCAAGAATCGCGGCGTGGCTGCCATTAGCGTGGCGGGCGCCAAGGGTTACATTGGCACCGGCGGGAAGGGCGAGGTCTGGCGCATTGACCGTGGGACGCCGGATGTTCCTTCACCGGTGATCTACAACAACCTCGTGTACCTCTGCCGCGAAAATGGCACAGTGATTTGTCTCGATGCCAAAACCGGCGAGCAGCTTTATTCCGAGTCGCCCCACCGCCAAACCTACCGCGCCTCACCGGTGGCCGGCGACGGCAAGATTTACATCACCTCCCGCGACGGCATGGTAACAGTGTTGCAGGCTGGCCGTGAATTTAAGGTGCTGGCCAAAAACAAACTCGCCGGAGGTCTCACCGCCTCTCCGGCCCCCAGCAACGGCCGCATCTACCTCCGCACCCACGAGGCACTGTACGCAATTGGGGAAAAATAATATGGGTTGTTGGGTTGTGTGGCGCCATCTTTATGTGATTTAATCAATCAAAGTGTCGGACCATCTACATCTATCAATTCGGCCGGATATCTCTTTTCGGCCGAATTATTTTACTGTCGTCCTCAAAATCACCGACCCCAAGATGATGGGCAAAAATGCCGAGTTCACTCTCGAACTGGCCAGTGAGGTGCATGATTCAAGTCCGGTCAATGATGAGACGAATCTGTACACCGACAAGTTCGTGGTGGATCGCACGGAATATGAACTGGAGATTCCAACCGATTCGTTTGAATGCTTTACCTACAAAGGAACGCATGCATCCATCGTGTTGCGTGCGAATCTCAAAGTGGATGATGCGTGGATCTTAAGGGATTCTCAGGTGAGCCGGACGACGCAATTCAAGTTGGTGGACGCGCGGTCTGGCAGCCTCGGCGGTGATGCCACAGAAGTGATTGATCCTTTCGATACAGTTCAATTCGGCAAAAATTTTGATGCTTTATTATCCGGAAAGAAAATGAGCTTCATCCTGATGTCCCTCTTTTGTGGCCTCGGATTGCTTGGCGGGAGCTGGCTGATTTGGGATATTTTCTCCCAGGAAGAGGATGGGGTAGTTGTTTCTGTGTTTTTAATCATCATTCTCTTAGTTGCGACGGTTTGCCTTTGGGGATGGCAGAAAAATTCCTTTTTTAGATCGTACATCAACGTATCACTTCGGCCGATTCCCGATATCACTCGGAATACCTGTCTACCGATTTCACAACTGGTTTCAGGAAAATCGAAGATTGATCTCAAGAATATGACTTTGCGGGTGGTGGCTTGTAACATGGAGATGGGACAATATATCCGTGGCTCCGGGTCTAATCGACGCACAGTGAGCTTTGAGGAACCGGTCCGTCCGATTATTCTTTATAGTGAACGAGTGAGTCACATTCCGGCACGTCAGGAGATCGGGAATCATTTTCCCGGGGAGGTCGATTTTGGGCCGATGTTTAAGGCGTTGTATCCGCCCTTGGAAATTTCGAAAACACACGGGCTAGCGGTTTATTGGGAGGTCCAGTTGCTCCATGACGAATTCATCGACCACGAATTGAAAGGGCCGACCGATTCAATTGAGGTTACCGATTTTTTTATTAAATGACCGGTTTTGATGATTTTCTTGAGTTGAAAACGGCCTCTTTCCGGTCGACGCGATTGGCAGTTTTTACCGGAGTGAGTGGTTCCGGAAAATCCACGGCGATCCAATGGTTGATCCAACATCATCCTGATTTTCAGAATCGGCCCATCGAGCGGGTGATCGGAGGCGGATTGGATTGGACGGTGCCGACAGTGGAAAATGGATTGGTGATGGTGGATGATCTGATCCGTCCCCGTGAATTGTACAAACTGATCCGGCTATTGATGCGGGGCAATCAAGTCTTGTTAGCCTCCCACTTACACCCTGCATGGTTTGCCCCGCTGCGAATCGGTTGGTCGACTCAACTGTGGCGGACGGATGTGAACCATGAAAAACTGGCGCGTCATTTGAAGGCGGAGCGGATCGAATTTACTCGGGCCGCTCTGGAATCGTATTGTGCCGAATACGGATCGAGCTATTTGGATATGAACCACATTCTGGAACGCTATCCCCACTGTAGTTTTGATCGTGCCCTGCGTTTATTTCGTAAATACTGCCGAATGGAACAACCCGCTTTAAACTCGTAAACACAAATTAAACTCATGAAAAAAACCATCCTCCTTGTTCTGGCATTGGCCGGAGTATCATTGTCCGCGGCGCAGCCTATGGCGCAGCAGCAGTTTGATATCCCGAAGCCCACGCCCAAGTGGTTTGGCGAACGCATTGCGCTCCCGCCTAAAGGTTTTGCGCCGGATCTAGGTCTCAAGGGCATCGAGGAAATCCTATTTGCTCCCGGTATGTTCAAGGCCGATCAGCCGGATTTTTTTACTTACGTCTTTCTCTTTGCGGTGGAAGCCAAGCCGGAGTTGACCGCCAAAGTTTTGCAAAAGGAACTCTTCACCTATTACGCCGGCCTCTCGAAAGCGCGGTTGGGTAATCCGAAATTGGACACGAGTGAATTCGCCGTGACGGTGAAACCGATGAAGCCTTTTGAATTGAAGCCCAAGGAGGCGCTCGAATCGAAATCGTTTACTGCTACTGTAAAATGGATCGAGCCTTTTGCGACGCGCAAGATGCAGACGCTGCATTTTGAATTGCAGACTTGGAAGTATGCTAAGTCTCCTCACCAGTACCTGTTCGTGTGCGCCTCCCCTCAGCCGCGGGACAAGGATATTTGGAAAACGCTCCGGAAAATCCGCGGCGGAGTGGCATTGAAGCCAGCGAAGAAAATCCATTGCCTCCCGTTTGCAGACGGGCTAATCTGTGGCCGTGAGAAAACGCCTTCTTTTTCTACCCACACTGGCCCTCGGCTTAATTTTTACCCTGCCGGCTGAGGAAAAAATCAAAACCGATAAAGGCGCGGCCGTTATCACGCCGATCAACCATGCCACCATGGTGGTGGAGTGGAGCGGCAAAACAATTTATGTGGATCCGGTCGGGCAGCCAGCTTGGTACAAAGCTTTTCCCAAACCGGACTTGGTGCTGCTGACCCATGTGCATGGTGATCATTATCGTGAAGCCGTGTTGACCGCAGTGGTTGGGCCGAAGACGCAAATTGTTGCCCCGCCGGCATTGGCTAAGGCTTTGGACAAGGGCTTGAAGGAGAAGACTATCGCGCTGGCAAATGGGGCTGCAACGGACAAGGTGGGGTTCAAGCTGGAGTCGGTTGCCAGCTATAATACCACCGCACAGCGCAAACGATTTCATCCGAAGGGCCAAGGCAACGGCTATGTGCTAAACTTGGGCGGTCAGCGCATTTACATCAGTGGCGACACCGAAGGCACGCCGGAGATGCGCGCGCTGAAAGGAATCGATGTGGCATTTCTTTGCATGAACCTTCCGTACACGATGGATGTGGTTGCTGCTGCAGCGGCGGTGAAAGCCTTCCGGCCAAAGGTGGTTTACCCCTATCATTCCCGGGGGCAGGACACGATGAAGTTCAAGCAACTGGTTGGCGATGCGGCTGAGGTGCGATTGCGAAACTGGTATAAATAATGCAAATTTACGTCAATAAAAACGGACAACAATCAGGCCCGTACACTCAGGAGCAGTTGCAGCAGTATCTTGCTATGGGCGAATTAGCGGCGGAGGATTTGGCTTGGCATGAGGGACTGCCTGAATGGGTAACGGTGGGAGCATTGGTGAATCCGGCCGGTGTGTCCGCACCACCGATGCCGCCGGGTGGGGTGCAGCCTCAAGAAGGCGGCATTTCCCCAAAGATTAAGCTGGCAGTACGGATCGTGCTGATCGTGGTGCTGGTGGGCGTGGCGGCCCTGGTGGGATTGGATCATTTGGGTCGTGTGAAATATGAGAAAGCTTATGAATATCTGGATGGGCGGTTTAATGAGGGCGGAACAACAAGGCCCTCGGCAGTTGCAATGGAACTGGGCCGCAAACCAACTTCAACTTCACAAGAAGGCATGGAGTTAACGGAGGTTTATCAATGGGCCGGAACCGTGAGGGCTTATCGGATTCGGGTAAAATACTCTGTAAGAATGGCGGAAGACGTGGAGTTGATGGAGGTGCGAGCTGAGAAACGCTGGCGACTGGTGGGAGATTGGAAGTAAGCGTGGTTGATGAGTGAAACGGATTCCAGCGAACATCCCCCCAACGTGGAGCCCCCGCCGTTGCCGCGGAAAAAGCCGGGAATTTCCAAGGCACTGGCAGTGAGGCTGGCGGTGTACGCTGTGCTACTGTTGGGAGGTGGTAGTGCAGTGTGGGTGGAACGCAGTGCGTGGGGTGAGTGTAATGATTCGGCGGAATATTTTATTCGACGACTGGAACAGTTAAAACCGATTTATGAAACCGAGGTTCATCAAAAGCTCGGGCGCAAACCGGATGTGCACGATGAGGAGAGCGTGATCGCCGGGCTGTATCAGGAATATCGGTGGCAAGGGCTGCTGAGCACCTATTACCTAAAGCTCACGTACACGTGGGACATGACCGGTTATGAGCTCAACGGCGTAGAAGGTGCGGTGCGCCGCCGTTGGCAAAGTGACGAGGAGGAACAGGAGCCGACGGAACTGGATATTGAGTTGTCCGAGAAAGCCATGGAGGAAGCCGTACGCATCGCTCTACGCAAGGGTACCGGCGATATTTCACG
>PBFV01000071.1 GCA_002718935.1 Verrucomicrobiales bacterium
AAGCTGACCGGCATGGCCTTCCGCGTGCCCACCCCCACCAGCAGTTGCGTGGACCTCACTGTACGCACGGAAAAGGAAACGAGCTACGCCGAGATTTGCGAGGCCATGAAGGCCGCCAGCGAAGGCCCGCTCAAGGGCGTGCTGGCCTACACCGAGGATGCCGTGGTGAGCACGGACTTCATCCACTGCCCCAGCTCAAGCATCTTTGATCAGGGCGCCGGCATGGAGTTGAACAGCCGCTTCTTCAAGCTCGTGAGCTGGTACGACAACGAGTGGGGCTACAGCAACCGCGTAGGCGATTTGCTGAAGCTGATGATTGACAAAGGCATATAGACGAAATCATCTAAATCAATAATTATAAATCAAGCGGCCTGCGGGCCGCTTTTTTGTTCACCGCAGGCGTTGATAACTTCTCCGGCAAACCCGACTGACCTGTGCGATATTGGGGTGAAAGGTAGGCCATGTGGTACGCAGGTCAGAGGGTTAAGTGCACGAACGACAGCTTTTCCGGGGCCATCTGGGAATGGACCGACTCCGTCCCCCGGGCGGGTCAAGTGTACACCATTGCGGCAATGGATTATTTGCCGCAATGGAATACCCGAACGCCAGTCCTGAGTTTCCTCCTTCAGGAGCTGCGTGATGGCGGCGACCAGGCGTACTATTCGGCATGGCGGTTTGAACCGGCGACCAGGACCCCCCTGTGGGAAACACGGGAGATGAACCCCACCCACCATCCGCGCCGGGTGCCAGCCAGCCATTAAGCCGCGGGGCGGCGCCCACCGCCCCGCGGCTTGCATTTTTCGCGCGGCCACGGCACACCCTTCGCATGCTTGCGCAACGCACCCACACCCTCACCGTGGCCACCACCGGCCGGAAGTTTCATGACCTCACCGGTGAGATTGAAGCGTTGGCCAAGGAGACCGGCTTTGGCGAGGGGCTGGCCACGCTGCACCTGAAGCACACCAGCGCATCATTGGTGATTCAGGAAAATGCCGACCCCGGTGTAAGGCGGGATCTGGAACGGTTCATGGCGCGCGTATGCCCGGATGGCGATCCGATGTTTGAGCATGATTACGAGGGCCCCGACGACATGCCCGCGCACGTGCGCACGGCGCTCACCGCGGTGACGCTATCGGTGCCCATCACCGGCGGCCGCCTTGCCCTCGGCACGTGGCAGGGCATTTACCTCTGGGAACACCGCCACGCCGGCCACCACCGGCAGGTGGCCGTGCATTTGCTCGGCGAATAACGCACGCTACTTCGGCAGGGCCGGCGCGAAGAGGCGCCAGCTGATACCCTGCTCGGTGACCTGTTGGCCGGCCACCGAAAAGTGGAAGTACTTCTGCACCTGCTTGAAGTCCGGCAGCAACCGGAAATCCAGCCAATCATTGATCGCCACATCCGGCCGGCCGAGGTCGGGGTTTTGAAAACCCTTCAGCAATTCAACGAGAAAATCCGGGTTGTCCTTGGCGTAGCGGAAAATGCTGCGCGCGAAGGGNCGCTGGTTTTCGTAGGCGAAAAAGCCGGAGCCCATGCCACCCACCTGCCCGGCAGCCGCNTGTAGACCNGCGTGGTCNGCCAGCTTNTTNATGNCCTTTCGCGGGCCNGCGAGGAAATTTTTGATCGTGTTCTCATGCAGCGTGAGGGCCACGTANTCTTTGGTGGCTGTGGCNTGCACGGAAATCTGCGGNCCCTCCTGCCCCTGCGGGNTNANCGGAAAACTGTACACCGTGCGTCCGGCNACTTTGGCCTCTTCAGCTTCCTGTTCACTGGCAACCNGCACGATGGTGAGCAGCGCCTTGAGCGTCACANCCGGCTTCGTGCTTTTCATCAGGTACAACGTNGACGGCGTAATCAGCTCNTGCAGATGATCACCGGTGGGAGCGGGCTCCATGATGATGAAATCGTCGGCTAGCGTGCCGATGACTTGTTCGCGGAAATTAAACTCCGGCGCCTTGGCGCGCACCACGCCTTCCGCACCGCCCAACGCGCCGGGGGCCAGCGGCGTAATACCGGTGATCATTTCCTCAAATTGCTTCCACAACTGCTGGCCGTCCGCCCGCCAGCGGGCGAAGCTGGTTACGTTGGCTGGCACCCATGCTGGNGGGCTGGCGTCGCCCTTTTTGCCGGCCAACATAGTGAACAGCCCGCGCCGTGCCGCCGCCGGCACGTGCAAAAACATTTCCACGCGACCGCCGGCTTTGGCCTCATGCCACGTCACACTCACGGACTTCAGCCCGCGCAGGCCCGTGGCATCGAGAGTGCGGCCCACCGTGGGATCCAGAGGGCCGGGTGGGTTCTCCGGATCCAGCAAGCGACGCTCCAATTCCATCGCATAATCGAGCACCACGTTAAAATCCAACCACGCATAACCCAACGCGCCCTTCAACTGCGCCTTGTGACGGGCGGCAAATTCCGCGTTGGCAGCCAAGCTCTTCTGGGCGTTTGGCTTGGCCTGTTGCTCCGCCAAATGAAGCGCCAACGCCCGAGTGCTGGCCACAATGAATAACGAACCGGCCTGACCAATATACGCCTCCGGCCGCGGCCGGCGCACCGCTGCATCATCTTCCTCATCCGGCCCGTTATCCGGGGCAATTAGGTGCAGAAAGTCGCGCCCCTCCAACCGCAGCCGATTGTGCGGCACGCCGGATTCCACCANNGCCTCGCGCAGNCTTTCNACTTTCTCGGCGAGCTTTTCCGCATTGGCGCCGCTGTCGGCCACGAGGATAAAGCCCGGCGTGGGCTTGTCCTCCTGCCGCGTGAGGGCAAACGTCAGTTGGCCCTGCAACAGCTCGGTGTATTCGTCCAAATCAAAATCCGCAAAGAGCAGCAGCGGCTCCAGCACCTTTTCCTCCAGCTNCGCCTCAAACTTGTCGGTAAACGCTTTCATCGCNGGATCATTCCACAAGCGCGCCGGGGGGCTGGCCTGCAAGGCTTTGCGGGCCGCCGCCACGTTAGGCACGGTGGATACCGCGAAGGTATTGGCCGGCAGCAGATCGCGCGGGGTGATGGGCGCGGCGACAGCCGTAAAGGCAGCCAGCAGGACGGGAAGCAGCAGATTTAGTTTCATGTGCATGATACGCCGTTTGGGGCGCAGGGGTTACGGTCAGCCAGTCTATGTCAGGTCAGCCGGATTGCAAGCGCGCGCGGGCGGCAGNCACATCCGCCGGCGTGTTGAGATTTTCCAGCTGCGGCCAGTCAATCTTACGCACGCGCAGCCGGCGGGCGCGTAGTCGACGGGCGAGCGCCTGCAATGAACGCTCACCGGCATCAAGCTGCGCGCTCACCTTGGGCAATAGGGCCGGGGACAAACAGAACGGAAATCCCACCCGCCCCTTCGCGCTGACAAACACCGCCGGGGCCTCCACCGCCAGCAGTTGCGCCACCAGTACCGGCTGCAAGAACGGCATGTCGCAACTGAGAAACAAAACCCGGTTGCCTTGAGCAAGACGCAGCGCCGTCTCAATGCCGCCCAATGGCCCCAACCCGGGGCGGTCATCAGCCGTCAACACAGTGCATGGCAGCGCCAATTCCGCCGCCACCGCGCGGGNATGNCCCAGCAANGTGCGNCGCCCCAGCCGCATCACGGCTTTATCCGTGCCCATGCGCCGGGCGCGGCCGCCATTGAGGATGACGGCGCTGATGGCAGGGTTTTGACTCATTTTTGCAAAAAACAGGTTGCCTTTTGGCTGCGGTTTGGTAGCTTGCCCGCCCTTTTCCCGCAATTTTGCTGGAAAAGACTGAGCGGCCCTAANNGCCCGTGCCCAGAGGGAACGGCGGCCACAANCACACTAAACACAATCCCGTCATCCTGCGGGATGGCCCGCAAGGGTCTCGAACAAGGGAATACATATGAGTATCGGAATTCAAGAACTGCTTGAAGCGGGCGTCCATTTTGGACACCAAACCCGCCGTTGGAACCCCAAGATGAAGCCCTACATTTTTCGGGCGCACAACGGGGTGCACATCATCGACCTCGCGCAAACNGCCGAGCAACTCNAGGCCGCCAATAATTTCATTGGCAACACCATCCGCGGCGGCGGCAAGCTGCTGCTGGTGGGCACCAAGAAGCAGGCCCAACCCTGCATCCGCGAGGTGGCCGAGACCCATAACCTGCCGTACGTAACGGACCGTTGGCTCGGCGGCATGTTGACGAATTTGAAAACCGTGAAGCAGCGCCTCAAACGGCTCAAGGAGATTGAGCAGATGGAGGAGGACGGCAGCATCACCGGTTACGTGAAGCAGGAACAGGCGCGCATTCGTCGCGAGAAAAACCGGCTCGTGAAAAACCTCGGCGGCATCCGCCACATGGAAGGCACNCCGGACGCCGTGTTCATCGTGGACATTCGACGTGAGCACAACGCCGTGGCGGAGGCCCGCAAATTGCGCATCCCCATCGTGGCCATCGTGGATACCAACTGCGATCCCGACCTNATCGACTACCCCATCGCCGGCAACGACGATGCCATCAAGTCCATCCAGGCCATCGTGGGTGCCATTGGCGAAACCGTCGCGCAAGCCAAGGGTGAGCACAGCGCCATCACCGGCCAAACCGAGGAAGCGCCGGCTGCTGCCGAAGCCCCCGCCGCTGAGGAATCCGCCGAAGCCGCGTCGGCCGCTGAGCCGGCGGCCGCGGAAGCCACCCCTGAGGCCTAACTTCAACCCCAATTTTATCACAAAGAAATCATGGCAGAAATTACCGTAGCCCTCATCAGCAAGCTCCGCCAACAAACCAGCGCGGGCATGATGGATTGCAAAAAAGCACTCACCGAATCCGACGGCGACTTTGACGCCGCCGTTGAATGGCTCCGCAAAAAAGGCGATGCCACCTCGGCGAAAAAGGCCAGCCGCGCCACCTCCGAGGGCGTCATCGCCCGTCACCTTGCCGAGGACGGCAAGGGTGGCACGCTCGTGGAGATCAATTGCGAGACCGATTTCGTCGCGAAGAACGACGGCTTCCAAACTTTTTGTGAGGAAACCGCCAGCGCCCTGCACGCAGACAGCAACGCTGACCTCGAGGAAAGCCGCAAGGCGATCGTTGCTTCGCTCGGTGAAAACATCCGCATCGCCCGCAGCGAAAGCCTGAACCTCGACGGCGAAGGCGCCGTGGCTGCGTACATTCATCATGGCGCCAAGGTGGGAGTGCTCGTGGCCGTCAGCGCGGACAGCGCGGACACTGCCGGCAGCGAAGCCTTCACCACGCTGCTCAAGGACCTCACCCTGCAAATCGCCGCGGCCAATCCCACGGTGGTTTCCCGCGAGGAACTGGACGCGGATACCGTCGCCAAGGAGCGCGAGATTGCCGCCGAGCAGTTTAAAGACAAGCCCGCCCAAGCCATCGAAAAGATTGTGGATGGCAAGATGGAAAAATACTTCTCCGAGTTCTGCCTTGTGGATCAGGACTTTGTGAAAGGTGACGGTAAAGTGAAGGACCAAATCGCCGCCGCCGGCGACGGCATTGCGGTAAAGGCTTTCCTGCGCTTTCAAGTGGGTGAAACGGAGGAATAAATTTCCAAAACGATTCACCGCGGCGGCCTTGGGCCGCCGCTTTTTTTTGCATTCGTTTGACGCGCGGCGGCCGATGCACTAGAACTCACCCCCGGTGAAACGCAAGACGACCAAGGCCAAACCCAAATACAAACGCATCCTGCTCAAGCTCTCCGGCGAAGCCCTCGGCGGCGAGAGTGGCAACGGCATTTGCCCGGAAACCGTCTCCAGCATTGCCAAGCAGATCGGCGAACTCTGCGAGCTGGGCGTGCAGGTGGTCATCGTGGTGGGTGGCGGCAATATTTTCCGCGGGCTTGAGGGCGAAGGNGCCGGCATNGACCGCGCCACCGGCGATTACATGGGCATGCTCGCCACCATCATCAATTCCNTNGCNCTGCAAAACACCCTCGAGCAGCACGGCGTGGAGACCCGCGTGCAAACCGCNATCGAGATGCGCGAGGTGGCCGAGCCATTCATCCGCCGGCGTGCCATGCGCCACCTCGAAAAGGGTCGCGTGGTGATAATCGGCGGCGGCACCGGAAACCCGTATTTTTCCACCGACACCGCCGCCGCCCTGCGCGCCAACGAGATNGGNGCCGAGGTGATCCTCAAGGCCACCAAGGTCGACGGCATTTACGATAGCGACCCGGAAAAGAATCCGAAGGCGAAACGCTACTCCGCCATCAGCTATCTCGAATGCCTGCAAATGCAGCTGCGCGTGATGGATTCCACCGCCTTTTCGTTGTGCCTCGATAACAAAATGCCCATCGTGGTATTCGACCTGTTCAAGCCGCACAACATCCGCAACGTCGTGCTCGGCAAAAAGGTTGGCACCCTTGTGAGCCACTAGTTTTTTNCCGCCAATTTGCTTCCCACACCNCCGCCCCGCCCCTACACTGGCGGCATGCCTGTGGATGATATCCTGCTGGAAGCAGAGGAAAAAATGCAGAAAAGCGAGTCCGTGGTCGTGGACGAATTTGCCGGCGTACGCACCGGTAAAGCCTCCCCCGCCCTCGTGGAAAATCTCCCCATCGAAGCCTACGGCAGCACCATGCGCCTGAAGGAACTCGCCTCCATCAACACCCCCGAGATGCGCTCACTGGTCATCCAGCCGTGGGACGCCGNCACCACCGGCGCCATCGAGAAAGGCATCCAAGCCGCCAACCTCGGGCTCAACCCCTCCGTCGACGGCAAGCTNATNCGCATTAATCTGCCNGACCTCACGCAGGAACGNCGTCAGGAACTGGTCAAGGTGGTTCGCAAACAAGCCGAAGACGGCCGCGTCTCNGTCCGCCACGTCCGCCGCGATGCGCTCAACCACCTCAAGGACGAACAAAAAGCCGGCGACATCACCGAGGACGACNTGTCCCACGGCGAAAAGGAAGTGCAAAAACTCACCGANGATTACGTCAAAAAAATCGACGATCATCTTTCCGCCAAGGAAAAGGAAATCACCACCGTTTAACTTNTATCCACCGTCATGGAAACCGAGACCGACTACACCGAACAGGCCCCGCAGACTCACCTCGNGATGCAGCCCATCAAGGAAGCCACCGATGCCTTATGCCAAGCCATTGTTGGCCAGGAAAAATTTGCCGAGCTGCACCAGAAAATCGAGGCCTTCATCACCAACGAAAAACTCCGGTACGAGTACGACATGCTNAACCAGCGCGGNGCCCTGCTCCAGCAAAAGTCCGAGGCNGGCATGGAGATCGACGAAAAGGAACTCGCTGAGTTCGAAAAACTCCGCACCGAGCTGCTCGCNAACAAGACCATGACCGATTTTCAGGACGTGCAGGATGAGGTGCAGCAGGTGCAGGACCGCATCCACCAGGTTATCGCCAAAACCTTTGAGGTCGGCAAAGTGCCCAGCCAAGACGATTTTGACTTCTGCAGCGACGGCTTTGGCNACTGCGGCTGCAGCAATTAACCATGCAAACTCGCCGCAAATTTATCGCCGGCGCCACCGCCTCGNTGGCCGCACTAGCCGCGGATCCCTTTGGCCGCAAAGGCCCGGCCAATCTGCGGTTGAGTCTAGCTGCGTACTCTTTCCGCAATCATTTTGCCTTNATGAAAGGCAANCCNCGCAAGGTTGCCAAACGGCCGATGGACCTATTTCAGTTCATNGATTTCTGCGGTGACCACGGTTGTGCNGGCACGGAACTGACCAGCTANTTTTTNCNNCCNNAAGTNNCCCGNNAATANCTCACNGCNCTGCGCCGNCGGGCNTTNCTNCGNGGNGTGGAAATCAGNGGCACGGCCGTGGGAAACAATTTTTCCCTGCCCGCTGGTGAGGCCCGCCAAGCGCAGANTGCCTACGTNAAGGAGTGGATCGATCACGCTGCAGTGCTCGGCGCACCGCACATTCGNGTGTTTGCCGGGCGCGAAGCCAAGGGGGTGGACCGCGCNCAGGCCGACCGCTGGGCTATCGAATGCCTTCGCGAATGCTGCGATCACGCAGCCAAACACGGCATTTTCCTCGGCATCGAAAACCACGACAGCATCGGCGATGCCAAGAGCCTGCTCAACTTTGTGAAGGCCGTCGATCACCCNTGGTTNGGCGTGAATTTGGACAGCGGCAACTTTCGCACNGNNNATCCNTANGAGGANTTCGCCGCCTCGGCGCCGTTTGCCGTNAACGTGCAGCTTAAAACCGAATTACGCGTGGCCGGCAAAAAAGNTCCTGCCGACCTGCCGCGGTTGATGGGCATTCTGAAAAAGGCGCGCTACCAAGGTTATGTGGCGGTGGAATTTGAAGCCGCTGAGGATCCCTACGAAGCGGTGCCACCACTCCTGAAAAAGCTGAAGCCGCTGTTAAGCTAAGTAGGCTAGGGCCCGCCGGCGACGCCTTCGCTGTCGCCTTTCACGTGTTTGTCAAACCAGTTGACCATCTCGGCCAGCACGTGCCCCACACTTTCCCGCGCCCGATAGGTGTGCGCCTCATGCGGCAGCATCACAATGCGTGCCTTGCCGCCGTTGCCTTTGATCGCGCGGTATAGCCGCTTGGTTTGTTCCGGCATGGTTGCGGGATTCTTGTCCTTGTCACCATGGATAAGCAGCAGTGGATCACGGATCTTAGGCACTGCCAGAAGCGGCGACATATCGAGATACGTCTGCGGCGCCTGCCATAGCGTGCGTTGCTCGTTCTGGAAACCGAAGGGTGTCAGCATGCGATTGTACGCGCCGCTGCGCGCCACGCCGGCACGGAATAGGTCGCTGTTGGCGAGTAACATCACGGCCATGAACGCGCCGTAACTGTGGCCGCCGATGCCCACGCGTTCCTCATCGCACACGCCCATCTTCACCACGGCGCCAATGGCCGCCTCAGCATTGGCAACGATCTGTTCGGCAAAGGTGTCGTTGGCCGTCTCGGCATCGCCAATGATCGGCATGGCCACCTGATCGAGGACCGCGTAGCCTTCCAGTGCGAGGAAGCGCGGAGAGGCGCCGGCGAAGGTGCTGAACCGGTGCGGGGAATTGGCCACCTGCCCGGCCACCGTGCCCTGCCGATAGGCCCGCGGGTAGGCCCACAGAATGGTCGGCAGCGGCTTGGGGTTATCCAAATCGTAATCCGGCGGCAGGTGCAGCATGCAGTTGAGCATCACGCCGTCATCACGCTGGTATCGAATCAACTTCTTTTTCACCTCACGTAGGGATTTGGCCGGATCCTCGAACTGCGTGAGCGGCTCACGTTTATCCTCACCCAGAGTGCGCACAAAATAATTCGGATGCGAATCAGCCGTTTCATGACGCGTCACGTATTTGCTACCGTCATCATTGATCAGGGCCACCACCGCCTCGTACGTGTCCACAGGACAGCGAAACAGGCTCTCGCGCTGAAGCGTCTGTAGGTTCAGCTTGTCGAGGAACGGCCGGTCGCCCTCGGGTGAAGCGCCGTGGCCATTGAGGAAAATTGAATTCTGAAACACCCGCATTGCCCGCTTGCCATTGGCCAGTTGGCGCAGGAGCGGATAGCCCGGGTGCTTGTAGCGCTCGGCCACCGCGTGTTCCCACAGGCGATGACTGGGCAGATCCGGGTTGTCGGGATTCACCAGCCAGGTCCGGTAAATCTTGTCCGTGCTTTCATATTCGCGTACCAGCGCCACGCCGCGGGTTTCGCCCCAGAGCAGCTGCGAGAAGCGGTTTTCCAGCTTGATAACCTCGATGGGCCGGGCGGTGAACGGGGCGGAGAGCATCATTACGCGGTCACGATAATCGACCTCCTGCGTGGGATCGCCGCCGTCCAGCGCCTCCACCCACACGATGGTGGCCGGCGAACCGGTCGGGCGCCAGTGATGTTGGCGCGGTTGCACCGGCACGCCGCCGGCGCCGACATCTTCGGTGGCCCGCACGATGTCCACGCGCGCCACTTTCGCATCCTTATCCCACACCTCCACGCTGCGCGGGAAATATTGAACCGGTGCCTGATACGAATACGGCGGATGCACCCTTTCGACCAATACATAGCGGCCGTCCGGCGACACATCGAACCGGGCAAAAATGGATTTACGGCCGACGCTCACGCGGTTTTGGTTGCGCGTGTTCACCAGCGTCAGTTGCGCGGTCAAATAATAATCGAAGAGCTTTTCATCATGGTCGTTTTGGATGAGGTCCGGAAAGGTGAGCACAGGGGCCTCCTTCGGACCCGTTTCCTGCACCACCGGTCCGGCGGGAGCGCGCGGCGGTGTGGGCAGCTTGCCGCGCGGGGCGGGCACCGTGAGGCACATCAGGTCTCGACTGTCCGGCAGCCATTGGAACGCGCGCCCCATTGCGGCGTTCAGCTTCACGCCTCGCATCTGGCGAATCTGCCGTGTGCGGGCGTCACCCACCCACAGGCTGACCTCCGTGCGGTTGTATTGCATGAACGCAAACTGCCGACCGTCCGGCGACCATACCGGCAGGCTGAATCGCCGCGGGCCTGAAGGAAGCTTCAACGTGTGCTTGCGGCCGGTCGTCACATCCTTCAGTTTCATGCTGACATAGTAATCCGGCTGAGCGGGGCCGTTGTTTAAAGGGTTGATGCGCACTCCGGCCAGGGCCACTACTTGGGAGGCCAAATCTTCAATGCGCCGGAACCGGTGGCGCTCAATAATCATCAGGTGGCGCGCATTCGGGCTGAGGCTCACGCGCGGCTTGGGGCGTGAGGCAAATAGCTCCTTCGCAGCGTCAGGCGGCGGCAGGAATTTCTGCTGTGCCTGGCCGGTAAAACTGGCAGCCAAAAAAAGGCACGCTAGGAGAACCTTGGGGTGCATTCGCGTGGGCATTATCTTTTCAGAACTTCCCCACATGGGCAAGCCCTTGCCACGTGCCTTGAGGGGCGTTAATTTGCCGCATGGCACGGCCGTTTCACTGTATTTTCCTGATAACCCTGCTGGCCGGTTGTTTAAGCTGGCCGGATGCCCCGCCACAACCGGCTAACCTCACCCAAACTTTTCACCTGCCCCAGCTGCACGCCATCGGCACAGCCATCACGGAGGCGTGCACAGAAAAACGGCTGCCCGGCGGGGTGCTGTGGCTGGAACGCAATGGGGTGCATTTTACGGAAGCCTACGGCATGGCCAGCCTGCCGCCGTCCGCGGCCACCGCCCAGCACGATACCATTTATGACGTCGCCTCGCTCACCAAGGTGGTCGCCACCACGCCGGCCATAATGCTTCTGCATCAGCGAGCGAAACTTTCCATTTACCACCCGGTCAAAACATACCTGCCCAAGTTTACAGGCCAAGGGCGCGACGCCATCACTCTGGCCCACCTGCTCAGTCACACCAGCGGTCTGCGGCCAGACATTTCACTTGCCGGCTGGAACGGCCATGCCGAGTGCCTTGCAAAATGCCTCGCGGAAGTGCCTCGTGCCAAGCCCGGNNAGCGCTTTATTTACAGCGACATCAATTTTCAACTGCTCGGAGAAATTGTCCATCACGTGTCCGGCAAACGACTCGACGTGTTTTGTGCAGAGGAAATCTTTGGACCGCTGAAAATGAAAGATACCGAGTTCAACCCGCCGACCGCCAAGCATCACCGCATTGCCCCAACCACCGGCACNGGCCCGGACGCGCTGCGCGGCACGGTGCATGATCCGCGCGCNCGCAAGACTGCCGGCATCGCCGGGCATGCGGGGTTGTTCAGCACCGCGCCGGACCTCGCGCGCTACGCCCGCATGCTGCTCAATGGTGGCNCCCTCGATGGCACGATGTTNTTTAGCCCCGCCACCATAAAGCTGATGACCTCGGTGCAAACGCCGCCCACACTAAACGCCCGGCGCGGCCTCGGCTGGGACATTGACACCGGCTTTTCCAGCCCGCGTGGCCGCCGCGAAGGGCCGCANTTTCCGCTCGGCTCCTACGGCCACACCGGCTTCACCGGCCCGTCAATGTGGATCGATCCGTTTTCGAAAACATTCGTCATCTTCCTGTGCAATCGCGTGCATCCGACCGAGAAAGGGCCGAGTGTCGTNCCATTGCGCCGCTCCATCGGCAGCCTGGCCGTGGAGGCGGTGAAAGAATTCGATTTCGCCAATGTGCCCGGCGCCCTGACCCCGCGTGAATAATCACCGGGCGGATTATTGATTGGAGTTNCTGAANCGCCGCACCAGCAACATCACTCCGCCGATAATCACCAACACCATGAACATGTGCCACGGGCGAAGGTTCCCTTTTTGCTTTTCCGGNTTTGGCCAATCGCGCTTGTTTTCGGCCGTGGCAATAACCGCCAAGTCGGGCTGCCAATCATGCCGATGCCGATCCACCACGAGGCCGGCTTGAATCAACTCCACCTCGTGCCGCATTCCAGCCGTTCCGTTGGCTTCTTTGCCAAACAGATTAAACGTCACTGCGCCCGGCAGATAGGTGAGGTCCGCATAAAACCATTCACCAAACNGAACGGGCACTGGCAGGTGTGTGGGATCCGTGAAGTTGGTAGTCAGCGGCTGGAAATCCNCCGGGACCGATTCACCCTCAAAGACTACGGTGCAATTGGTAAACCCTTTGCTGGGCAAATCCACCCGCAGCATCGGCGTACCCGCAGAGTTGGTGGTAAANGTCACCTGCCAGCCACCGTCCTTCGANCGCAGAGATTGGTCACCGGCGTAGGTGAACACGTAAACCACCAGCGCCACCGCCGCCATGCCCAGAGCAAATGGCCACAGGCGATCGCGCGCGGNGGGTTTGGGAGGTTCCTCAGCCATGAAAAATCCCCCTCATCCTGCCGGGAAGCCGGACGGGGGGCAAGTTTGCTATTTTTATAATCGGATTTTAATACTCGCGCTTTTTGGTGATGCCCGGCTGGGGGGTCGGATAAAAGCCTTCATCATTGGCGTTGACGGGCGCCTTGCCGTCNAGNCCGGCGAGTTTTTCGATATCCGGCGCGAGAGGATCCGCATTCATTGCGTCATCCCACATCACCCGCTGACCGGTGTGTGCGGCCATGCGGCCCATGTTNCAAACCTGACTGGCCAGCGCGCCGCGCTCGGCCTCGTTGTAAGGCTTGTCATTGCGNATGGCGTCGAGCAGNTCTTCCCANTCATCCTGNTANGGGTTGCTTTCGCGCACGGGGAATTTCCAAATCTCATTGGCGGGATTCGGGTTTTTCCCGCTGTANAGTTTGCTNGGTGCGGGCCAGTGNCCATTGATGGAAAAGGTGCCGAAACCTTTGGTGCCGTGCACGTAGCTGGCAAACTCATTGTGGCAACCCTCAATGGTACGGCCGTAGTGCATGAGCTTGGTGCCGTCGGCGTAGGTGTACTCCACGGAGTAGTTGTCAAAATTCTGGTCCACAAACGGCTGGCCCTGGCGGTTCTTGGTGTAATGTTTGCCGCCGGTGGCCTGAGCCATTATGGGCCAAGCCCACTTGTCGCGCGTGCCGATGACGTCAAAGGGATCACCGCCGGCATTCTCGGGATCGCCNATCGAGGCGCCTTTCATCCAGCANCATTCGTCGATGTTGTGGATGTAATAATCGTTGAANCAACCGCCGCTGGCCCAGATGAAGCTGTGNAAGCGCCGGATTTGCCANCGGATTTCCTCAAGGTCCTTGAACTGCGGCCGCAGCTTTTGCGGGATGGACCGCGCGGAAGCTACCGGACCGTGCATGCGGTAACTGCGCATCAGGACGATATCGCCAATCGCGCCGTCCTGAATCTTCTCGGCCATGGCGCCGCGCGCTCGGCTGTGGCGGCACATGAGGCCCACGCCCACCTTTAGGTTCTTTTTCTTGGCGAGCTTGTTGATCTCGAGAATTTTTTTCGTGCCAAACCCATCAGCCGTCACGGGCTTTTCCATGAACACNTTGACGCCCTTTTCCNCCGCGTATTTGTAAAACACCCAGCGGAACGCCGGCGGGGTGGTGAAGATGGCAACGTCNCCCTTGTCGAGCGTGTCGATGGCGTTCTTNTAGCCTTCAAAGCCGATGAACGCGCGCTCGGGCAGGCCGTTCTTGCCGGCGCCCGCCTTGCCGAGGTCCACCTTCTCCTTGTGCTTGCGCTGCAGTCCNTTGAGGCTGCTCTTGAGTTTGTCCTCAAAAATATCCGCCGCTGCCACCAGCTTGGTGGGGGCGTTGGCCGCGGAAACCGAAAGGGCATTNTCCGCCGCNCCCGTGCCNCGACCGCCNGCGCCGACCANCGCCACCTTGACCGTNTCATTCACCCCCGCATGCACNTGCGGCAANGCNACTCCCGCCAGTGCGGAAGCCCCCGCCACTTTGCCGGTGGTTTTGATAAAACGACGACGATTTGGNTGATCAGCAGAATTCTTTGGCATGCCCGATGGTCAACTGAAGCCTTCGAGCCGTCAATCCCTACTTTGCGTTCAACACGGCCTTCATGGCCTGCGCAATGTGTGGATGTTCCCGGTGTGCGTCGTCGTGTGTTTTGGCGTAGCTCGCGAGGNCGGCGGTNAGGCGCCGGACGATGGGTTGGAGTTCCGCCGCGCCAAAGAAGTTCTTCATTTCATCCGGATCCTCCTGCAGATCAAACAACCAAGGCTTGCCACTGCCGGCGTAGACGAGCTTGTAACGATCCGTCACNGCGCAAAGCCACGGCTCGCGACCGGAGGTGGATCGCAGGAAGGCGATGTCGTTCCATTCCCCGCGGCGCGCCNNGGAGAANAGGCTCGCGGCATTGCGCCCGTCCACTTTGAGGTTGTGTTTTACACCCAANAGGCTGGTGACGGTTGGGAGAAAATCGATGCAGCTCAGCGCCTCGCCCACCACGGAGCCGGCGGGCACTTTGCNGGGGCAATAAACCAGAAAGGGAATGCGCGCGGAGCCCTCAAAGGGCACTCCCTTGTTCAGCCGGCCGTGCTCTCCGCAGAGATCGCCGTGGTCGCTGGTGAAAATNATGAGCGTGCGATCCAATTGGCCGTTGCGGCGCAGGGTGGAGAGGATGCGGCCGATGTTGTCGTCGAGGCACTTCACCATGCCGTAATACTTGGGCATCATGAGGCGAATGGTGTCCGCGGTGATGCGCGGTGTCTTGGCGGCCCACGCTGGCGTTTGCTCGCGTGGCTTGTTGACCGAGCGCGGAATGGGAACAGTCACGTCATCGTACATCGTGTCGTACGGCGCCCGCACAGTGTTGGGCCCGTGCGGATCGGGATAGCTCACCATGTAGCAAAAGGGATCGTTCTTTTTCGTGTTGATAAAATCGATGACTTTGTCCGTGAGCCAGTCAGTTGCAAAGGTGTTTTCATCCGCACCATCGATGCCGTAGTGGGGCTTACCATTTCGCAAGGCGCCGACTCGTGGGCCCTTCGTAGTATCCACGAACTTCTTCCAATGCCCGCGGTTGAACATAAAGCGATTGTCGTCCCAGCCAAATTTCCTCTGGGGTGCCCATTGAGGTTTGCCATCTCCGTCAAGATGCCATTTGCCCGCATAACCGGTGGCGTACCCTTGCCGTCGAAGCACCTCGGCAAAGGTCACCACCTTGTCATCCAACGGAATGTTGTTGTTCGCCACGGGAGTCTTGTGCGGATACCGCCCGCTCATCAATGCGGCCCTTGAAGGCGAACATACCGGAGTAGTCGCATAAAAACTCGTGGCTATCGCACCGTTCTGTGCCAGCCAGTCGATGTTCGGCGTCTTTACAACGTTTCCACCATAACAGCCAAGCGTTTTGAAATGATGTTCGTCGGTTTGGATGACCAACAGGTTGAGAGGCTGTGTGGCCCAAGTCGCTTGGGCGAAGGCCAAAATCGCGAGAATCAATCGCATGCGCAAGAATACATTTGGTGTGAGCTTCACACAATGGGAAAGGCCGTCAATTGACGGTGGGCCATTTATCCAATGTTGCGCGGGAGCACACGCCTAGGGGTCTTCTCCTCCTCGGTCTTCTTCTCCTCGGTCTTCTTCTCCTCGGTCTTCTTCTCCTCGGTCTTCTTCTCCTCGGTCTTCTTCTCCTCGGTCTTCT
>PBFV01000072.1 GCA_002718935.1 Verrucomicrobiales bacterium
ACTTTTTACGACTGGGGCGTGGTCAACGCCAACTCGTGGGATTTCGATATCGGCGATTACAACGACAACTGGGGCCTTGGCCTCCGGCTCGATGTACCCTTCCTCGGCCCTCTGCGTCTGGACTACGGTATCCCCATCACCACCGACGGCCGCAACGGTGGCAACAAGTTTAACGTGAATTTCGGTTACACCACTTCATTCTAACATTTAAAGACACGACACATGAAAGCATTGTTCTCATTCCTCGCCATCGCTTTATTGGTCCTGCCGGCCGCCGCCGCTGAACAAAAGGTGGCCATCGTGGATCTGAAAACCGTGTACAACGATTTTTGGGAGACCAAAAAAGCCGACAAGGAACTCAAGGCCCGACAGGAAAAGGCGCAAAAGGAACTTCAGGGCCAGTTGGATGCCCAAAAGAAACTGCTCACCGAACTGCAAAATATGGACCGCGCCCTGCGCGATCCCAAGCTGGGCCTCGCCGAGCGCCAGCGCCGCCAACAAGCCTTTGCCCAAAAGCAGAAGGAATATGCCGAGACCGGGCGCACCCTGCAGGACGTTCAGAAAACCATGGTCACCCGCCTGCGCGAAGAGCAGCGCAAAATGCAGGATGACGTCATGGGTAAAATTAAGGTGATCGTTTCCGCTGTCGCCCGCAAAGGCGGCTACACAATGGTGGTCGACAAAAACATCCTGCTCTTTTCTGCCGACGAGGATGACCTCACCAAGGAAGTGTTGGAAAAGCTCAACGCTAACGATCCGGCCAAGACCGCCGTGCCGGGGGCGCCGAAGAAATAGTGTTTTGATTTATGGTGCGAATTGCACCAGCGTCACCTTGCCCGCTTGATGAACAAAGGTGGTGGTCACCGCCGACTTGTTGGGCGCGGCCCCGTTAACCTTCACGTTGTAGTACACCCAGCCGCCTTTCACGATTTTGTCGGGGCTGCCAAACATCCGCTGGATGGTGCTGAGGGGTTTGTTCACGTAAACCTGCTGGAGCTGCGCGGCTGTCCAGTCCATCGTAAGGCCCTGTGACAGATGCAGCTTGCTTTTGCCCTTGTGAACGCCCATGGCGTACAGGTCCACCCGGTTGGTGCTGCCGTCATCATGCCACATCACCCACAGGCCGTTGCGCACATTGTTGGTCCAAAAACCTGAAAGCTTCAGTTTGCCATTCTTGTGCCAGGCGGTTTCCCAGCCGTTTTTCAAGCCGCGCAGGTAATGCCACTCGTGNACTTTGTTGGTNGTGTTNGAAAATTTCTGAATGACNGGCCCGTCAATCAGNCCGTGCTCAATGCGCCACAGNGTGAACAGNCCGTTGGTTGTGACGTTGCGGGCNATGCCCGAAAAGCGGTTNGTGCCTTCAGTGAAATGGTAAATGCGGGTGACCCTATTGGTGCCCACCATTACCGGCGTGGCGCCGGGGCGCTTGATGAGGTTTTTGTATTCCGTCGGCGCCTTTTTCGCGGGGGGAGCCGGATTGCCACCGCNNGTNTTGCCGCCGTTGGGTTGCTTGAGNGACGCGGTGCCCAGACCGGGATCCGGCTCATCATCGCCGCCGCAGCCTACGCCCAGCAACAACCCNCCGCACAACATCGTCAAAGCAATTTTCATGGCCGTCAAAATACTGGATTTCNTCAAATGAACAAACCTTTTTGCGGCAACTTATTCGGATGANAAATTAATCATCCGATTCGCTGAGGCGTTTTTGGTCCGCCGCATGCAGCATCTCATGGGCCTCGGCGAGGATGCCCGGAATGCGCTCGGCAAAGGGGCTGGCAGCGAGGCAGTCGGTCACTTTTNCAATATCAAGCTTGGCCACGTGCTCGCCGGGAAACCAGTGATCGGCCTGNCCGAGGAGGTTGTAGCGCATTTGCCCCCAGTCNACCAGATCAAGGCTCTTGGNGTAGGTCCACAGGCGCAGGATTTCGGAAATGTTCACCTCGTCGGGCACATCCACGTAATGCGGCAGGCCCTCTGGCCAGCGGGCGCACCAATCGGCGCCGAGCACAGAATCCATTTCTGCGCGGAGGCGCTGCTCGATGGGCTTGATTGTNGGGGCAATGTTGTCGTAGTGGTCCAGTGCCTCGAGGTGGCAGTCGAAGTCACTTGGCTTGGCCGCGCCGCAGCTGAGGGTGTGCACCTCGGGGCGGTTGANGCAGTAAAGCGCATTGAANTGCATGGGGTGCAGNGGGGCGCACAGGTCGGTGAGCTTCGGTGGCGGGGCGTAGAGTTTGCCGCCCTTGTCGTTGGGGCTGATGATNAACACGCCCATGTCGCGCGCTGCTGCGGCTTCCACGGCCGGCCAGTTAAGGTCATTGACAAAATACCAGTGGAGATTCACGTAATCAAACGCGTCGCTCTCGATGGCTTTCAAGATGATGTTGGTGGTGGCGTGCGTGGAGAAGCCGACATGCCGACAGCGGCCTTCCTTTTGCAGCCAGCGCGCCGCGGCGACGCAGCCTTGTTCGCCCAGTGACCAGTCGAGCAACTGCTGATTATTGATGCCATGCAGTGAAAGGAGNTCGACATGATCCAGCTGCAGGTAATCCATCGAGGTGTTAAAGGTATCGAGGAATTCNCTGGCNGTGGCGAAGGGGGCGACCTTCGTTTGCACGATCAGTTGGTCGCGCGGGATTTGCTTGAGCACAGGGCCGAGCTGCATCTCGGAGCTGCCGTAGCCGCGCGCGGTTTCGATNTGGTTGATGCCCAGCTCCACCGAGCGCTGAATGGTGGCCTCGAGGTTTTTCTGGCCCTCATCGGGCACTTCGTTCCACTCGATATCGTTCCACTTGTGCTGATACCGCATGCCNCCNCAGGAGAACACGGGCATCTCCAAATCCGTTTTGCCAAACCGCCGGTATTTCATCATTCCACAAACTCCAGTTCCTGCCGGTGCGGGATGAGGCCGGCCTNGTGGGCGCGATGCAGGAAGCGCGTGATGGTGTCGCGGCCCTTGTCGCCGTAATCNAGCGTCCAATGGTTTACGTACATGCCGACAAACTGGTCGGCCAATTCCACGCCCATGTCGCGCGCATATTGNAGNGCGTGNTCCACCGCCTCGGGGCGATGNTCGAGGCTGTATTGNATGCTNTCNGTGAGGAGATCGCTCACCACNTTCCGCTCGGGCTCGGCNATGCGTTTGTGGATCACATTGCCGCCGAGGGGCAGGGGAAGGCCGTCGTTTTCCTCGCCCCACCACACGCCNAGGTCCGCNCAACAAACGAGCCCNTCGTTNTCNAACGTCAATTGGCCTTCGTGAATGATCAGCCCCACNTCGGCGTTNCCGGCNTTGACNGTGTTGAAAATTTCATCGAACGGCACNACCACGTAATCAAACTCCGTCTTTGGCCGGCCAAGCCACAATTGCAGCGCNAGAAAGGCGCTGGTCATTTNGCCGGGNACGGCAATTTTTTTGCCGGCAATTTCCTCNTTNGAGAANNTTTCCTTGGCCACGAGCATCGGGCCGTAGCCNTCGCCCATGCTGGCGCCGCTGGGGAGCAGGGCATATTGGTCGCTCACATAGGCGTAGGCGTGAATGCTAATGGCACTGATATCCAGNTCGCCGNGGGTNGCGCGTTCATTCAGCGTCTGGATNTCCTGNAGGATGTGCTCGAAGGCGTAGCCGCGTTGATCGATGANATCCTTGGCCAACGCGTAAAACATGAANGCATCGTCGGGATCAGGCGAATGGCCGAGGGTGAGCTGTGTCATTGCCGCGAAGAATGTGCAAAAGCCTGCGTCATGTCCATGCGATTGATGCTTTTGACTGGATTTCATCAAAGCTATTGGCCACGCTGTGGGCAGTGCGCGACTATTTCATCAGGCGTTTCTTGCTGTTTATCCCCACGCTGCTGGTGATCACCATGATCGTGTTTGGCGTTTCGCGCATTGCTCCCGGTGGGCCTTTGGAGCAGGCCATGATGGAAGCTCAGATGGTTTCCATGGAAGGTGGTGGTGGTGGTCGNGCTGAGGGCGCAGCTTTGAGCGAAGAGCAGCTGGAACAGATGAAAGAGCTTTATGGCTACGATAAGCCAGTTCATGTGGCTTATTTNGTTTGGCTGGGGGTGATGCCACGGGAGTTAAACCGGCGTGATGTGGATTTCATAGACGGCAGGACAAACCTAGTCGTTCGCATGCGAGTGCCAACTTTTCATGTGTCAGATCTGGATTGGAATGNGGATGGGTTTGTGCAGTTGTCAGAAGTGCCTAAGAGTGTGGCATCATATGTGAAGTTTGAACAATTGGATACCAACGGAGATGGTCTGCTAGACGGATGGGAGGCGGAAGCTGAGGNGGCAACAATAGAACGGGCACGTGAGCCGGTAGNGGTNGAACTGGTCGATGGTCAGCCGCGCATTGCCAATGCCGGAGAAAACATGGTGGACTGGAAGGTGCGGCAGGTAGAGTCCGNTGAAGAAATGAAAGATGTGCCGCGTGCTGAGCTTTATCGAACGCGTTATGCAGGAGTGTTTCAAGGCGATTTGGGTAAGTCTTTTCGACACGGTGAGCCAGTCATGGATGTCATGGCTCAACGTCTGCCGGTTTCCACCTTTTATGGTGTGCTCACTTTCATCTTCACCTTTCTTGTGTGCGTGCCGCTTGGTATTGCCAAGGCGATGAAGCACAACACGTGGTTTGACAATGGCTCTTCGGTGTTCATCTTCATGGGCTACGCGGTTCCTGGNTATGTATTGGGCGCGTTAATGATGGTTTTTTTGGCTGCTCGTTTGGAATGGTTCCCCACCGGCGGCTTCGTGGGGCCNCATTATGAGAGTACACNGATCGAAAACGTGAGTGTGACNGCNGATTCCAGTGAATGGTTNGGCAAAAACCACGGNTTGCGCGATGGCCAGCACGTCTGGCTGGAGGGCGATTTGCCGCGGNCTGAGCCGGCGCTGGAGAAGGAGGCGGCTTATGTGGTGGCGCGCAAGAGNCAGGATNNTTTTGAGCTNTTGCCTGAAGCCGGCACCCCGCCGATCCTGATCAAAGCCAACGCCGGCAAGGTGGAGTTGCGCCGTCACACCACTGCTATGGAGCGGGCATGGGATCTGGCTTGGCATGCGGTGCTGCCGCTCTTGTGTTATCTCGTCGGCAGCTTTGCCTTTGTGACGATGCTGATGAAAAACCATCTCATGGACAACCTGTCGGCGGATTACATGCGNACAGCCATTNCCAAGGGCGTACCATTTTCGCAAGCCGTGCGGCGTCATGCGTTGCGTAATTCGCTCATCCCGTTGGCCACGAACATCGGCCACCAAATCACGCTCTTCGTGGCTGGCAGTTTTCTGATCGAGACGATTTTTGACATCAACGGATTTGGNCTGCTGGGTTTCAAGTCCGTGCTGGACCGCGACATCCCGGTGGTGATGGGCATCTTCCTGCTGTCCGCCACGCTCATGCTGCTGGGCAACATCATCTCCGACATCCTCGTGGCCCTGGTAGATCCACGGGTGCGATTCGATTAATGAGCGAAACGNCTTCCAGTTCCGCCGAGTCCNCCACNCCGCCGCGGCGGTGGTGGGAGGTGGCGGTGTGGTTGCTAGTTGGCTTGGCGGTNGGGTTTGTGGGGGGCGGTTTGATTGGCGGATTGGNGGGCGGTTTTGTGGGCNACGCATTTCTGAAAAGTGCGGAGGCGGGCGCCGGGTTTATCGAGGGGGTAAAAAATGGTTTCCTTTATATAGGCGTACTCGGNGCGTTGGGGGCGGCGGCGTGGTGTGCGACTAAGCGTTTCAACCCGCAAACCCTGCGNAAGTTGAAACGGTTTCACGGCATCAANCGCGGATACTGGTCNTTGTTGATTTTGATCGGGGCGTTTGCGATTTCGTTGGTGGGCCAGTTATTCGTGAACAATCGCGCGCTGGTGGTGGTGCATGAGGGGGCGGTNCATTTTCCGGCGATGCCTTTNGCNGCGACGCATACGGGGAAGNATTTCGGGATGGAAACGGATGCGGACGGGCAGGAATACAGTTATGAGGTCAATTATCGCGAGCTGAAGGCGCACTTTAAAAAGCAGGGCAAGGGGACGGTGATCATGCCGTTGGTGCCGTACAGTGCGGCNGAGACNCGGAAGATCGGCGATGACACGAAACATCCTTCGCCGCCGGATTTCGAGTCGCGGCACTTTCTGGGCACGGACCCGATTGGGCAGGACATTTTTGCGCGGTTGTTTTACGGGTTTCGCATCACGCTGGTGTTCGCGCTGATGTTCACGCTCGTGGTGTATCTCATCGGCGTGGTGATCGGCTGCCTGATGGGGTATTANGGCAACTGGGTGGACTTGGTTGGGCAGCGGGCGGTGGAGGTGTGGCAAAACATTCCGTTCCTCTACATGGTCATCATCGCCGTGGCGGCGATCAGCGATCTNCCNTTCAAGCTGCCGGCGTGGTTCAAAATTCTCGTCCTGCTCATCATCATGGTNCTCTTTAGCTGGACNAGCATGACCTATTACATGCGCACCTCCATCTTTCGCGAAAAAACCCGCGACTACGTGGCCGCTGCACAGATGCTCGGCGCCAGCACGCCGCGCATCATCATTAATCACTTGCTGCCCAACACCATTTCCACGATGGTGACTTTCATGCCGTTCACCGTCGCCACCGCNATCATCTCCATCACCGCGCTGGANTACCTCGGCTTTGGNTTGCCCTCNGGCACGCCCAGCTGGGGGAACATGCTGAAGCAGGGAGTCTCCAACCTGNACGCGCCGTGGATCGTNCTTTCGGCATTTGCCGCGATGGTNACCGTGCTCACCCTCGTCACCTTCATTGGCGAAGCCGTGCGCGAAGCGTTTGATCCAAAAAAATTTACAACCTACGAATAAAATGAAAACAACACTGACCGGAATCCTGNTGGCNGCCCTNATAAGTCGGGACAGGGTGNAACGAAAAACAGCTCAAGAAACCCGCCTCGGCAGGTGGCGAAAANCCATCNCAACCGGCGNCCATGAAAGANCNGGACGTGCGGCAAATGGCCCGCGTNTTTGCNCAGGAATTTGCCGCTGAACTAAAACGCCAAAACGTCACCCTNGCCGNCGCCNGNGNNTCCGGCCAAGCCAACCCCGCCNCNCCGGTCNCNCCNGTNNGNCGGGCGGTNANCTTGNATAGCGCNCCGGACGTGATGGANTTTTATGAGGCCANTCCNGANGGNTTNACNGTGGCCAANCCCNGCGATTTGCCGGNGGATCTCAAGTGGGTTAAAGGNGCNGAGTTGGNGGANTTTTCCAGNTCCGAAGCCAAACGCGGNGGNACNTTTCACGAGTANACCTCCGACTTCCCCCGCACCCTNCGNTTCGTGGGGCCNGACGGCAACGGNGCTTTTCGNAGCTATATGCTCGATTACAATGCGCTTTACCTTGTGATGCCNCACCCCAATGGCGATGGCTATTACCCNGGCTTGGCCAAGGAATGGGCTTACGGTCCGGACGGGCGGACGGTTTATTTTCGGTTGCATTCGGACGCNCGCTATTCNGANGGNGAACCGTTGCGGGTNACNGATTTCTTTTTCGCCCTNTACATGATGCGCAGCAAACATATNCANGCGCCGTGGTACAACGACTTTTTCAGCACCAAGAAATTTGAAAACGTNACCATCTANGACGAGCACACCNTGTCGATTCGTTATTACAAGGCCAAACCCGATGTCATTGAGAAGATTGCCGGGTTGCGTCCCATCCCCGAGCATTTTTACACGGAACTGGATGAGCAATACGTGGAAGACTTTCANTTNAAGTTCGANCCCACTCTCGGCGCCTATGANGTGAAGCTNGAAAATGTGAANCAAGGGGAATCCGTCACCCTCACCCGCGTGCCGGGCTGGTGGGCNGACAAGAAAAAGTTTTTCCGCAACCGCTTCAATCCNGACGCCATCAAGGTGACGGTCGTGCGCGANCCNGNCANGGNCTTCGAGTTGTTCCNCAAGGGCGANCTGGATTGGCATGGCNTGTCGCTGCCCGAGTACTGGTACGAAAAACTNNCGAACGACNACGNGCTGGTGAANAACGGCCACGTGCAGAAAATCCAGTTTTACAACGANATCCCNCGGCCCACCTGGGCGATTCGGCTGAACTCAAGNCATCCCGTGCTGTCCAACCGTGACATTCGCNTCGGCATGAATTACGCCATNAACTTTTCCGCCGTNATCGAGAAATGTTTCCGGAANGACTACNAGCGCATGCATACCGTCGCCGACGGCTACGGCCCGCGCAGTCATCCTACGCTCAAGGCACGTGCCTTCTCAGTCAAATTAGCNAAGGAACACTTTGCCAAGGCGGGCTATACTCAAGTGGGGCCGGATGGTGTTCTCCGGACGCCCGCCGGCAAACGGTTGTCGTTTGTGTTCACCACACCTTACAAGCGGCTGGATGAAGCCGGCGTGATGACGGTACTCAAGGAGGAGGCAAAAAAAGCCGGCGTGGAATTGCAGGTGGAAGTGATGGAACGCACCGCNGCGTGGAAAAAGATCAGCGAGAAAAAACACGAGATCATGCTCGGGGCTCTGAATACGTCCGTGGAAATGTATCCNCGCTTTTGGGAGCCGTACCACTCGGACAATGCCTACAAGGAAGACAAGGCGGATCGGTATGATGCCGATGGCAAGCTCAAGCCCGGCCTCACGCCCAAGCCGGTTACGAATAATTTCGCGCTCATGGCGGATCAGGAGATTGACGGGCTCATCGATAAATTCCGGGTATGCGAGGATCTTGATGAAATCACCAGGCTGTCTCACACGTTGATTCAGAAAATCCATGATCACGGCGCCTACATTCCGGGCTGGGTGCGCCCGTGGTACCGCGTGGGNCAATGGCGCTGGGTGAAGTATCCGGAGGATTACAATGTGCGCGAAAGCCGCGAGCCATTCGAGTATCACATCCACTGGATCGATTCCGACGAGAAAGCCCGCACGCTCAAGGCCATGGAAGATGGCAAAGCTTCCGGGACGGCGACCATTCGCACGTTCGACAAACACAAACTCGACTAACGTGCCNGATCCCGAGCCAGAAAATCTGCTCGAGGTGCGCGACCTCGTCACGGCGTTCGATACAGATGACGGGCTGCTGACCGCCGTGGACGGCATNNGCTTCGAGGTGCGCAAAGGCAAGACGCTCGGCATCGTCGGCGAGAGCGGCTGCGGCAAAAGCGTCACCGCCATGAGCATCATGCGGCTCTTGCCCCAGCCGATGGGCAAAATCCTTGGCGGCGAGGTGNTGTTCGACGGCCTGNACCTCGCCAAGCTGCCCCGGGACGACATGCGCGCCATTCGCGGCAACCGCATCAGCATGATCTTTCAGGAGCCAATGACCGCTCTCAACCCCGTTCACACCATCGGCAAGCAAATCTGCGAAGTGCTCACACAACATAATGACATGGAGCCCGACTCCGCGTGGTCGCAGGCGGTGGAAATGCTCGANAAGGTCGGCATCCCGTCACCGGAAATCCGCGTTACAGAATATCCCCACCAACTCTCCGGCGGCATGCGCCAACGCGTNGTCATCGCCATCGCNCTGGCCTGCGGGCCGGAGCTGGTGATTGCGGATGAGCCGACCACGGCGTTGGATGTCACCATTCAGGCNCAGATTCTTCAGCTGATCAATGACCTCCAGCGCGACCTTGGCATGTCCGTGATACTCATCACNCATGATCTCGGTGTGATTGCNGANACNTGNGATGANGTTTGCGTNATGTACGCCGGTCGCGTGGTGGAACGCGCTTCGGCAAAGGAAGTCTTTGCCAATCCCCGCCANGCCTATACNCAGGGGNTGCTCAGTTCCATCCCGCGCCTGAACGGNACGCCNAAGACGGAGCTCAGCACCATCGACGGCATGGTGCCNGCGCTNANNGANNTNAAACCCGGCTGCCGTTTNGCNCCNCGCAGTGGNNGNGANCATNANGGANGAATTGCTGGTGGAGCGGTCGCCATTGGAGGAAATNTCTCCCGGGCACTGGGTTGAAGCCTGCCCGGTTTGCNCACGATGANAAATTCAGCCGCCCCCATTTTGTCGACGGACACGCTGCGGATGCATTTCCCNGTGAANGGCGGAGTGTTTCAGCGGGCGGTGGCGGCGTGCAAGGCGGTCGATGGCGTGAATTTGTCCATTGAGCCGGGTGAAACACTCGGGCTGGTGGGCGAAAGCGGTTGCGGTAAGAGCACACTGGGCAAAACAGTCGCGCGCCTGTACGAGCCGACGGAGGGTGCGATTCATTTTGAGGGAACCAATCTGGCGCCAATGTCGCGTAGCGAACTCAAGCCGTACCGCCGCGAGATTCAAATGATTTTTCAGGACCCCTACGAAAGCCTCAACCCCCGTCACACGGTGGGAACCATCGTGGAGGAACCTTTTGTGATCCATCGGATGGGCACCCGTGAGGAACGCCGGGAATGGGTTGCCAAGCTGCTGACCAAGGTGGGCCTTCCGGAAACGGCGATGGGCCGGTATCCCTTTGAGTTTTCCGGCGGCCAACGCCAGCGCATCGGCATCGCCCGCGCGCTGGCGCTGAAACCCAAGCTGCTGATTTGCGATGAACCGGTGAGCGCGCTGGACGTTTCCATTCAAAGCCAGGTGCTCAACCTGTTGATGGAGCTGCAGCGCGAGATGGGCTTGAGCTACCTGTTTATTTCGCATGACCTCGCGGTGGTGAAGCATATCAGCGACCGGATCGCCGTGATGTATCTTGGCCGCCTTGTGGAGCTGGCGNCGGCGGAGGAGATTTACAATAACCCGCTGCACGCCTACACCCGTGCATTAATCTCNGCCATACCCGTGCCGGATCCTACGCACGTGCCGGACCGGATAATCCTAGAAGGTGATGTGCCCACGCCGATTGATCCTCCGGATGGTTGCCGATTTGCGCCCCGTAGCAGTCTCGAGCATGCACCCGATTTGCTGGAAAATACGCCGGAATTCCGCGAAGTCACCCCCGGCCACTGGGTGGAAGCCTGCCCTGTGTGCGCTCCGGCATCAATTGCACAACCCGCGTAACGAATTGCCCTTTTAATGCGTATATGTTAGACAGACCGACGAGTAGTAATGAAAACAACAAGATTAAGACAAGCGGGATTCACCTTGGTGGAAATCATGGTGGTAGTAGCGATCATTGGCCTATTGGCTACGGTCGTGGTGGTGGGCGTGAAGCGCGCGCAAAAAGATTCTCAAGTGACTGCCTGCCATCTGGTGCAAGGGAAAATCAGAGTGGCGATTTCTACNTATCAGCTTAAAAATAGGACCATTGATCCCAATGAGATTACTATGGAAGCTCTTGCTCCATANTTTGATGGGAAAGCGCCAGAATGTCCGGCNGGTGGNGAATATACCTTCGAGTTAGGGGAAGATGCCGATGGTGATGAAACTGTCGTTGTGAAATGTTCNGTAGAGGGGCATAATAAAGAGGAGGAAGAAGAAGAGTAGTGAGCAGGACCGGCGGCAATAGTGGCATTTCGCTGGTTGAGGTACTGGTGCTCATCGCCGTCATCGGGCTGATTATTGGGGTGGCCATCCCGAATAGTGTGCGCGCGCAGGCAGAGGAAAACAATCACCACTGCCGCGCCAATCTCGAGCACATTTTCATCACCATCATCCGGTCNGAAAAACCCGAGGGCACTCCNNTAACCCCCGAGTGGCTNGCGCAGATTCTCGGCCAACGCAGCTGCCCNTCCGGCGGCGAGTATCGGCTGGGCAAGGTCGGCGAGCAACCCACCTGCACCCACGAAGGCCACGGCATGCTGCCGCCTTTGGCNCCCGANGAAGAAGGNCGGTAATGNGCATCCGCCCGNCAGCCAGCCAGCGGGGCTTCGGCTTGGTGGACGGCCTGTTGCTCTTCGCCATCATCGCTTTGGCGGTCATCATCATTGTGCCCTACACCATTTCCAGCGAGCAGGATGAGGAAATTCTCGATTGCGTGGTCAACCTGCACGAGTTCGAGGACGCCATTCAAATGTGGCGCTTGAGCAATGGCAAGGGGCCCAATGATGCCGTTACCATTGAAGACGTTCGCGATCTGGTCGGGGTCGGGGCCACCAATTGCCCGGCCGGTGGCCAGTACCAGATTATCCGGTACGGTGGCAAATATTGGCCCGCCTGCACCGTGCCCGGCCACGCGCTGCATAACTAGGCCCACATTTCGCGCAATGCTTCGGGCGTCTTGCCCTGTGCGCGCAATTCCCGAAGGCTCAGCGCATCATGCCGTTTGGCCAGCCGCTCACCATTTTCGTCGCACAACAATTCACAATGGAAAAACTCGGGCCCTTGGAGGCCCAGCGCCCGGTATAGAAGCAGTTGTCGCGCAGTCGACACCAGCAGATCGGCGCCCCGAACCACCTCGGTGATGCCCATGGTTGCATCGTCCAGCGTCACCGCGAGTTGATACGATGGCAGGTTGTTTTTTTGCCACACTGGAAAGTCCCCAAAGTCCGTGCCGGCCACAAATTGCTGCGGGCCAAAATGGCCGTCGGTAAACTTAACCACCTCGCCTTCCGGCACACGAAAGCGCCAGTTGTAATCGGGAGCGGGTTGAGGGATGGGGTTTGAGGAACGGCTGCGGCAAGTGCCGGGATATATGGGATCGCCGTCCTCGCTGTGCGGGGCGGTGGTGGCCTCGCGGATATCGCGCCGCGAGCAGTCACAGGGAAACAGGTGGCCGGAATCGCGCAGTTGCTCAAAGGCGGTGCGGTAGTGGGCCATCCGCTCAGACTGGTGCATCACCGGTTCTTCCCAGCGCAGGCCGAGCCAGTGCAGGTCTTCCAGCGTGGTTTGGCGAAACTCCGGTTTGCAGCGTTGCGGGTCGAGGTCCTCATTGCGATAGAGCAGGGTGCCTCCGGCGGCTTGCGCGCGTTCCTGGGCGGTCCAAAACGTGCGCGCGTGACCGAGGTGCAGGTAGCCCGTGGGCGTGGGCGCGATGCGGCCGATGTAGCTCATGCGTCCAGAAACCGCTCGGTTAATCCGTCATAAGCATCGATGCGACGATCACGAAGGAAGGGCCAGTGAGTGCGGGCTTCATTTACCTGCGCGCGATCAATCTCCACCAGCAGGGTTTCCGCCTGGGCGTTGCCGGCCTCGGCGATCACCTCGCCGCTGGGTGCGGCCACGAAACTTTGTCCCCAAAATTCCAACCCGTCTCCACCCGCCGGCACTTCGTGGCCCACGCGATTGATAGCGGCCACATAACAGCCATTGGCTACGGCGTGGCTGCGCTGAATAGTTTGCCAAGCGGCATGCTGTGCGGCGCCTTCAGCAGCTTTTTCAGAGGGGTGCCAGCCGATGGCGGTTGGGCAGAGCAGCACTTCCGCACCGGCCAAGGCGGTCAACCGGGCCGCTTCCGGGAACCATTGATCCCAGCAAATGAGCACGCCTAGCCGCCCAAAGGCCGTGTCCCACGTGCGGAAACCTTGATCGCCTGGTGTGAAATAAAATTTCTCATAATAGAGCGGGTCATCGGGAATATGCATTTTCCGATAGGTGCCGAGCAGGGTGCCGTCAGCATCGATAACTGCAGCGGTATTGTGGAACAGCCCCGGGGCGCGATTTTCGAAAAGTGAGGCCACCACCACCACGCCCAATTCACGCGCCAGCGCCTGAAATACCTCGGTAGTGGGGCCCGGAATAGGCTCTGCCAGCCTGAAAATATCGTGGTTTTCGATCTGGCAAAAGTATTCTGTGCGAAAGAGCTCCTGCGTGCAAATCACCTGCGCGCCGTCGGCTGCGGCGGCGCGGGCAGCAGTTAGTACCGTGGCAAAGTTGGCCTCCGGATCCGGCCCGCACGGGTGCTGTAGCAGGCCAAGGGTGATTTTTTCAGGGGATTTTTTCACGCGGCACGAACGCGGGCGATGTTCGGCAACCAAGCTGTCAAGTCAAGCTTGTGCTGAAAAAACAGGGGTCATTGCGAATATCTTTTGACGAATCCCCCGGTTTTTCCCTTGCGAAATGGCGCTGGGCGTTCTTTTACTGCCCGCAGTTCGCAGCGCGACAAAAATTAACCAAAGGAGAAAAACAAATGGCGAAACTGACGAAAACCCAAACCATTGCTGCCGTGGCTGAAGGCGCAGACATTTCCAAGGCTCAGGCCAAGGCCGCCCTAGAAACGATTGCCAGTCTGGCGTATGACAACGCGAAAGATGGCTTCACCATTCCCGGCATCGGCAAAGTGAGCGTGCGGCAAACCAAAGCCCGCAAGATGATCATGCGCTTCGGCCCGAACGAAGGCAAAGAGATCGATGTGCCGGCCAAGACGAAGCTGAAATTCACGTTCCTCAAGGCGGCCAAGGAAGAAATCCTTGGCTAACTGAAACGAATTCACACGGGCGTCCCGCAAGGGGCGCCTTTTTTGTTGGCTGGATTTCCCGTAGATTGACCGCATGAAAATCGGCGTCGTTGGTGTGGGTGCCTTGGGCGGCTATTACGGCGCCCAGTTGTGCCGTGCCGGGGCTGAGGTGCATCTACTGTTGCGGGGCGACTACGAGGCTGTGCAGGTCGAGGGAGTGAGCGTGGTGAGTCCTGAGGGCAATTTTTCGGTGCGGCCCCATTGCCATCAATCGCCGGAAACTATCGGNGTGTGTGATCTCGTGTTGGTGGGGCTGAAGACCACAGCGAATGATCGCTTTGAGGAATTGATCAGGCCTTTGATCGGTTCAAACACCGCCATCGCTTGTTTGCAAAATGGTTTGGGGAATTGCGAGCAGTTGGCGGCTATCTTCGATCCGGAACAGATTTTGGCTGGCCTCTGCTTTGTGTGCCTGAACCGTACGGCCCCCGGAGTCGTGGAGCATCAGGGTTTCGGTCGAATTGTCTTGGGGGAATTCAACCGGCCAGCCCGGCCGCGCACGCATGAGCTTGCGGCGCTGATCGAAAAAGCTCAGGTGCCCTGCGAGGTGGTGGATCGCTTGGACGAAGGATTGTGGGGCAAGCTGATGTGGAATATTCCGTTCAACGGCTTGGGCGTGGCGGCGGCGGCGGGATGGGATGCATTGCAAACCGGCGAGTTGCCCAATGAAATCGGTGAGCCATGGGCCACTGACCGGCTACTGGCGGATGACCGCTGGGAACGGGAGGTTAGGGCGATCATGGCAGAGATCATCACGGCGGCCGCGGCGCAGGAGATTGTGTTGCCACCGGAATTGGCCGAGCGGATGGTGAAAAACACCCGCGTCATGGGAGCGTATCACGCGTCCACCGTGATTGATTACCAGTTGGGCCGACCGATGGAATTGAAGAGCTTGTTTCTGGAACCGTTACGACGGGCGCAGGCAGCGGGCGCGGAGGTGCCGCGGTTGGTCGCGCTTTGTGTTGTTTTGGAAAAGCTGGCCCGTTATCTTCCGCGCCCATGAGTGTCCGCGTTCGATTTGCTCCCAGCCCCACGGGTTATCTCCACATTGGTGGTGCTCGCACAGCATTGTTTAACTGGCTGTATGCCCGCCACACGGGGGGGCAGTTTGTGCTGCGCATTGAGGATACGGACGAGGAGCGCAACACGCCCGAGGCGATCAATGTGATCCTCGAGGGCTTGCGCTGGCTGGGACTGGATTGGGACGAAGGCCCGGCGAGTAATGATCTGACCGGCGACAGCGTGGGCGATCGCGGTCCGTACTATCAATCGCAGCGGGCGGAGATTTACGCGAGTCGCGTGGCCGAACTGCAGGAAAAGGGGTTGGCATACGAAGACGAGGGCGCCATTCGGTTTCGCATGCAGCGTGAGGCGGTCACTATTCCGGACCTCATTTGCGGCGAGGTGGTTCGTGAGCTGACCGATCGCGAACAGGAACAGCCGGATTTCGTGATTGTGCGTTCAGACGGTAAGCCGGTGTTCCATCTCGTGAATGTGGTGGACGATATCGAGATGGGCATTACGCACGTGATTCGCGGTGAGGATCACCTCTCCAATACCGCCAAACACATCGCGCTGTTTCGCGCCTTTGGCGTGGAGCCGCCGGCATTCGCACACATTCCGCTGATCCTCAACGCCAACGGCAGCAAGATGAGCAAGCGCGACGAGGGCGCCTCACTCGATGGCTGGCAGCAGGCCGGTTACATTCCCAGCGCGGTGACCAATTACCTGAGTCTGCTCGGTTGGTCGCCCAAGGATGATTCGCAGGTGATGCCGATGGCTGAGATCATCGAGCGCTTTGACCTGCCGCAAATTAACCGGGCCAACGCGCGGTTTGATCTGGAGAAACTGCAGTGGATGAACTACGAGCATCTGCGGGCGCTGCCGATGGAGGATTACCGCGCGCGTGCAATCGAGGCCGGAGTGGACTTTAGAAGTGCCGATGATGACTACATCGGCGCCGCGCTGAACACGGTTAAAGACAAGGTGAAACAGATCGAGGATCTGCCGGCCTTTTGCAGTTTTTATTTCACTGACGACATTGCTTACGACGAAGCCATGGCCGCCAAAGCCTTCGCGCCGGAGAATAAGGGAGCCTTCGCGCGTCTGCGCGACGTGTATGCAGAAGTGGATGCATTTGCGCCAGAAGCGCTTGAGGCCGCACTCAAGGCCTTGGCGGAGGAGCTGGATGTGAAAGTGCGGGTGCTGGTGATGCCGGCGCGCTGCGCCTGCACGGGGGTGAAGGTGGGGCCCAGCCTATACGACCTGATGGCCGTGCTCGGCCGCGAGCGGGTGTTGGCGCGGTTTGACCGGGCGTTGAT
>PBFV01000073.1 GCA_002718935.1 Verrucomicrobiales bacterium
AGGTGCCGTTGCCGAAGGAATAATTCATGCTGAAACGATTGGTTATTTGTTCGCTGTTGTTGGTTTTGAACAGTCGGGCTGTCGAAATCATCGCCCATCGCGGGGCATCATATGATGCACCGGAAAACACACTCGCCTCGGTGAATTTGGGTTGGCAGCGCGGGGCGGACGCGGTGGAGGTGGATGTGTATCTTTCTAAGGATGGAAAAATTGTTGCGCTTCACGATAAAAACACCAAACGCACGACCGGCCACGATGGCTTGGTGCACGAACTGACATGGGACCAGTTGCGCAAGCTGGATGCGGGGAGCTGGAAGAATAAAAAGTACAAGAACGAGTCGATACCGTTGCTATCTCAGATTTTGGAAACCATCCCCAAAGAGAAATATTTGGTAATCGAAATCAAGTGTGGCCCGGAAATAATTGAGCCCTTGGCGCGCTTGCTGAAGCGAACCCGGACGGCACCGGCAAACACCTCGATCATCAGCTTTTCGTATGAGGTGGTTGCAGCCGCGAAAAAACGATTTCCCCAGCGGCGGGTTTATTATTTGTCGGCTATCAAGTTGAACAGCAAAACCCAAAAAATGGAACCGTCCGTGGCTTCGCTAATCAAAAAGGCGGCGGATGTTCGCTTGGATGGATTGAGCCTGGGGTTTTCGGGNAAGATTGATGAACCNANGTTGATGAGATNCGTNGGGCAGATGCGTAAGGAAACGANCNTGGCGAAGCNGGGNTTTTANGTGTGGACGATTAACGATTTGCGNCGNGCNANAAAATTGNCCCAAGCTGGAGTGGATGGNATTACAACCGATCGACCGGNATTCTTGAGTNCAGTTCGGAAAATCGAACAGAATTAGTTGGGCTGGAGCTATAGTTTCGGAGCCAGAAATTCCTCCANCTTCACCGTGTCCGCGGCAAANCGGCGGATGCCTTCGGCAAGNTTNTCGGTGGCGCAGGCGTCCTCGTTGAGNTCCCAGCGNAANGTNGTTTCNTTNAGGCTCACTTTTTCATCCGNGCNGGCGTNGGCGGATTCNTCGGAAAGTTTGCGCGGCANATCGCCNGGGGTATCCTGCAATTGATCGAGNAGCTTGGGGCTGATGGTGAGCAGATCGCATCCGGCNAGCTCGGTGATTTCGCCGGTGTTGCGGAAGCTGGCGCCCATCACCTCGGTGGCGTAATCGAATTTCTTGTAGTAGTTGTAAATGCGCGTGACGGACTGCACGCCGGGATCATCGGCGGGGGCGTATTCCTGACCGGTCTTGGCCTTATGCCAGTCCATGATGCGGCCCACGAAGGGGCTGATGAGTTTCACCCGCGCCTCGGCGCACGCGACGGCTTGGGCAAAGGCAAAGAGCAGGGTGAGGTTGCAGTGGATGCCTTCTTTTTCCAGCTCCTCGGCGGCGCGGATGCCAGCCCACGTGGCGGCGATCTTGATGAGGATCCGCTCGCGCTCGACACCGTTCTTTTCGTAGCGCGCAATGAGGCTTCGCGCCTTGTCCAACGTGGCGGCGGTATCGAAGCTCAATCGCGCATCCACCTCGGTGCTCACGCGTCCGGGAACGATCTTCAGAATCTCCAAGCCAAAGAACACCGCAAGCTTGTCCAGCGCCTCGTCCATATTCGCCGCCTCACTGGTAACTTTGTTGACCAGTTCACCGTACTCCTCCATCTGCGCGGCCTTGAGGATTAGGCTCGGGTTGGTGGTGGCATCCTGCGGCGTATATTCGCGGATGGATTCAAAATCGCCTGTGTCGGCTACAATAGTGGTGTATTTGCGCAACGAGTCGAGATGACTGCTCATGCGGCATTCAAGCATAGGGCAAATGTTGGGGCAAGCGGGTAACGAAGTCACACTTGTGGCGTATAAAAACAATAATTGCCATTTATTGAAACTGCACTAAAATTCGTTCATGAAAGCGCGTTGGATGATTTTTCTTTGTGCGGCCTTGTTCACGATCGCCGCGCAGGCTGCCAAGCCGTTGAGTCATGCCATGCCTGCCGGTGCACTTGCTTATGCCGAGGTGAATGGCTTGGGCAAACGGCTTATTGAGTTGCGCGACTCGGATCTGCTCAAGGCGGCGATGGTCTCGCCGCAGTTCAAGGAATTGCAGGGACTAGAGCAGTGGACGCAGTTCATGGCTCTGCGCGGTGTAATTGAGGGCTATCTCGCAATGGATGCTTGGACGGCGGCGGACAAGCTTTTCAATGAAATTGCCGTGGGTGTTTATTCGGGCGCGGGCGGAGAGCCTTCCGCTGTGGTGATGTTTCGCGTGAGCGACACGGTGGCATGGGCCAAGGTGCGCAAACAAGTGGATCCGCTGATTACCCTCGTCGACGAGGCGGTGAAACGCGAGCCGGCCGGTGACCGTGAAATCCTGAATTTCAGTGATCAACTCTTCGTGATCCTCGACAAAGACTGGGCGCTTCTTGCGAGCACGCGAACGTTGCTGGCCAAGGGCTTGGCCGGATTGCAGGGCAAACTGTCTAAATCCATGGCGGGCGACGAGGCGCTTCAGCAAATGCGCGCAGACATGGGCGGCGACCATCTGGCCGAGGTATGCCTCAATGTGCCGGCCGCCGCAAAGGCTTATGGCCTTCCATTGGAACTGCCGGAGAAGATGGATAACGCTGCAAATTCGCTTCTCTTCCATGGCATTCTTGAGGTGGCTGCGGGCAGCCCGTACCTAGGCCTGACTCTGGGCGCGGACAAGACCGGCTTCAAGCTTACCAGCGGTGTGTCTGGAGATGTGGCAAAGGTACGTGAGAAGCACGAATGGTTTTTGTCGGATCCCACCAAGCCCGGCACACGGGATTTCCCGACCGTGCCCGGATTGATGGGCGGCTTCACGATGCACCGCAACCTGGCAGAGTGGTATAAAAAGCGCGAGGAATTGTTAACCGAAGATCAGCAGGCGGGGTTTGACGAGTTTGAAGCCGCCTTGGGCAACCTGCTGCCGGGCCAAAACGTGGAGGACGACGTGATGCCGGCCTTTGGCTCAACGTTTACGTTGATTGCCGCGCGCCAGACTTTTGATCATCTGCAGGGGGAGCCGGGCATCAAGCTGCCTGGATTTGCGCTGATGTTTGATCTCGAGAAGCCTCAGAACGGCCGGCTTTTTCAGCTCCTTTTTCAAACCATCGTCACCATCACCAACATCGTCGGTGTCGAGGAAGGGCTCGACCGCCAACCCTCCGTCATGACTGCCGTGGTTTACAAGGGCGTGCCGATCAATACCATCGAGTATCTCAAGCCCCCTCAAGGCAAGCAATTGAACATAGGCTACAACTTCGTGCCGTGCGCAGCGACCATCAATGGTCGGTTCGTGTTTTGCACTTCACTGCAATTGTGTAAATCGCTGGTAGACGCGCTGGCCAAGCCGCAGGATGCCAAGCGCGAGAACCGGAATTTAAACTTTGAGCTGCATTTGTCGGAGTTGAAAGACTTGGTCACGGTGAACCAAAAAGCATTGCTAGCCTCACGCATTCAACAGGGCAAAACGGCGACCGGTGCGAAAGGGGAAATTCAGCTGGTGGAACAGTTGCTGGATTTTGTGAAGCTCATGCGCCTGAGCACGTCTGTTAAAGAGAAGGGTTTTCAGCTCCAGCTTGAGGGGCAGTGGAAATAGCAATGGCCCAACCTACCGGCATATTGGCACCGCATCACGCTGCGCAATGGTCGCGGCGCGATGCCACGCATTTTTTGTGGCGCACGCAATTCGGTGCTTCGGCGGCGGAGATTACCCGCGTACATCGCGATGGCATTGCGCGCACGCTCGAGCGCCTGCTCACGCCACAAACGGAGGATGACGAGTTTCAAACCGTTGAGCCCATCCTGCGCGATACCGCGCTGGACACTGGCAGCGTGGCCAGCCTGCAGACTTGGTGGCTGCACCGGATGTTTTACTCAGCCAACCCGCTCACCGAGCGAATGGCGCTCTTGTGGCATAACCATTTTGCCACCTCGTTTGCCAAAGTGCGGAGTGTGCCGCATATGTTGGCGCAAAATAATGCGTTCCGGACGGAAGCGCTCGGCAGCTTCCGCCGATTGTTGCACGGCATGTCGAAGGATGTGGCCATGCTCATTTGGCTGGATGGCAACGCGAATCGCAAGCGGCATGCGAATGAAAATTTTGCGCGCGAGGTCATGGAGCTTTTCAGCCTTGGCGAGGGCAATTACACGGAAGACGACATCAAGCAGGCGGCGCGCTCCTTCACCGGCTGGCATGTGCGAGATGATGAATACTGGTTCAACGCGCGCCAGCATGACAACACGGACAAAACGCTTTTTGGCAAGACGGCCAATCTGGACGGCCATGACGTGATCGACCTGTGTCTCGCGCATCGGGCCTGCCCGCGGTTTATTGCCTTGAAGTTGTTGCGGGAATTTGTGCTCGAGTCACCCACCGAGGCGCACCTCAGCGCCGTCGCTGCGCGCATTCGCGAGCATGATTATGCGTTGGCGCCGGTGATGCGTGAACTGCTGTCTTCCAAGCTGTTTTTCAGCGGCGCGGCCCGGCACGCGCGCATCAAGGGTCCGGTGGAATTAATCCTCGGTGCCTGTCGCGCGCTTTCGGTGCGGCCGAATTTGCAGGCGGTCAACCAGCTGTCCGGCCAACTGGGCCAAGCGCTGTTCGAGCCGCCCACGGTCAAAGGCTGGGAAGGTGGCCGCCTGTGGATCACCTCCGCTTCACTTTTGCAGCGAAACAATTTCGCCCATCGCCTGCTGCAGGGCGGGCTAGGCAAACTGCCCAAGCCGGAGGGGAAACCGGAACATTACCGCGAACTGCTGCTCGCCCAGGCCGTGCCGGGGTTGGATGCCAAGGCGGTGTCCACGCGCCAGCAGGTGCACCTGATGATGACCTTACCTGAATTCCAATTAACATGAACAATCGTCGTACTTTTTTGAAAACGGTCGGAGCCACCAGCGTTGCGCTGGGCACGCTGCCGCACCCCGTCTTTGCGCGCACCGCGGTGAACGATCCCGACGGCCGCATCCTCGTGCTTGTCCAACTAGCCGGCGGTAACGATGGCCTGAACACGGTGATTCCCTTTGCCAATGACGTGTATCAAAAACGCCGGCCGAGCCTCGCCCTGGGCAAGGGCGCGACGCTTGGGCTGACCGATGAGCTGGCGCTGCACCCGCAATTATCGGGTCTAAAGGAAATTTATGATGAGGGCGCACTGGGCATTGTGCAGGGCGTGGGGTATCCGAACCCGAACCGCTCGCACTTTCGTTCGATGGACATTTGGCATACGGCCAAACCGGGCGTGGCGGACAAGCGCGACGGCTGGCTCGGGCGCGCGTTTGATGCGGCGTCCAAAAAGCTCGCCGGCCAGGTGCCGGCGATCGCTTTGGGCACCGGGCGGCTGCCGTTGGGGCTGGTGTCCACGAAGTTTACCGTGCCCACCGTGCGCAGCCTGAAGGATTATCAACTGCAGCTCGCCGGCAACAAAGCCGAGCAAACCACGCAGCGCAAACAGATGCGCGAGTTGGTTGGCAGTGGCACGGGGGGCAACAGCGATTTGGATTTCCTGCGGCGCACGGCTGCCACAGCCTTGGATACTTCCGAGAAAATTCAGTCCGTGCTTGAGGAATACCAACCCGCCCAACCCTATCCGCAAAACGGCCTCGGCCAGCGACTGCAAAACGTGGCGCAACTGATCACCGCCGACCTTGGCGCGCGCGTGTACTTTGTTTCCCTCGACGGATTCGATACGCACGCTGAGCAAGCCGGCGCGCACAACTCGCTGATGACCGAGCTGTCCACCGCGCTCAGTGCGTTTTACGCGGACCTCAAGGCGCACGGGTTGTCCAAGCGTGTGACCACGGCCACCTTCTCGGAATTCGGCCGGCGCGTGAAAGAGAACGGCAGCCTTGGCACCGATCATGGTGCAGCGGGGCCGATGTTCCTGATGGGCGATTCGGTAAAGGCGGGTCTGCACGGCGCGCACCCGAGTCTTACGGATCTCGATCAGGGCGATCTCAAGCACCACACCGATTTCCGCAGCATCTACACGGCGTTGCTCGAAGATTGGCTTGGCTGGAACGCCGAAGCCGCCGTGGGCGGGAAATTCAAGAAGCCGCGTTTGTTTGCCTAACCGGTTTTGCTAACGGCGCAATCGTAACTTTTTGTTATTTTTTTCAAAAAGCAGTTGCCAAACGGCGGCAACGGTTCATCATCAGAAAACCCGCCGGACCGGTGGTCCGACGGGCTACCCAACCTGTTATGGCCCTCCCTTGAACCTCCATCGGAGGGCCTAACACTTTTATAGACGCCACTTTCTATTAAAAGTTTCATCTTTTTTCCTCAAAANCNGGTTTCATGACACAGCCNCAGCGGCGTGATCCCTCCCCCCCGGCGTGATCCCTCCNNNAATCNCCATAAAAGGCACTTGCCGNNGGAGGCGCNCGGGCTAAGCTGGGAGTGTGACTNACGGAACGGCCCATTCGCATGCCTTTACCGGATTGCACGGCCGCACGCGCGAGGGGCTGGTGGGCCTTAGCCGGCGCGGCATGCTCAAGGCCGGCTTGGCCGGTTTGGCGGGATTGACCTTGCCGGACCTGCTGCGTATCCGGGCCGAAGCCGCCCAAACCGGCCGCGCCATGGGCGGGCGCAAGGCGGTGATTCTGCTCTGGATGGCCGGCGGCCCCAGCCACATTGACACCCTCGATCCAAAGCCCGATCAACCCGAAAACAAGCGCGGGCCGTTCGGAACTATTCCCACCACGCTGCCCGGCGTGCACGTGTGCGAGCATTTGCCGAAATACGCGAAGCTCACCGATCAACTCACGCTCATCCGGTCGATGGATTGCCGTGGCAGCAATCATCAGCCCAATACCGTCATGCAAACCGGCTTCCGCGCCGCGGCGCCCCGTGTGAATCGTGAGGGGGCCTTGTACCCGGCGATGGGCGCGCAGGTTGGCCGGTTGCGCGGCGCAAACGATCCCACGCTGCCGCCGTATGTGGTGCTTAATCACCGCGACCGCACGCACTTTGCCTGGGGCGGCTGGCTCGGCAAACAACACGATCCGTTCGTGGGTGATAATGTCGGACGATTGTTGCAGCTGCCCACCGGGCTTTCACTTGATCGGGTTCGCGAACGCGGCAAACTTTCCGCCCAGCTGGACACGCTGCAGCGTGATCTGGATCAACATGGGAACATGGCTGCGCTTGATGAATTTGATGCGCGCGCCCATGACCTGTTGTTTGGCAACAAGGCAAAGGCCGCGTGGGATGTCTCACGCGAACCGCAGCACATGGTGGAGGCTTATGGCAAACATCCATGGGCACAAAAAGCGTTGCTGGCGCGGCGGCTAGTGGAGGCCGGCGTGGCGTTTGTAACCATTGATCTTTCCCACCACCGCGCTTCAGGCACGTGGGATACCCACGGCGACAAGTTTCCGCCCTACGGCGGCATCGTCAGCGGGCTCAAGCCGTTGTTGCCAGTGTTTGATCATTTATACAGCACGCTCATTACGGATCTGAAAGAGCGCGGACTGCTCGACGAAGTGTTGGTGGTGGCGATGGGCGAGTTTGGCCGCACGCCGACGATGGGCACGCAGGGCAGTCCGGATGGGCGCAATCATTGGCCGCGTGTGATGAGTCTCACGCTGGCCGGCGGCGGTTTCCGGCACGGGCAGGTGATCGGTGCCTCCACGGCGGATGGCGGCGAACCGGCTGAGCGAATCGTGACCCCCGGCGACCTCGCGGCGACCATTTACCATCACTTCGGCATTCCAGCCGATGCGCACTTCACGGACCTCAAGGGGCGGCCGCGGCCGATTATTGAAAACGGGGCCATATTGAAAGAGCTACTGTAACTAATGCGCCGGGCGAAATTCCTCCGCCAACAAACCCTCGGCAATCGCCGTCGCTTCGTCGAGCTGTTGCTGAGTGATGCCCGGCGGCGGGTTGTTCAAAAACAACGGCGCATTTTCGTGGCCGTTGGCATCGGCGATGTGCACCCACACGAATCCCTCCACGTAATCCTTTGAGGCGTTCGTGGGCGTGAGCAGCGTATTGGCGCGGTTAAGTTGTTCCTCGGCAAGCTGGGCCTGCTTGTTCCAGGAAAGCAACCGGCCGTTGATATCCCAGGTGCGCTGCACCACCACGTGGCCGCGGTGAAAGCGGTACTCGCTCATGAGCTGGCCGTTGGCGAACCACGAGCGCTGCACAACCTTCANGCCCTCATGGTAAAACACCTCGTTGCTCTTTTGCGTTTTGTCGTGGACATGATAACGCGTGAGGGCGCCGGTAAAGGGCTCGGTGGCGCCGTGTTCGTAGGCGATTCCATTGCGTTCATCGAGCGCGCCGCGCGGGGGNNCTGGCGGCGGTTCACTGCTGCAGCCGGCGAGGGCCATGACCAGCAGAATGAACGCGGTGCGTTGCACGGGATAAATCTATTTTTTGCCGCCGGCGATTCCGAGCCGCACTTGTCCACGGCCTACCGCTGGGGTGGCTGGGGTGAGCGCACAAAGCCGTACGGCCGTGGCGAGGGCAGGCGATTGTAGGTCGGGCGAGCGGGCCGCCCGGCGGGATCCACGAGGCTGAGGCGGGTGGAAAAGTTGCCGGTACGAACGGATTGGAACTGGGTGCGATTGCGGAACAGCCCCCCGACAAACGGCACGCGGCCAAGGAAAGGGACCTGCTGATGATTAAAGGTGCGCAACTGGGTGGCATAGCCGCCGATGCTCATCGGCTGTCCATTGGCGAGTTGTTGGTACTGGGTGTTGATCCCCGCTCGGGAAAAGCCGAAGCCCGGTGTGCGATTAAACCAGTTGGCCGAGAGGTTGAGATCCACCACGCCATTGGGCTGCACGAAGGGCAACACGGTGAGTTGCGCACCCGACTGCGGAACAAATTGCGCGAATCCTGACACGGACCACAGGGCACCGGTGCTGAGCAAAAAAATCCGCAGTCTCTTCACGTGGACAATATGCGCCCGGGCGGGCATTTGCGCAAGCTTGCGCACGGTCATTTTTGGCCGTAGATTTGCGTTGATGAAATCCATGGTGATCCTTGCTGGGGCGGTGCTGTGCGCCGGGAGTTCGGCGGCGCAGTTTAACTATGACGAGGCAAAAGTGCCGAAGTACACGCTGCCGCCGGCCCTGAAGATGGCCGATGGCAAGCCGGTGAAAACCGTGAAGGCATGGGAAATGCAGCGGCGACCGGAAGTGCTGGAGTTGTTCAAGCGCGAGGTATTCGGTCGCTCCCCAGGCCGGCCCAAGCGGATGAGCTTTCATTTGGTGGAGGAATCGCCCAAGGCGCTCGGCGGGCTGGCGCATCGGCGGCAGGTGGAGGTGCGTTTCTCGGGTAAGGCGGACGGGCCGCGGATGACGATGCTGATCTATCGCCCGGCCAAGGCGCGCGGAGCGGTGCCGACATTTCTCACGCTGAACTTTCGGGGCAACCACACGGTGCATGCGGATCCCGCCATTCGGTTACCCCACAGCTGGGTGCGCGGTCGCACCAAGGGCGAGACAGTAAACAATCGCGCCACGGAAAAGGGCCGCGGCGTGGCGGCCAACCGCTGGGCCATTGAGACGATCCTCAAGCGCGGCTACGCGCTGGCCACCATTTATTATGGCGACATTGATCCGGACTTTCATGACGACTGGAAGAACGGCGTGCACGCGCTGTACCCCAAGCCCAAGCCCGACGGCTGGGGTAGCGTTGCCACATGGGCGTGGGGCCTGAGCCGCGCGCTGGATTATCTGGAAACCGACCGCGCAATCGACCATACGCGCGTGGCGGTGATGGGGCATTCGCGCTTGGGCAAAACCTCCCTGTGGGCGGGCGCTGCGGATCAGCGTTTTGCGATTGTGATCTCGAACAACTCCGGCTGCGGCGGCGCGGCGCTTTCCCGGCGGGCCTTTGGCGAGACGGTTAAACGCATCAACACCAGTTTCCCGCACTGGTTCAATGACAATTTCCTGAAGTACAACGACAACGAAAATGCCTGCCCGGTGGATCAGCATTTGCTTGTGGCATTGGCCGCCCCGCGCCCGGTTTACATCGCCAGCGCGGTGGAGGATCGCTGGGCTGATCCGCGCGGGGAATTTCTCTCCGGGAAACACGCCAGCCCGGTGTATGAGCTATACGGTTTGCCCGGTTTGCCGGCGTCCAAACAACCGGCAGTGAATACGCCGTCCATGGGCACCATAGGCTATCATGTTCGCACAGGTAAACATGACGTCACTAATTATGATTGGGCTCAATACCTGACCTTTGCTGACAAGCATTTCAAAACAAAGAATAAGAAATAAAATAGCCTAGAGAATCCCACAAAATCACTCGAAATATTTGCCGCTCGTAACGAAAAAGTCTATAATGCGTCACACAAAGTAATGATGACCAAAAAAATTGCCGTATTTACGGGTTTTCTGTTGGCTCTGCCTTGTCTGGGCTTAGCTGCTGAGAAAAAAGCGTGGGACAAGGAAGCTCCAGAGAACACCGCCGATCTTCTGGCCATTCAAAAACAAGTGCAGAAGGTGCTCCCTAAGGCTATGGCCGCCACGGTTACTCTACAGATGGGTGGTAGCTCTGGCAGCGGAGTTGTGGTGAACAAGGAAGGGCTCGTCCTTACCGCCGGTCATGTCTCAGGTCGTCCAGGCCGCGCAGTGACAATTATCCTTAATGACGGTCGTCGCCTCAAGGGCAAGGCGTTGGGCAAGGTGGACAAGGACGACTCAGGCATGGTGCAGATCACCGACCCGCCTGATGACCTGCCGATCGTAGAATTTGACAAGAGCAAAAAGAAGCTCCCGGCCATCGGCCAATGGTGCGTTGCGGTGGGCAACCCCGGCGGATTAGACAAGGAACGCGGTGCCGTGGTGCGCGTGGGTCGAGTGATCAGCGCCACCTCCAATACGTTACGCACAGACTGCATGTTGCTCGGTGGCGATTCAGGTGGGCCACTCTTTGATCTCAACGGCGTGGTCATCGGCATTCACAGTCGCATCTCCAACCGGTCTGATCAAAATTTTCACGTCTCCATGCCGGCCTTTCAAGCCAAGTGGGAGGCGCTGTTTGATCCTGCTTCAGCCGTGCCTGCATTCCTTGGTGTATCCACAGAGGATAACGAAAAAGGCGCATTGGTTCTGGCCGTGCGTGGCGGTACTCCCGCCGACAAGGCTGGTATTAAAGAGGATGATATCATCCTAAAGGTCAACGATAAGGTCATCAAGGAAGCCGTTCAACTTACCGAGGTGATTCAGTCCTTTCGGCCAGGCACCGACGTGACCATCACGATACTGCGCGATGGCAAAGAAAAGAAACTTGAGGTTAAACTCGGCACTCGTGCTAGATAACAAGGGCGCCAACTAAACAGAGAATCTACCCATGAAAAAAATCATCATTGCAGCTTTATTCAGCGCATCGTTGCTAGCCACCGCGGCTTCGACGCTGCCCTCGCACTTACGGACCGACGGCAAGGAAGTGCAGGCTGCTTTTGCCATGGCGGCGGATTCTGCAAAGAAATGCACCGTGCAGGTTTATAACGGCGCGAAATTTGTGGGTCTCGGTACGGTGGTGTCCGAGGACGGTCTTGTGCTGGCGAAGAACAGCGAGTTTTCCACGGTGCGCGCAGGCCAGTTGCGCATCATGGGCCCCGGCCGCCGCATTGCACGCGCGCGTATTCTTGCGCGCGATATACCGCATGATCTAGTCATTCTCGACCTTGGACGGAAAGTGGATCTTGGCTATGAGTGGGGTGACACCCAGGACTTGAGCCTTGGCACTTGGTTAGTATCCGGTGCTACCGGTTCTATTACCGGGCCAAAGGTACGTGGCGGAGTATTGGCGGCCAAGACGCGTACGATCAAGAAGTCTGGTGGCGTCATCGGTGTAATCCTCGGTGGGAGAGATGGAGAGGAGAATGGTGGCGTTCAGGTAACTGAAGTAGCCAAAGACGGTCCTGCTTTCAANGCGGGTTTGAAAAAGAATGACATCATTTTTGCCATCGACGGCAAGGAGGTNTTTGAGCGTGAAAAAATGATTGAGATCGTCAAAAGCAATGACCCGGGTACAGTCATCACCGTATCACTGAAGCGTGGAAACGAGGAGTTGGATGTCGATATTACCCTTGGGTATCGCAATATTGTCTTCGCTGACATGAAAAGCCGGAATGATAAGATGAGTGGTAAGTTTAGCGTGCGTCGAACGGGCTTTGAAACAGTGTTGCAGCACGATATCACTCTCGGGCCCTCGGACATGGGTGGGCCGCTTTTCGACCTCGAGGGCCGCCTTGTGGGCATCAACATTGCCAAGGCCAACCGCGTTGAGTTCTTTGCCATCCCAGTGGAGGCCATTAAAAAAGTGCTTAAGGAAAAGGCCAGCGAAATCGCGAAAGCGCGCGGTTTGGAATAAAGCCCCGTTTTATTTTACTAAAGTAGGATATCGCCAAACGATATCCCCTCTGGTGAGGTCTACCTTGGGTTCCTTTTCGCCCATCTCCTCTACCTCCCCGTTGTCATCCTTAATGTTCCAACCCAGTCCGTGCAGCGCGTAGCGCTGGCCTTCGAGACGGTAGCGGTAGGCCTTGCCAGAATAGGGATCATTCGGTTGTTTGCCGGGAAGGGCGGCGAGGGTCTTCGGGTACGATTTATGTTTTACACGGTGCTGCTCAAGTCGTACGGCCAGTAGCGCTAGGTCTACCGAGGTTTGTGAGGCGCCGGCACGTTGTGCCGACTTGTCGAGTGATGGCAGTAGCATTGCGGACAGGATGTAGTATGGTTTGTTCTTTATATTGTTAACGGCCTCATTAAATCTATCTGCCACCTTTGGGTATATGCGATCTGCCTTGGCATCAATAAACTCATGAGTAAAAGTCAAATGCATCCGGTTGACGTTTACCAGGTTGTGAAATAAAAAACCATCGGGGACTAGGCCGGTGAAGTCGAGACCGTCCTCAGGAGGTTCATCAGTTAATGCATCCAGCTGTCTCCATACATTTTTGTCTTTCTTAAGAAAGTCAGCAAAAAAGAAATTTGCCCCATTGCGTTCCCAAGTCATGGCATCATCAAAGGCTGTAAGCAATTGGATGGAGGCCAACTTCTTCTCTATGGCAATGAAGTGCTCAACCTGCCATCGTCCGTCGACTAAGCCCTCCCAAATGACTTGTAGCACCATTTTCTGAATAGCGGTGCGCACCAGTTGCGAAATGAGCGTAGGCTCGGTGGCGAGGCATTCACTGAGGTGCAGGGTTAATTTCAGGTTGGCCAAGGCGGCATCAGGCTGCTTCTCCGCAAGATGAGCCAACGCACGCAAGGTTGCACCACGTGCAGCGTTGCGCAACACGGATAGGTGCGGTAGTGGCATGCTGAAGGTGGCATTATACTGGTTGTCGAACCTGCACTGCGGTCGCTCGCGCATGGCGGTGGCCAGTTCGGCCAACTCAGGCTCATGCTTTTTCAAGGCATGTAAAATATCCGCCCCGGGGCTGCCGGGTTGTTCAGGATGCGGCCAGTCTTTCTGGTCACGAAAAAACTGCTGCCACTTCACGAGGTTCACACGCTGGCCCACCATCCATCGTCCATAAGATGGCGGATCACCCTTCATGGCCATGAGTTTGTTGGCGCGTGCAGTGGCATCCTTAGGCGGATTCTTGATTAACTCAGTGCCATCAGGACTCCACTCATGCTCCAGCAATGGCTTGAGCAGCGGCGTGTGTGCGAAATTCTTGTTGCTGGGCACGGCCGGCGGAAAGGATTCGTGATAATCGAAGGAGACGCCTTTGGCCTCCCATTCCTTTTTGAAGTTTTCCCAAGCCGCCTTGCCTCGAATATTTTCAATAGCATAAAGTGCTAAGGCGACACCAAAAATGGTGATTCCGGCTATAGCGATTTTCTTTGGCACTGACATGAGCTCAACCCGAACCTAGCATAAGAAACAGCCATTACAAGTCACCGGCTTGCAATTCAGCTTTCGCTCGATAAGCTGAATTTATGATTCACATCACTTTGCTAGCGTTAGCTGCGGTATTTTCGGTGCAGGCACAGGGGGGCAAAATAGACCCACAGGTGTCAAAGGCCATTAGTGGTGGGCGATCAGTGCCAGTGTTGTTGCTGGGGCAGAAGCAATTACTTGAAGGACCCCAGGGGTTTTCGAAGTTTTGCCAAAAAAATGCTGGAGCCAAGAGGCGGGAGCTGCGAGCGCAGTTAATTCTGCAGCTAAAAAAAATCGCGAAAGCTGAGCAGGCGGCATTGCGGAAAGAGCTTAAGCTGCCGAAGGAAACGCAGGGGTTGTGGCTGGTGAATGCAGTGGCCGCAATACTCACGCCGGAAGCCATTCGTGCGGCGGCAAAGAGTGACCGGGTGAAGTATATTTATCCGGCTGGGCCGATTCCGCAGGGCCAAGGCAGCGGACGCGTAGGCACGGTACTGGGCAAGCGTGCGGTGCGGCCTTTTAGTGCGAAGGGCAAAAAAATTCCTTGGAACCTCAAGGCGATAAAAGCAGATCAGATTTGGAGTAAGTTGAAAATTACCGGCGAAGGCGCGGTGGTGGCGATGTACGATGCGGGGGTGGATTACACGCATGCCGATTTGAAAAATAATATTTGGCGTAACCCGGGTGAAAAGGCCAACAACGGCAAGGACGATGACGGTAACGGTTGGG
>PBFV01000074.1 GCA_002718935.1 Verrucomicrobiales bacterium
ACCCCGTGTGCCAGCCGGCCGCTGTTGGGGAACCCGGCGTACACATGATTCTGCAAATCTGCAATGCCCGCCACCGGTGCGGATACCTGGATGCGTTCATCGAGCACAGAAATCCACCAACTGTACGCTCCCCCGCCACTGCGGCCGGTGACGCCGAATCGTTCCTTATCGACAAACTTTAGCGTCTCCAAATAGTCCAACGCACGAATACAGTTCCACGCCTCCACCGCCGCCGACGAATAGCCGCGGCTGTTCCACCACCACATCCCGTGATTGTAAGTGCCATGATGAATGCCCTCGATCTCGCCCAGTTGCAGGGTGTCAATGACCAGACACACGTAACCATTCCGCGCGAACCACATGCCGTGATGTTGGTAATGCACCTTGTTGCCAAAGCTGACGCCGTCCTTCTTCACCCGACCGTGCCCGCACACGTATAAAATCGTTGGCGCAGGCTTCTTCAACCCCTTGGGCACATAAAGGTTGGCGGTCACGTATAGCTTCGGGATCGACTGATAGTGCAGCTTCCAAACTTCAAATTCCTCGTGCTGCACTTTCCCCGTCACCGTCGCCTTTAATGGCGTGCGCGGCGGCGCGGGATCCAACCCGAGCATCTCGTGCATTTCCCGCCGATAGCGATCCTTATGAGCCTTCCAATCCGCCAGCGTCTTGACCTCCTTCAGACTATCCGCCGCCAACCGGTCCGCCTCGGCCTTGAAATACGCGGCAAACATTTTATCACCCCGCGTTTTGAACAACGCACCTTGCGCGTTGTGTTGAATAAATAGAAAAACCGACGTGAGAAGAATGACGATCGCCTTCATGGTGGCCCTTTCATCGGGCACCCACGCCGATCCGTCAAGTTTCGGCTGCCACGCTATTCGGCTACGCTTCGGATACTGTAAATGCGCGCATCCGTTCGAATGAGCAGGCGATCCCCAGCCATCGCCGGCGTGGCCATGCAGATGCCTTCCTTGCCGGTCAGCCGATTTTGGCGAAGCACTTTAAACTCACGTCCCGCCTGCAGCACATGGGTGACTGAGTTTTCATCGAGAAAAAAGATTTTGCCATTATACGCCCAAGGCGAGCTGGTGAAAGCGCCACCACGGGGCACGACCCGCTCCGGCCCATACACCGCCTTGCCGGTTTTGGCTTCGAAACAGGAAACCAATCCGCGGTCCAGCAGCACGTACAGCAGGTCGCCATAAATGATGGTCGAGGGGTTGTACGGCCCGGCGCGGCGTTGGCACCAAGCGATGTGGGCGTTGCTGTCCTGATCAGATGCCAGTGAAATATCGCCTTTGGCACCGGGACGAATAGCGAAGATAGGTTTCTTGCGGTCGCCAACGTAGCCCGAGGTGATGTAGAGGAGCCCAAACTTCGCGTACGGGGTGGCAATAGTGATGGAGGAACTGCCGCCAAATTGATAGAGCAGCTTGCCCTCGAGATCATAGGCGCGATTCTTGCGTGTGCCGGGCGTGATGATTTCCGTGCGCAACTTGTTTTGCCAAATAAACGGCGTGGACCAATTACTCTTTTCACCGCTGCGCTCCGTGCGCCAAATCTGCTTGCCTGTTTTGGCATCCAAAGCCACGAGGAACGACTGCTCTTCGTTGTCATTCACAATGTACAACCGACCATCGTGGAGCACCGGCGAAGCCGCCAGCCCCCAGCCGTAGCGTGTCTTTACCGCTGGCCACTCCTTTTTCCACAGCTGCTTGCCGGCCATGTCGTAACAGAACAGACCGTGATTGCCGAAGTAAGCATACACGCGCTCGCCGTCGGTGATCGGCGTCTCAGAAGCGTAGCTATTCTTAATGTGAATGCTACCGCGTGGCATGCCGGCCAACGGCGTGCGTTCCCACAAGACCTTGCCCGTCTCCAGGTTAAGGCAAATCACTTTCCACTGATGCTTGCCCTTCGGCGGCTGATAACGGTTGCCCCCGAAATACAGCCCCTTCTTCGCCACCCATTGTTCGCCGTCAGTGGTGACCGTTGTGACAAATACCTTTTTGCCCCAAACCACCGGGGAAGACCAGCCGCGCCCGGCCAATTCAGTTTTCCACTCCACATTTTTTGTGGCACTCCATTCAACGGACAGATTGGCATTGGCCGAAACCCCCATCGCACCCGGCCCACGGAACTGTGGCCAATTATCAGCAGCATTCAGAACGCCGGATACCGCAGCGACCAAAAGCGCCAAAGAGATTTTCAATTTCATGATAGTCTTAGCGATTAACGATTACCCAAACGGGACAATGCCCGCTGCAATTCCTCTTTGCTCAACTGCCCATCGCCGTCGCCATCAATGCTTTCAAAGCGGCGGTTCAACCAGCGCGGCACCTCGGCCCGGCTAATCTTGCCGTCGCCATTGCGATCTGAGCGCATCGCAGCGTCCATGATTCGCGCACCCAAACCCCCCTCCGGCTGCAATGCGCGCGCAACCGAATGATCACGCGCGTGCTGCCGCATTGCGGTATTCAAAGATCCGATTTCCTGTGCACGTTTCGGTTTCACCATTAACGACAAGCTCCCCATTTCGTCGGTAGACTGCAACCCCCATCGCACTCGCCTTGGCGGATTAGACGGATTGTTTGGGTTTTCTGCCGAATTATCCCAGACCACCTTGGTGTCAATCCGAGTTCCTTTAGGCAGTGAAATAAAATCCTCGTAATGATACTGATCCTGCCAGGAAAAATCCCAGTCCTTGATCCAGATCAACTCGCGGGTTTTTCCTTCAGGCAAGGTGGCCGTCATTTTTAACTCTTTTCCAAGGTAATGGGCGTGCGCGCTTACTCCGAATGCCTCTACATCAATCGGAAGTGTAAATGTATCATTCACCGTGTAATCTTTTTTGCCAGCAGGAATGTCCACACGCGACAGGGCGCCAAAAGATGGTGGCATTTGAATGTCGGTAAAGGTGTTTTCGGGTGCCTTATCCGTAAAATACAAACCAACCGTGGACACTTCCTTTTCCGCTTTTCCGGACAAATGGAAGTGCATGTCCATCACTAGGTCTGAGTCTTTGGGCAAACGATAGGCAAGACCTTCTGGCAAAAATCGCGCCGTGCCTCCTACAGCCCACCCTCCAAGGCTGGTGGCTCCTCGGCCATCTTGACGGCCCATACCAGTAAAGCCTGGTGTTTCACTGCGTTCATCCAAACGCCGGGCCCGCCCGGTAGTGTCGTACCGGAAAAGCGAATGGTGTACCACGCTGGGTGCCCCAGGACGAAACTCCATCGCCTTCAACCATTTGTTTTCTGGTAGATTCAGCGGAACCACAAAGCTCCGGTAAATATCACGCCCTTCAGCCGGTACCGTGTAAGCCTCATCCATTTTCACAACCAAATCCGGTTTTCCGAGTTGCCAACCCAGGGTAAACTTAGGCAATGCAGGCAACTTTTTCGGATCACCCTCCGACGCCCCCGTCTTGACCCATTGAGCAATCAAGTCAATCTGCTTTTCTGTAAGACGACGTTCATCCTTGAATTTATAATCCGCCGAATGTGCGTGCCACGGCGGCATGTAGCGACTCTCGGTCACGCGGGCAATCAGCCGCGCACGCTTGGCTACCTCCGCGTAAGTGGTAAAGGCAAACGGCCCTCCCTCACCCTCGCGATGACAGGTGGTGCAGTTGTTGAAAATAATTGGCGCGATGTGTTCAGTGAAAGTAACTGGCTTTTTTCCCACAGCCCCTAAACCACTTGAGCCAAAAATAAGAGCGCCTAAAATCAATGTATCTTTGTTCATAACAACTCTATCTGAAGGACGTCAACAATTCTAATGCGTTACATCAGCGAGATTTCTTTTCGGAAATACACCAAAGAGCCTGATAGGTCCGGATAAAAATTTCGCCATTGGAAAAGGCCATAGAAGACTGGGTCATTTCGCCCAAGGCATTGACTCCGAGTAATTGATATCGCGGTGAAGCGCGCAATACAAAGGTGTCACCAGACTGGTTGATCGCGTAAAGCTTATCACCCGCTGCCACCATGGATGACCACGACTTGCCATTGCCGCCCGGGCCTCGCAAACGTTCCTCCCAAATCACCTTACCAGTCTTGGCCTCGATACATTGCGCCACGCCGTCTTCATTCAGAATGTAAACGTGCCCGTTCACCAAGACACCTGAACCAATGCGCTGCTTTTCGCGGGGGCGGGTCCAGAGCCGATGCGTNGCTGTCACGTCGCCCTTGCCGCCTGCCCGNACTCCCATGGCCGTGCCTCGAAAACCGCCCATAGCCACCACGACGCCGTCATCGTAAATTGGCGAAGTATAAACCAGCGGGTTGAGGCCCCTACAGCTCCACACTGAACGCCCCGTTAATGGTTCAAAAGCCACAACGCGATTAGGATAACTCATTAGCAGCTNATCGCCGCCGCTCCCATCAATGATGATTGGTGTNGCCCACGATCCCACCCACTTACCGCGACCGCCATCCTGCTTTTCTCCGGAGTCGCCGCCNGGTTCATCATGTTGCCAAACATTCNCCCCATCCTTTAACCGCAGGGCAATNAGAAACGTGCGCGGGCCCGGTCCAAAGTTGAGCAGGACCAAATCCTTGTAAATCACCGGCGAAGCGGCATTGCCCCAGATATGCCGNTGTTCCCCCANGTCCTTGCGCCACAATTCCTTGCCGGCCATGTCGTAACAGATCAACCCGGCCGAGGCATNCGAGACCACCACGTGCTTGCCATCCGTCACTGGCGAGGCTGAACAATACGGATTGGTGCGGTGNGTTGGTTCGCGCTTGCCGTACACCACNCTCTGCGCCCACAGNTTGTTGCCGGTGGAGCGATCCAGGCACATCAGCTTGCGAANTCCNTTCTCTTCGCGCGCCTGCGTGATGAAGACCTTGTTCCCCCAAACCACCGGCGAGGAATTGCCTCGCTCAGGCAACTCAATCCGCCAGCGCACATTTTGCTTGGCACTCCATTGGGTTGGGAATTGTTTTTCTGAAGAAATTCCAGTGCCCTCGGGCCCGCGCCAACCCGGCCAATTATCGGCCAATGCCCAACCAGCACACGCACTGCAAATCAAAATCGAACGAAGCAGCTCCATCCGCAAAGGGTAACAGGGAAACGCGACGCGTCCAGTCCGGTTTATGGGGTTCAAGCAGATGCCACCTAATCAGGCCGGCAAAACATTCGGCGTTTTGGGCGGGCTAGCAGAACGACGTGACTCACGCCATTGCCGGTACATTTTCATCGGGTTCTTATAAATCACATACGCCAGCAACACGAAGAATACCCCAGCTGCCGCGATAGGGATGAACACCGCCAAAAGGGAGACGGCCACTGAACCTCCCGCTTCAGCTGTGGAAACAATCCAGTTACCGGTGCCCCCGGTAAGCGCGGAGGAGGCCCCGCGGGTAACGGTGGTTGCAACCTGCACGGTCCCGGCCGCTCCGCCCCCCGCGATTGCCGCCAGGGTCCATTGCAGCCATGGATCGACGTTCACCAAGAATGCGGCTGTGGTCATCGTGCCAGCCGTCACCGCAGCCGGCCCGGCGATGGTGTCCAAGGCGTTGTCCAGCCACGGAATATAGTAGGCGCCAATCTCCAGCACCGTGGCGATCGAAAAGGCAACCAGCGCCACGTCCGACCCCATCCAGGCAAATTCGCCCGTGAAATTTAGCATGCCGGCCTTATGTGCAATGCACATCGCCAGCGGTGGCACAAACACCCGGAAACCGCACGCTGCCGATAAGCCCACGCCCGCCAGAGTCATCATGAAAATTTGCCATGCATCCATGCCACAAGTTTACCCCAAACGACGCTTGGGACAAGTGAAATTGATTACAAAACGGAGCCGGGTTTGTAATCCTTAAACACCTGTTATTCGGCCATGTAATGCGTCCCAAAAAGCAATGCGCGCCTCTAGAGCTCGCTGGGCGGCAGCCAGCGCGTGCACTTCCTTGGCGGGATCTCCTCCGCACAAGGACTCCAGCATTCGCCCGGCCATTGGTCCGTGCGCCTCATCGTCCAGTTCCATGTGACGTTGCAGGTAATATCGAAACATCGGCGCTTCATCCGCCTTAATCCCCATTTGATCCAGCAACGTCCGAAACATGCGCGGGATAACCTGCTCCCGCCCCAAGGCAAACGAAGCCGCCACGGCGTATGGTGCTCCTTCATCCAGCACGGCAAATGTGCCTCGCATGAATTCATTGGCTGGCGCGGGCGCCACACCCGACTGTAATCCAGATTGAATCCCTTCACTCCGAACCAAATCAAGAAACGATTCCACAGCCGAAACCTCCGCGCCCACTTCTCGCATCGCTGCCAAGTACATTTCAAAGTGACTCAAATATTGCACCCCACCATCCGCCGGCACTTCATCACTTTCCTCCTGCCAAACAATTTCGTTGATAAACCGCTGCACCGGGCCGTTGCCGCCGGGAAGCCACGGGACAGCGGCCGGGGCGGCGTGTTGCTGGAGAGCCTTGAGAAGGCTCATGAAATCCCACACGGAGTAAACGTGATGCTCCATGAAAACGCGCAGCGTGGGCAAATCGCTTACGGCGGCATACACGGGATGATGCTCCAGCCGGTCCTGCAGCGGCTTGAGTGGGGCGAGGTCCATCACGAGATCAGGTATCGCGAATGGTTGCGTTGAGCTGTGATTGCAATGCGGCCACCAGCGGCTCGTGTGCGCCATTGACATCCATGTCCGTCAACGTGCCTTCGGCGCTGCGATAGGTGAACGAGTACGCAAGGCTCTTTTGCCCTTCCGGGACGTTTTTGCCGCGAAACACATCGAAGAGCCGCGTGTCCACGAGGTTGGCCGGTTTGGCCTTTTTCACGACTGCGAGAACCTCGGCGTGCGTCACGGCCTCAGGCACCAGCATTGCCACATCACGTTCGCTAGCCGGGAATTGCGCCAGTGCCTTGAACGACTTGTTGGTGGTTCGGCGCTGCAACAAAACATTAAGATTCAATTCGGCCAAGAATACGGCATCACGAGCCTCGTACTGTTTGCCAAGAGTCGGCAGTAATTGACCAAGCTGGCCAATGACCTGCTTGCCCATTTTAAGTTCAGCCGATTCCACAAACAACGCCGTCGCCTCATCGCGTCGGGCAAATTGCACCCCAAATACGCCCAGTGATTCCAGCAACGCCTCCACGGCGCCTTTCAGGTCCATTGCATCCAGCTTCGTATCATCACCTTGCCAAAATGTAGCGTGCCGATTACCGGTCAGCAATATGGCAACTGTGCGGTTCTCGGCTGGTTCCGGAGCAAACACGCGGCCAATCTCAAAAAGCGCCACGTCGTGGGTTTGGCGCGTGAGATTGTTACGCATGGAATCCAGCAGACCGGGCAACAGGCTGGGCCGCAGCACGTTCATGTCGCTTGAAAGCGGATGTTCCAGCTCGACCAATTCTTCAGCAACAAACTTGGCCGACGCATCGTTGATCAGCGTTTGCCCTTGCGCCTCATCCAAGCCAAGGCCCGTAAGGATGTCGCGCGTTTCTGCCAGCGCATCATGCACCACATCGAATTCATTTTCGCCGCGGCAACCCATCGGTGTTGTGGCGGGGATTTGATCCACGCCGTGCACGCGGCACACTTCCTCGATAAGATCCGCCTCGCGTTTCAAATCCACCCGCCAGCTCGGGATGCGAAACGTCGCACTGACTTCATCACTCGCTACCGCCTCAAGTCCAAGGCCTTCCAGATACTCCACCGCTTTCGCCGGCTCAATACTGATGCCCAGCAACGCATCCATACGTGCGTAGCGCAGGGACACTTCGCGTGGCTCGGCCGGTTGGGGAAAAGCCTCAACCGCACCATCCGCCACGGTGCCGCCGGCCACTTCGGCAATGAGTTGGGCAGCCCGCTGGCTGGCCCAGTCGGTGACGCCAAGGTCAGCACCACGCTCAAAGCGGTAGCTGGCGTCCGTGTGCAGTTTGGTCGCCTTTGAGGTGGCGCGAATGTTTTGCGGGTTAAAATACGCCGTCTCGAGCAGCACATCCTGCGTCGTGTCGTTAATCTCTGTATTGAGCCCGCCCATCACGCCGGCCAATGCGATGCCTTTTTCAGGATCGGCAATGAGCAAATGATTTTCGGCCAACTCATGCTCGGCTTCGTCGAGCGTGGTGAATTTTTCGCCGGCAGTTGCGCGCCTCACCACCACCGTTGGTTTGCCATCCGCCTTGGCCAGCAAATGCAAATCAAAGGCGTGCAACGGCTGGCCGGTTTCCATCATCACGAAATTGGTGACATCGACCACGTTGCTGATGGGCCGGATGCCCACCTGCTCCATCCGCGACTGAAGCCAATCCGGGCTGGGGCCGATTTTCACGTCGCGAATGACGCGGGCGTTGTAGCGCGGGCACAAATCGGGATCATCAATCTGCACGGCCACAAGGTCGGCTGCCTTTTCATCGAGAGCCGGCAGCGAAATCTCCGGGTGCTTGAGCGGATTGCCGGTCAGTGCGGCGATTTCACGCGCGAGGCCAATGACTCCGTTGAGGTCCGGGCGGTTGGGCGTCACTTCCAGATCGAAAACAATATCCTTCCCCGCACGGCCGAGATGCTCGGCAAAGGGCTGCCCGACCTGCGCGTCCGCCGGCAAAATCAGAATGCCCTCGTGATCATGGCTGAGTTTCAGCTCGCGACCCGAGCACATCATGCCCTGTGACAGCTCACCGCGGATTTTACCTTCCTTGAGCACAAAGGGTTTCTCGCCCTCTTCGACCGGCATAGAGGTGCCCACGTTGGCCAGCGCCACCTTGTCGCCCGCCTGAAAATTGGTCGCGCCGCAAACGATCTGCAGTTCGCGCTCGCCNTCGGACACTTTACACAGCGTCAGCTTGTCAGCATTGGGATGNTGATCNCGCACCANCACTTCGCCCACNACGATNCCGTCAAACGTGCCGCCNGTTTCCTCGATGCCTTCCACNTCCACNCCCAGCATGGTGATGCGNTCNGCCAGCTCTTCGGCCGACCAATCGAAGTCGACATATTCNTTGAGCCAATTGTACGTGATTTTCATGGNGNCTAAAACTGGNGCAGGAAGCGCGTGTCGTTTTCGTAAAAGAGCCGGATATCATTGATGCCGTAGCGCAGCATGGCGATGCGCTCGATGCCGAAGCCGAAGGCCCAGCCGCTCCATTCCTCCGGATCAACGCCCACCTCCTCCAGCACGGCCGGATGCACCATCCCGCAGCCGGCGATCTCCAGCCAGCCCTTGCCCATCTTACGCGTGAGGGCATTAGCGAAATCGATCTCGAAACTTGGCTCGGTGTAGCTGAAGTAATGCGGCCGGAAACGAATCTGCGTCTTCGGCCCCATCAACTCGCGAAAGACAAACTCCACTGTGCCCTTGAGATCAGCAACGTTGACGCCTTTGTCGACGTATAAGCCTTCCACCTGATGAAACGTAGGGTTGTGCGTGGCATCCGCAGTGTCGCGGCGGTACACGCGACCCGGCACAATGATGCGCACGGGCGGCGGCCGCTCTTTCATCACACGAATCTGCACGCTCGAGGTATGCGTGCGCAGCAAGGGCCGGCCATCGGTAGCCACGTAAAAGGTATCTTGCGCATCGCGCGCNGGATGATCGGCGGGNGTGTTCAGCGCGTCGAAGCAGTGATACTCATCCTCCACCTCTGGCCCATCGGCCACAGCAAAGCCGAGCTTGCGGAAGCTTTTCACGATGTCCTCGGTCACCTGCGTGAGNGGGTGCAGCTTTCCCTGGCGCGGGCGCCGGCCGGGCGCGGTGAAATCGGTNGGCTCGCNGGGNGTGGCNGANGCGNTTTCCACACGATCCCGCGCCGCCTGCAAGGCCGCCTCGAGNTCCACCTTCGCCGCGTTGATGGCTTTGCCGGCNAGCGGGCGCTCTTCCTTGGCAAGCGTGCCCAGTTGCTTCATCAAGCCGGTAAACCGTCCTTGCGGCCCAAGCCATTCGCCTTTGGTGCGATCGAGAGTGGCCTGATCGGTGGCCACGGCCAGCTCCGCCATGGCCTCAGCTTTNAGNGGTTCAATTTCATCAAGCAACGACATCGTGTNCGGAAAATCTATTGGTTCAGGCGCAGCCCACAAACAAAAAAAGGGCGACCGCTNGGCCGCCCGTGAAATTTNTNCCGGCCTACTTGGCCTTGGCCTCGAGCGCGCCTTGGGCCACTTTCACCAACTCGGTAAAGGCCGCCTCATCCTGCGCGGCGATGTCCGCCAGCATCTTGCGGTTAATCTCCACCTCGGCAGCTTTCAGGCCCTCAATAAAGCGGCTGTANGTCATGTCATTTGCGCGNCAACCGGCGTTGATCCGCACGTTCCACAGCGCGCGGAAGGTGCGNTTTTTATTTTTACGATCACGATAAGCGTATTGCCGNCCATGATCGAGGGCGTCCTTGGCNTAACGGTAAAGCTTGCTGCGACGCAGCCAAAAGCCCTTGGCGGACTTGAGCCAGCGTTTGCGGCGTTTGCGGGAGGCGGGAGCGTTGGTGACGCGCATGGTATCTAAATTTCTGGGTTAGTGGCTGAACGGCAGGCTCTCGGTAATCCGGCGCATGTCGTCCTTTTCCACGATGGCGGCCGTGCCGAGGCGCCGGCGGCGCTTGGAATTCTTCACGGAAAGCAAGTGGCGCTTGCCCTGCCGGGAGCGCTTCACTTTGCCCGAGGCGGTTACTTTGAACCGCTTCGAAACGGCCTTGCGTGTCTTGTTGACTACCTTATTTGGCATGGAATTCCCTTCTTTTCGCTGGAAAAGGGCGCAGAGAATAGGTGCTTGCACAGGCCGTGGCAAGTGCTTTTTTGGAAAAAATGCAAGCTGGCCGGCCGCAAATCTAACGCTGCCGGCCAATCACTTCACGCTTTTTGAGGGTCACCTCCGGCGGCGTCGTATTCATGGACAACCCGCCCTGGTACATTTCGCGGGATTTCATCTGGCCATCAGGATGGTACTGGGTAAATNGCCCGTCCAGCTTGCCCTCCACATGGGTGCCTTCGCTGAGAACCTGGCCATTCTCATAATATGACGCCACGCGGCCATTGCGTTTGCCTGACACAAAANTNGNCTCATACATCAATTTGCCGTTTCNATGGNGCGTCACCGCCCGCCCCTCNAACGGCACATTGCTTTCCGGATGATACGCGACATCCCCTTTGAAGATTAACGATTGATANTGTGTTTCATCCATNGGCAAGNCCNGCTTCGCNNCCGCGGTAATNGATCGCGTGGGNCCNGATTGCTNGTCNCCNGAAATGACGAACAANGNCACAAACGCCGCNGTGCCAACNCCNAGCAATGAAAAGAAAANNGTNCGGCCGCGNGAACNGGTTTGGGCGGCCTGCGCTACTCCGGCCATTCTGCCCACTTGCCCCACCGGCTCCTCACGCACCACCTCGATCGGCTGAGTGGCTTTGCGTGGCCGACGCGTACCCGGCACCGGAGTGGTGAGCTTGCTTCGCCAATAGGCTCGAGCCCGTTCAACCTCCTCGTGCATCAGCTCCGCCTCCGCATCCGCTTCTNCCNGCATTAAGCCCAACACCGACCCAAGCTNCACCCACTCATTGCCTCTTTCAATCCAAGCCCAATCCTCCGGCGAAAATGACCCGCGCTCCACAAGCCCGGGCACCTGTGCCCCCGGATACGGCCCCCATTGCCGGCCCCCTTTGGATATATATACGTTCATCATGCCTCCTTCATTTGCGTTTGTACATGTTCCCATCCGGATCCCAATCCTGACGTTTCACTACGTGGCCATTTTCATAAGTGTAATTTGCCATCAATTTCCCGTTCTCGTACCAGTATTGGACTTGCCCATGAAACTTTCCGCCTTTCATAGATGCCTCACTTTGTTTCCGACCATTATCGTACCAAGAAATAACCATCTCCTCTTTGCCACCTTTGAATTCCGCCGAATACATTGGCTTGCCATCGGGATAGTATGACATGGCCTGCCCTTCAAACGGTTCCTCAACGCCAGGGGCAAAAGCTACACCGTTTCGGCGATCCAATTGATCGTACTCTAATTCCCCGGAGTTTTTGAAAAAATAGCCCACCCCTATCACCAACATCACCAATAAAGCTGCTTTCAATTTCCACCCCATCAACAAACGAGCATCAGTCACTCGCTGGCTTTTGTTAACCACAACAGCCGGGGCTTTGGGGTGCCTCACAATTTCGGCCTCGACCGGCCTGACCGTTGGTTGATGTGATTTGAGCACCTCAGCCAATGGTTGCCATCGCTCCCCGGAATCAACCCAAGCCCAATCCGTTGCACTGAAGGCTCCCTTCGTCATGAGAAAGCCTGCCTCTTTTGCCGAGTAAGGCCCCCATTGTCGGCCTTGACTATTGATATAAATATCTGATTCAAACATCATCACTTAAGCCCCTGTACGGTCCGTGGCGATTTCCAGCCGCGATGCCATTCCAGATTCCATAATTCCCTAAAAGGCACATTCCTCACGCTGCCATCAGCGAAAGCCACGTTATTATGGCCGTTCCCATAACGATCGATACAAACCCGGCCCATGCCTTTTCCCTGTTGGTCACCATAGTTAAAATCCTTGGGGGCGCGATCTGTTGCCGTTGGCCGAACAATGGGTCCGGTACCCTCACTAAACAACGGCAGTTCCCCTCCCGCCTCCTGCATTGATTGATAAAATTGTCTCTCGCCCAACTCCCGCGCCCGCGGATGCCCGCTGACGGCCCAGCCGTTTAAAGTATACGTGCTCGCCCATGAATCCTGCCGCTCAATCACATATCCGTGCACGCCCCAATCAACAGATTGCCTATCGAACATTTTACCGTTATTTACAGCATCAGCATCATCTGGATCGGCATTATTAAGCTTGATCGCCCCAAAACCTCGTCCACGCGCCTGACCATTCACCTGCCCTTCGGCAAAGTACCCATCCGGCACATCACCACCACCCACCCATTGCCAGTTATCGGCACGTTTCCTTGCACCGACCCAAACTTTACACCATTCCGGTTTGGTCATGCGTCCTTGTTGATATTTGTGATTTTTCCAAGTCTTGGACACTTCCTGAAATCGTTTCCATTCGGCATCACTATCAATCGTNACTAATTTGCCACCCGCCTGACGCGCTAATCTCTCGGCATCCTGCCAAGAAAAAACGGTGCATCAGTAGTGATGCACGTATTCATAATCGCTCACAGGATTTGCATTATTCCAGGCCGTGTCAATGTCCCCCGGGCCCATAAGATTATTTTTCACACATATTTGGCTAAAAAAGACGTTTTCATTGTATTTCTCACGGCTTGCAAGCTCCCCAACCCATCCTCCATGCGCCGCCTTGGCATGCGGCATAAACCGCTCAAACTCCATTTCGTAGTTGATATATCCTGCTGCCAATTGCCGGAGATTATTCTGGCTCACCAAGCTATGCCCGCGCATACGCGATCGATTGAGAGAGGTCAGAATGATGCCCGCCAATATTAGAATTGCCGCAATGGTGACCATTAATTCTGTAAGAGTAAACGCGCCTTGGTGGGTTTTAAGTTGTCCGCGAAATCTGCGGAACGGGAGGATGTGTAGACGGACGTCTTTCATGCGAAAAATTCCGGCCGCTGAGAACTCGTTGGGGCAAGCACTCAACTGCTACAACCTGCCACACATTTTCTAACTGTCAATGGATGGAAGGCACTTTTTTATTTCATCCCAAACTGCACCAACCTCGATCGAGCTAATTCCATTTGTTCCGCGTAATATCGAAACTCCATTTCCCGCCGGCCGCCAAACTTCCTCATCAGTTGCTCCCCACATCAACACACACGGCACATTCAATGCAGCCGACAAATGGGAAACCCCGGAATCATGCCCCACCATGCCCCGGCAACCTGCCAATGTCTGAGCAACTTCAGGCAAAGGGCGATTAATCATAGCTCGCACATTTTCTGATGCAAATTGGTCCGCCAGCCGGCCAACCCGATCGGCTTCGCTTTCGCCACCGATTAGCAGCAGTCGCTCGCCTTCCTCAGATAATCGCCCAATCAACTGTTCCCATTTCGCCTCCGGCCAATTTTTAAGCTCGCTCCCGCTGCCCGGATGGAGCGCCAAGATTTTCGCTCCTTCGTTTTCAAAATCAAATTGAAGCTGAGGCACCGGATCGCAATGTTTCAAATCAAGCGGCTCCAAGGCTTCGAGCATCATTTCAGAAGCCGGACGGCACGCTCCATTGGGCGGGCGCGCACATCCGATTAACAGCTGCCCGCCTGACAGCTGGTTGATATGCCGATGAACAACACCCGTAGCATCGTGGAGAAATGAAACAATGAGATCAAACCCACTCAACCACGCATTGCTTCCAGACTCCCTCAATGGCTCATCAACAAAAAGGCCGACCCAATCGCGTGCTTCCAGATCTCGCCATTCATCCACACAATTTGCAGCTTCCAGTAACCTGCCGTGTGCCCGATGGCACAGCACACCTAAATGGGCCTTGGGATAAGCCCCTCGCAGAGCGGCCAATACCGGCAGGCTCACGACAAAATCTCCGAGGGCTCCACCACGAATAACCAAAATGCGTTGAGGTTTTTTCACCAATTTGCCGCTGGATATGCGCCGTCCCAAGCTAACATGAGGGCTGACTAACCCTCAACCCATCTGAAATCATNACTACATTCAAACTCTTGCCACCACCGCCGTAGTCGGCGCGGCTTGGACTCTTAGCGCCGTGAAGTGCGGAAAAAAAACCGCCCGGTTCTCCGGGCGGTTTTTTTAATTGAATGCCGTCAGCCCCAGAACGACCAACAAAACACCCAAGGCCAGCCGGGTGCCACACAAAATCTTGAAGCGATTTTCATTGGCGGTGGCCCAGCCGATCATGTCGCGCATGCGCCAAGGCGACACGGTGAACCACATGCCGGCAACCACTTTCGCGTATGCGATGCTCACCAGCAAAATGCGCCAGTCGCTTTCGTGAAAGCGTGCGGTATCGACAATTAGTTTGGCCACAAGAATCATCAGTACCGCTAAGCCGCGCACAGCGAGGTAGTCTTTCAAAAAAAAGCAGGCCCCCACCCCGGTGGCGATGATGATGCCGTAAAACGGCCGCCGATACCCCTCAAAGTCCGCCATGTTTTCGCCGTGCAAAATAAACAGAAACCACGTCATGCCGGCGAGGATGAGCACAGGCCCAATGGTTTCGTGCCGTGGAAAATTTCGTGAAAAATCCATGGCCTTTTCGCGTTGCGCCAAGCCGAACGTGCCGCCGGCAATGGCGAGGGCACCAAAGATAAGCGAGAGTAGTGACAGGGAAATTTCGGGCATTTCAGTTTAGGTTATGAATGGCAGGATCGCCGTACAGGGTTGTTTGGCTGGCTTCGGTGATGCGCACCTCCATCACCTGCCCGATGAATCGGGGGCCTCCCTCGAGGATGACAATCTTGTTGCAACGAGTACGCCCCTCGAGTCGCGCAGCATTGCGGCGGCTGGGCCCTTCCACGAGGATTTCCATTTGCTGACCGATGTATTTGCGCAGTTTATGGCCCCGGATTTCATCCACGGCGGCGAGCAATTCCGCGTGGCGGGCTTCGATGATTTCCTGCCCCACCTGATCGGGCATTGAAGCGGCAGGCGTGTCGCGGCGCTGGCTGTACTTGAATAGGAAAGCGTTGTCGAATTCCACTTCACGGCACAACTCCAGCGTAGCCGCAAAATCTTCATCGGTCTCGCCGGGGAACCCCACGATGATGTCGGTGCCAACACCCATTTCCGGCGCGGCGGCGCGCAGTTTGCCCACCAAATCAGAAAAACGCTCGCGTGTGTATCCACGGTGCATGGCCTTGAGGACGCGATCGCTGCCGCTTTGCACAGGCAGATGCGCGTTCTCCACCAGCTTGGGCAGCCGCGTATACGCTTCCACGAGATCCTCGCCGTACCCCTTGGGATGCGGCGAGGTGAAACGAATGCGCTCAAGCCCGTCAATGGCGTGCACCGCCTCAATCAATTGCACAAAGGCACTCTTGCCGTCTTTCACACCAATCTCCCGCTTGCCGTAGCTGTTGACGATTTGTCCGAGCAGCGTGATCTCCTTCACGCCCTGCTCCACCAATCCACGGCATTCGGTGACAATGTCCTCGATGGAACGGCACCGTTCACGGCCGCGGGTGCTGGGCACGATGCAAAAAGTGCAGTGCTGATTGCAGCCCTGCATGATGCTGACAAAAGCAGTAACCGCTCTGGCTTCACCGTTGCCCAGAGCCAGGTGCTCGCGGATGGCACCCTCGCTGCCGGCCTCCGCCTCGGTGTCCACAATGCTATCACGCCGGCCGTTGAGCAGTTCGTCAAGGTGCTCGCCGGCGCGGTGAAATTTTTGCGTGCCCAGCACGAGGTCCACATCCGGCAATTGATCGACCAGCTCCTGTCCCCGGCTTTGCGCCATACAGCCCATGAAGCCAAGCACGGCGCGGTTGTTGCGCTTGCGGGTTTGGCCGATCAGCGTCTCCATCTTGTTGATGGCCTTTTGCTCGGCGGCATCGCGCACACTGCAGGTGTTGAGCAAGATCACATCCGCTCCCGCCTCCTCCGGGGCCAACGAATAGCCCTTGGCCACGAGCTGCGCGGCGACCGCCTCGCTGTCACGCTCGTTCATCTGGCATCCGTAGGTTTTGATAAAAACGCTCGGCATTTCTGGAACGGCGGACGGTACGTCAGGCGGGAAAAAATTGAAAGGGCAAAGGGCACTGACCCGTTCAGGCTGGCCTCCGCGCGGCGGCTTTGTTAAAACCCTTCAGCCTTCGGGCCAAACCATGGCTGACTCCAACGCGCCCAAAACACTCGCCGAACGCCGCCGCGCTTATTGGCGTGATAACCTACGCATCATGGCTTGGCTGATGGCCGTATGGTTTATTGTATCCTACGGCTGCGGCATCCTGCTGGTGGAACCACTCAATAAGATCCAATTGGGCGGCTACAAACTCGGCTTTTGGATGGCACAACAGGGTTCCATCTACGTGTTCGTCATTTTGATTTTTGTTTATGTGCGGCAAATGAACCGGTTGGACGAAAAACACGGCTTTACCGAGAGCGCCGACACGGACACGGAATCCACCAAACCCAAGGAGGACGTGTAATGGACGTCAAGACGTGGACGTACATCATCGTGGGCCTCTCTTTCGCCGCCTACATCGGCATTGCCATTTGGAGCAAGGCAAAGTCGACCAAGGAATTTTACGTGGCCGGCGGTGGTGTTAGCCCCATTGCCAACGGCATGGCCACCGCGGCGGACTGGATGAGTGCAGCCTCCTTCATCTCCATGGCCGGCCTCATCGCTTTCAGCGGCTACGGAGGATCCGTCTTTCTCATGGGCTGGACCGGCGGTTATGTGGTGCTCGCACTGCTGTTGGCCCCCTACCTCCGCAAGTATGGCAAGTTCACCGTGCCGGAATTCATCGGCGAACGTTTCTGTTCCAAGACCGCCCGGGTGGTGGCCGTGATATGCCTTATTCTCATTTCCGTCACCTACGTCATTGGCCAAATGAAAGGTGTGGGCGTGGCCTTTTCGCGCTTTCTGGAAACCGACTACAGCACCGGCCTGTTTGTTGGCATGGGCATCGTGTTTTTCTACGCCGTTCTCGGCGGCATGAAAGGCATCACTTACACGCAAATTGTTCAGTATGTGGTTCTGATTTTTGCCTACACCGTGCCTGCCATTTTCATTTCCCTGCAAATCACCGGCAACCCAATTCCCCAGTTGGGCCTCGGCGGTGATGTCGCAGACGGCACACCGCTATTGGTCAAGCTCGACCAAGTCGTCAGTGATCTCGGCTTCAGCGAATACACGACCAGCGTTGCCGGCGGAAAACTGAACATGTTCATGTACACCCTTTCATTGATGATCGGCACCGCCGGCCTGCCGCACGTGATCATCCGGTTCTTCACCGTGCCGAAGGTCAGCGACGCCCGACTCTCCGCTGGCTGGGCGCTTGTGTTCATTGCCATCCTTTACACCACAGCTCCGGCCGTTGCTGCCATGGCGAGGTACAACCTCACCAACACCCTTCAAACCGGAGCCGTGGGTGACGCCAACGGCAGCCTTGAATTTGCCAAGCGCCCGGATTGGTTTAAACAATGGGAAATCACAGGATTACTCAAACATCAGGACAAAAATGGGGATGGCCGCATCCAATATTACAACGACGCGAACAAAACCTTCGCGGAAACTGCCAAAGCGGATTACGGATGGAATGGCAACGAGCTAGTTCACATTCCATTCGGAAAAACGAATAACGATGCTAAGAACGGCCCCGACAATGATTTCCTCGTACTGGCCAACCCGGAAATCGCCGGCCTTCCCGGATGGGTCATCGCTCTAGTGGTTGCCGGCGGCTTGGCGGCGGCACTATCAACCGCTGCCGGTCTCCTACTCGCCATTTCCTCAGCTGTGTCACATGACCTGCTCAAGGGCATCCTCAGGCCGGAGATCACCGAGAAACAGGAACTCAATGCCAGCCGCGTAGCTATGGTCGGCGCCATCGCGCTCGCCGGTTATTTTGGCCTAAACCCGCCTGACTTTGCGGCCGGCACCGTGGCCATCGCCTTTGGCCTTGCGGCTTCATCAATTTTTCCCGTGCTCATGCTCGGCATCTTCTCCAAGCGCATGAATCGCCAAGGGGCAATTGCGGGAATGGTCGCCGGCCTTGGGGTCACGTTGCTGTATGTGTTCCAGCACAAAGGCATCATGTTCATCCCGGGAACCTCCTTCCTCGGGGGCATGGAAGAAAACTGGTTCCTCGGCATCACACCCAATGCATTTGGCGCTGTGGGAGCCGTGGTCAATTTCATCGTGGCTTTCGCTGTCTCCAGTAAAACTGAAGCGCCACCTGAAGAAGCCGTGGAGTTGGTCGAACGCATCCGCACGCCGGGCGATTAAATGCGCGCGCTGCCCAGCACCTCAACAACCGATTCCCGCAACGCCTTCACCATTCGCCGCAGTTGCGCGTCCGAGATGCAATATGGCGGCAGCAAAGGCACGACATTGCCGATGGGCCGAGTCAACACCCCGTGCCTGGCCATCGCTTCGCATACACGGATGCCCGCTTGCGCCTTGAGCGGAAATGCCTTGCGCGTTTTCCAATCGGCCACCAACTCGACGCCTGCAACCAAACCTTCCCGCCTCACGTCCCCCACTGCCGCAAGATCCCATAGGGTTTCCAACTCCTTTCCAAATGTCTTCTCCAGCACTCTCCTTCTGGCCCGCGCTTTGGGATCCGTGAGCAATTCCCAACTCGCCAATGCCGCTGCTGCACCCAATTGATTGCCGGTATAGCTGTGTCCGTGAAAAAAAGTTTTGAACTCCTCATACTCGCCGAGGAATGCATCAAAAACCGGCTGCGTCGTCAACGTCGCCGCCATAGGCAGATAACCGCCCGTGAGACCCTTGGCCAGACACAGAAAATCCGGAGTCACCTTTTCCTTCCGGCCGGCAAAAATTTCACCGGTGCGGCCAAAGCCAGTCATCACTTCATCGGCTATTAAAAGAGCACCACTTGCCCGCGCGGCTGCCGCCACGCGCTTCAGCCATCCGGGCGGATGCATCACCATTCCAGCCGCACCCTGCACACGGGGCTCCACCACCAGCGCGGCGTATTTACGCCGTTCAAGCTTCTGCTCCAGCTGCGTGGCGCACTCGTGATTGCATTTGGCATACAACCGCGCATCACGGCGCTGCGGCTTGGCGCGATTGAACGGGCACCGATAACACGCCGGGGATGCTACTTTGTCCGACTTAAACAACAAATTGCTGTAGGACTTATGAAACAGATCAATGTGCCCAAGGCTCGTCGCGCCAATCGTGTCGCCATGATACGCGCCATCCAACGAAAGGAAACGCGGCGCGCGCAAACGTCCCGTGCGACGGGTAAATTCGTAAGCCATCTTCAAGGCCACCTCCAGAGCCGTGGAGCCGTCGTCGGAAAAGAAAACCTTTTTCAAGGGGCGCCCTGCTCCTTTCACCAGTTTCTCCGCCAACAATGAGGCCGGCTCGTTGGCCAGCCCCAAGGCCGAGGTATGCGCCACCCTGCCCAGTTGCTTTTGGATCGCTCGATTGATCTGCAGGTGATTGTGACCGTGCAGGTTGGTCCAAATCGAAGCATTGCCGTCGAGATACTTTTTCCCGACCACATCCTCCAGCACGGCGCCTTTGCCCCGAACCAGCACAATTGGCTCGCGTTTTGCCCAGTCACGCATTTGCGTAAACGGGTGCCACACATATCGCCGATCCAAGGCCGCCAGTTTATGCATCGCCAAGGGCCTCCAATAGTTCTTCAATATCCGCTGGTGTGTGATCCGCACTCAAGGTGAGGCGCAACCGAGCCGCACCTTTGGCCACGGTGGGATACCGAATGGCCGGCACAAAAACATTTGCCTCGAGTAATCGCTCGGACAACGCCACCGTTTCGCGTTCGCCGCCCACCATCAACGGCACCATGGCACTGCGCACCGCGGGCAATTTCCAGCCTCGGGCAATCAATCCATTCTTCATCTCGTCCACTCGTTGCCATAGTCGCGCCCGGCGCTCTTCTCCTTCCTCCGATTGAACGATTTCCAAGCCCGCGAGTGCCGCCGCCGTTTGGGCCGGTACTGGAGCAGTGGAAAACATGAAACTACGCGCACGATGACGGAGCAACTCGATCAGGTCGGCCGAACCACAAACAAACCCACCGGCGGCACCGAGCGCCTTGCCGAGCGTGCCCATCTGCAACTCCACGCGATCGGCCACGCCAAATTCCTCCGCCAACCCACGGCGGCCTTTACCGTACAAACCCGTTGCGTGCGCCTCGTCGAGCAACAGATTCGCTCCGTGCGCACCCTTCAAATCCACCAAATTCAACAGCGGCGCCAGATCGCCGTCCATTGAATAAACGCTCTCCGCTACAATCCATACACGGCGAAATTCACCAGTTGATTGTTTCAGGATTTCGTCAAGATGCGTCAGATCGTTGTGCCGGAAAACGCGCAGCTTGGCACCAGACAATTTTGCGGCATCCACCAAGCTGGCGTGCACCAGCTTGTCGATCACGATCATGTCTCCGGCGCCTGCCAAAGCTGGCAGCACACCTATCGCCGCCGTGTAGCCGGAAGAAAACGCGAGCGCCGCCTCGGCATTTTTGAATACCGCCAAGGCTGCCTCCAATTTGTGGCTGGGCGATTGTGAGCCGCTGATCAAACGTGCCGCACCCGCCCCGGCTCCGTGCTGTTCAATGGCGGAGATTGCTGCAGTCTTAAGGCTTGGGTGATTGGCAAGCCCTAGGTAGTCGTTGGAAGAAAAGTGCAGCACATCGCTGCCGTCAAGCTGGATGCGGGTTTGCTGTGGGCCCGACACAATGCGCAACGTGCGACGCAATCCGGCTGTATCCAGCCCGGACAGTTCCTCCTTCAATTCATTTTGAAATTCGCCGGCCATCACTATTCTCGCGCGGCCAATGATGGCGGGGGCACTTCCCATTGTCCATCCACCATCACAGCTTGCACGGGCCCTTCATGCCTCACCACGGCTTCAACCGCACCGGCGACGTTCCCGCCAAATGGTATCGTTATGAGATCAGCAAAGGCTCCTTCATTAATCCCCCCAACCTCGCCGCCCATCCCCAGTGCCGCTGCCGCGTTCAGCGTTGTTCGGCGCAAAATCGTCTCGGCGCGCAGAGAAGGAAAACTAGCGGCGTGCAGCCGCATCTCATCAAACAAACTCAACTCAGCCTCCTTGTCGCAGGTGGTCGCCAGACTGTCGGTTCCAAGGCAGAGATTGACCCCTGCCTTGGACAAGTCGGCCTCGTTGAAGGGCTCATGCCTAAAATATTCATGACTGCGCGGACAATGAACCACGCTGGCCTGGCTTTTTGCCAATTGTTTCACGTCCGTTTCGCTAAGATAATTGGCATGGATGGCTAGAGTGCTTGCCCGGAGCACGCTGTGCGCTGCGGCGTGGGCTATCGGTGAATTGAACCCGCAATCAGAATTAACCCGGCCCGCTGACGCCACGCGTTCAAACATCCGGCCCCGGCCATGGCAAAACATCTCGTGTTCATCGGCGGATTCCGCCAAGTGAATGGCCAGCGGCCGGGTCTTGCGACCGCAGGCCTCCAGTAAGTCAGCATTGGTAGTGTACGGCGCGTGCGGCGATAGTCCCGCCCTTCCTTGCGGCGGCAAGTTTGCCGTCAGCCAACTCTCCACATCCTCCACGGCTTGGGCGGCATTGCTCTCCGGCTTGAACAGGATCAGTTCAAAAAAGGAAACCACTCGCAGCGGCGTAGCCAGCCAGAGATGGGGCAACTGATCCGGGCGCGACTCAATATTGCCCAGAGTCGTTGTGCCATAACGTAGGCATTGATCGGCGCCGTGCCGCCATGAATCTGCATGCGCGGCATCATCCACTTCCGCCTTAAGGTCGACAATGGCATCAATCCAATCCGTAAATGATTTCGGCGGCGGAATCGCGCCCACAAAATCTGTGTAATCCAAATGACAATGCGCATTAACTAAGCCCGGCAACAGAATAACTTCTCCCAGATCAATGACCGGCTCATCCGGGGCATCGGCCCACCCGCCGACGGTGGTAACGCGGTTTTTGACTACGCGCACAAAGCCATCCTCGATGGGAGGCTGGGAAAGAGGCAGAACCACTCGCGCACGCAAGAGCATGCGCGAGGCTAACGAGTTCACCAAGGCGCGGTCAATGCCGCGCCATCAACGGCTAGGCGGCAACCGCCCTTACGGCGCGTTTTGCCGAACCGGCCACGCGCGTGTTCTTGGCCTTGAATTTACTATGACGCTTGCGCAACTGCGCCTGAACTTTTTTGGTGACCAGATCGATTGCAGCGTACATATCGTTTTCTGAATCGCGTGCAATAAGCCCCTGCCCGGGCAACGTCAGCTTCATGGTGCAGGTGAATTTCTTCTCGGGAATACCTTTGTGATCACGCTCGAGATTGACGAAGGCACAAATCACGTGGGTATCGATGTGATCGAGTTTTTCCACGCAATGATGAACGTGCGCCTTGAGCCCCTCGGTGAGTGTCACCTTGTGGGTGGACAGGACCAACTTCATACTCCATCAACATAGCACACCTTGGGCCACTTCGCTATGGACCGGGCATGAAAGTTGATCGGGTTATTCACAAGCGAAATTCATCATTCACACATTGTTCCCCGTCACCCATTTTCGGTGTTTCGGGAAGACTTCGCGTAGACTCGCCGAAAGCGAATCCTGAATTTCCTGCAATTCTCGGTAAAGCGCTTTGTTCTTGGCGTTTGGACGGGCTGTTTCGCGCTTGTTGAGCTTCACAAAACGGTCGGTCAAATCGCTGATGGCAAGTTTTTCACCGGCATTTTTCCGGGTGCACCACATGGCTTGCAATGCGGCACCGTAAGCCGCTCCCTCACCTACCGCCAGGGTGACCACTTCCGTTTGGAAAATGTCCGCCATGATCTGCCGCCAGAGTTTGGAGTGGGCCCCGCCGCCGGTTGCGCGGATCTGTTTGGCTTTCACGCCCAAGGTTGCTAGCCGGCGCAGGCCGTAATTCATGCCCATCGTAACCCCTTCCATGGCCGCACGCGCAAAGTGGCCTTGCTGATGGGTACGTGTATTTGCCCCAAACCACGCGCCCGTGCCATCCGGCACATTTGGTGTGCGCTCGCCTTCGAGGTAGGGCAACAACACCAGCCCATCACTACCGGCACTGACTTTGGCTCCAGCCTTTTCATATTGCCCGTGCGAAAGGCCGTAATGTTCCCGAACCATCTCCGTGGCCACCGTCACATTCATTGTGCAAAGCAAAGGCAACCAGCGGTTTGTCGAATCACAAAAGGCGGCGATTTCCCCTTCGGGATCGATCACCGGCTTTGCTGCACAGGCGTAAATGGTTCCACTGGTACCAAAGCTGGCCGTCACCGTGCCGGGCCGTGTATTGCCCGTGCCAATGGCACCCATCATGTTGTCGCCCCCGCCGGCACTGACCAGCGTGTCCATGGACAACCCCAGAACCTTGGCGGTGGCCGCAGTGAGCCGACCGGCGGGTTGGTCGCTGGGGACGATCGGTGGGAGCTTATCAGCCAAGTGCGGGTCAATCGCCTTGACCGTTGCCGCTGACCACTGGCGTTTGGCTACGTCCATCAACGCTGTGCCGCTGGCATCGCCGTATTCCATTACCGGATTGCCCGTGAGCCAGTAGTTTAAATAATCATGCGGCAACAGCACTGTCGCCAGACGCTTGAAATTTTTCGGCTCATCTTTCTTCAGCCACGCAATTTTCGGCGCCGTGAAG
>PBFV01000075.1 GCA_002718935.1 Verrucomicrobiales bacterium
TTTCCCCGAACCATGAAGGTGCGCATTGAATATTGCGCGGCTTGAAACTATGAGCCGCAGGCCGTCAGTTTGGCGGATCGGTTACTAAAGCTGAAGCAACGCATCTCGTCCTTGGAACTGGTGCCCGGTTCCGGCGGGGTGTTTGAAGTCACAGCGAATGACAAGCTCGTGCATTCCAAGCGGGCCACGGGGGATTTCCCCGAGCCCGACGCCGTACTGCAGGCTCTCCGGAACCTGTAGCGAACCTCGTGTTGTCTTCCCCGCCGCGCGCGCGCGGCAAAACTTTCGGAGAGTTGAGGGTGCCTGGTGGCCCCCGCGGTCTTCAAAACCGTTGTCGGTCCGTGACCGGGCCGAGGTAGGTTCGATTCCTACCCTCTCCGCCAATTTCTTTTTCAACCATGACTGATTCCGCCGCCGATCCCATCCGCCTCACGCAATACAGCCATGGCGCAGGTTGCGGCTGCAAAATTTCGCCTGCTGTGCTGGAGGAAATCCTCAGTGCCGCCGGCAAGACCTCCCCGCATGCGCAACTGCTGGTCGGCAACGACTCCAAGGACGACGCCGCCGTGTACGACCTCGGCAACGGCCAGGCCGTCATCAGCACGACGGACTTTTTCATGCCCATCGTCGATGACCCGTTCGACTTCGGCCAAATCGCTTCGGTGAACGCCATCAGCGACATCTACGCCATGGGCGGCACCCCGCTGATGGCCATCGCCATTCTCGGCTGGCCATTGGAGAAACTCCCGCCCACCGTCGCCAGCCAAGTCATCGCCGGCAGCCGCGCCGCCTGTGAGCGCGCCTGCATTCCCCTCGCCGGTGGCCACAGCATCGATGCCCCCGAACCCATCTTTGGCCTCGCTGTCACCGGCCAAGTCGCCGTCGAAAATCTCAAACGCAACGACGCGGCCGTGCCGGGCTGTAAACTCTTCCTTACCAAACCCCTTGGCGTCGGCCTCGTGACCACCGCCCAAAAACGCGACCTCGCCGACGAAACCGACGTTCAACGTGCCGTTGACCAAATGACCACGCTCAATCAAATCGGCAGCACCCTCAGCACGTTGCCCGGCGTGAAGGCGATGACCGATGTCACCGGCTTCGGCCTGCTCGGCCACCTGACCGAGCTTTGCGAAGGTAGCAACGTCAGCGCCGTAATCGAAAGCGCTGCCGTGCCGCGCCTGCCAAACACCGACCATTACATCGCTGAGGACTGCACGCCCGGCGGCACCGATCGCAATTTCGACAGCTACGGCCATCACCTCGGCCCGCTCACCGACACCCAACGCGCCCTGCTCTGTGATCCCCAAACCAGCGGCGGCCTGCTCATAGCCGTGGCGCCCGATGGACTCGAAGCCTTCCATGAGGCCACTGGCGAATTAAACCTAAATTCCTTTGGCCAACTCAGCGAGCACACCGAACCCCTCATCACCGTGAACTGATGGCCAAGGCGAAGAAAAAATCGAGAAATCTGCGCGCCATCCCCGGCGTAGACACGCTTCTGGAGGCAGTCGCGGATTGCCCGCTACCCCGCCCGCTGGTCGTCAGCACCATCCGCGCCGAACTGGCTGTGCTGCGCAAAACCAGTGAAGTGCCGGATGCTGATTCCATCACAAAATCCATTCGCCAACGCCTCGACGACCTCGCCCTGTCGCGGCTGCAACCGGTCATCAACGGCACCGGCGTCGTCGTCCACACCAACCTAGGCCGCGCGCCCATCGCTGCGCCGACCAACGCCGGCTACACGAATCTCGAGATTGACCTCGCCACCGGTCGCCGCGGCAAACGCGCCGCGTACCTTGAACAATGCCTCGCCGAACTCTGCGGCGCCGAGGCTGCCACGGTCGTCAACAATTGCGCCGCCGCGCTCGTGCTCATTCTGCGCCAACTGACGGCCACCAAAAAAGAAGTCGTTATTTCACGCGGTGAACTCGTGCAAATCGGCGGCGGCTTTCGCATCCCAGAAATCCTCGAAACCAGCGACGCCANCCTGTNNGAAGTCGGCACCACTAACCGCACTGCACTCAACGATTACGCTAAAGCAATCGACAAAAACACCGGCCTGCTCCTCAAGGTGCATCGCAGCAANTTTTTCATGGACGGCTTTGTCGCCGCACCTGACCGCCGCGAACTGTCCGCGCTCGCCCGCAAAAAGCGTGTGCCCTTCGTCGAGGACCTCGGCAGCGGCGTGCCCGCCCCAACCGAAGACTGGGCCGACGGCCATCACGAAACCACCCCGAGCGAAGTGCTCAAGGCCGGCGCGGACCTCGTATGCTTTAGCGGCGACAAACTCCTCGGTGGCCCCCAAGCCGGTATCATCGCCGGCAAAGCCAAGCACGTGGCCGCTTTGAAAAAGCATCCCTTNTTCCGCGCCCTGCGTTGCGACAAACTCATCCTCACCGCTCTGCAAACGGCTGCTGAATCGTATCTGCACAACGAAGGTGGCTCGCTTCCGCTCAACCGAGCGCTTTGTGCCGACCCCGCTAGCTTGAAACGCCGCGCCAACAAACTGGGCAAGGCATTGGCAAAGTTGCCCGTTAAGGCAACCGTGGCCGAAGGCGCATCGCAGGTCGGCGGCGGCGCTCTGCCACAGGCNGATCTGGCCAGTATCACGCTAGATCTTTTGCCCGCCGACATTTCNTTGAAAGATCTTGCCGAACGCCTGCGCCGCGCTACTACGCCCGTGATTGGCGTTATCGGCGGCCAGCGGTTCCGGCTCGATCTGCGCACGATTTTCCCCGAGCAGGACAAAGCACTGCTCCACTCAATCAAAGAAACCTTATCATGAAAACAATCCTAATCGCTCTCGCGACCCTGTTGACCACCGGCGGCTTTGCTGCCGAGAAAAAGNTCGTGCGCGGCACCGACCGCTTCGAATTGGTTTATCAACTCACCGTGCCCGAACTCGCCCAAGCCGGCATCCTGTGGGTGCCATTGGCCCGAACCGATGCGCACCAGAAATTTGAAGTGCTCGCCATTCACTCACCGATCGCCTGGCACAAAACCCGCGATGCCGACGGCAGCAACGATATGCTGGTGCTCGAGCCCGGTCCGGCTGATCGCGGTCAGCGCATCTCCATCCGTTATCAGGTCACGCGCCGTGAGAAAGCCGCGCATGCCGAGGCGGGCAATCCCAAGACGCACCTGAAGGCGGAGCGCCTCGTGCCGTTGAATGCCCGNTTCACCAAGATCGCCACCGACGCCACCGGCAAGGCCAAGGATGACTTCGCGCGCGGTCGCGCCCTNTACNGCCACGTGCTCGAGCACATGCGCTATAGCAAGGCCGGCAAAGGCTGGGGACGCGGCGATGCCCTCTACGCCTGTGACGCGCGCACCGGCAACTGCACCGATTTCCACGCCTACTTCATTGCGCTTTGTCGCGCCATTAATATCCCCGCGCGGTTCGCCATTGGGTTCACCATTCCGGCTGACAAAAATGCCGGCGCCATTGGCGGCTACCATTGCTGGGCGGAGTTTCACGCGAACGGCAAGTGGGTGCCGGTCGATATCAGCGAGGCGGACAAGCATCCCGAACTGGGCGATTACTATTTTGGACATCACCCCGCCAACCGCCTCGAACTCAGCCGCGGNCGTGACATCACCGTCCAACCCGCGCCCAAAGCCGGCCCGTTCAACTACTTCTTCGGCCCGCACCTCGAGGTGAAAGGCAAGTCCGTACCAGTGAAGGCCACCTTNGAGTTCAAGCGACTGNCGGTGAAATAATNNNCCCCCGCCACGCCATCCTCGCCACGGCCGGTCACATCGACCACGGCAAGAGCGCGCTGGTGAAGGCGCTCACGGGTAACGATCCCGATCGCCTGCCCGAGGAGAAACAGCGCGGCATCACCATNGATCTTGGNTTCGCCCATCTTGAGTTGCCCGGCCACAGCCTAGGCATTGTCGATGTACCNGGCCATCAGGATTTCGTCAAAAACATGGTCGCCGGCGTNGGCGCAGTCGACCTCGCGTTGCTCGTTGTGGCTGCCGATGACGGCTGGATGCCGCAGACCGAGGAGCACCTGCAAATCCTCACCTACCTCGGCGCCACTCGCGGCGTCATTGCACTNACTAAATCTGANCTCGTGGAAGATACNGCGACGCGCGAAGCCGAGATTCGTNCCCAATTGGAAAACAGCCCNCTGGCCGAAGCGCCGATTATTCCNGTGTCCGCTCACAATGGAATGGGCNTGGGGGAATTGAAAGCAGCCCTAACCACACTCGCCGACGCCATGCCGCCGCACATCGATGACGGTCAGCCGCGCTTGGCGGTGGATCGCGTATTTTCGCTGCAGGGCATCGGCACCGTGGTCACCGGCACGCTCACTGGCGGCAGTCTCAAACAAGGTAAATCAGTCGCCGCCTTTCCCCCAGGAGACAACAGCCGCATACGCTCCGTGCAATCGCATCACCNCGGCNAAAACGATGCNCTNCCCGGCATGCGCACNGCTTTGGGCCTCTCGGAGTTGTCGCGGGANCAATTACCACGCGGCGCCACCATCACCCTGCCTGAGCTTGCCGAGCCCACGGACACCATTGATGTCCTGCTCGAACGCTCCCCGCGCCTGCCCGCCGACAGCACTCCGCTGCGCAATGACACCCGTGTGCGAGTGCATCATGGNAGCGGTCATTGGCCCGCGCGGCTGGTGTTGATGGAGGGNAAAATGATGGGCGCGAGCGAAAGCCAACTGGCCCAGCTGCGCTTGGAACAACCGGCCTGCGTGTGGCCCGGCGACCGGCTGGTGATCCGCAACTGGCCCGAGAGCGCCACCCTCGCCGGCGGCCGTGTGCTCAACGCCCGCGGCGATCGCAAGATCCTGCGCACGGATGCTCACCGTGAATTCCTTCAAGCCCGCGCGGCCGCGCCTGATGACGCAGCTGTTTGGATCAAATCACATTTGAAACGGAATGGAGTTTCCGAAAAGGACTCCATGCTGCGCCCATCTCAGTTTACTTCCGCGCAAATCGAAAAGGCTCTGGCCGATGAGGGGGTGGAAGCCCACGGCCCGTGGCTGGCAGATGCTGACCAATGGCGTGCCCTGCGCGAAAACTGTGCAGCGCTCATCAACACGGAACATCGCGAGCACCCGGAACGCCCGGGATTGCCATTGGACAAACTGCGCCCGCAGGCCGATCGCGCGTTTGATGGCAAAGATGTTTTTGATNACCTTCTGAAGGATTTGGAGGCCAACGGTTTTCAACGNCACCAGACTCACATCGCCAACCGCAATCATCGCCCCGCCTTGCCTGCTCATTTGCGGGATGNGGGAGAACGTATTCGGNCTGCCGTGGCNAGCACGGATCCGCCGGCACGCAAGACATTGACCGAAAGCCCCACCGGCCGGTCGGCGTTGCAATTTTTGATCGACACTGGTGAGGTTGCAGATGTCTCCACTGAGCTGGCCATGGGCACCGCGGAATTCAACCGGCTGCGATTGGTTGTGAAACAACACCTGCGCAAACACAGTCAAGCCACGGCCAGTGATCTGCGCAAGGCAATGAATGTGACGCGCCGCATCCTGATTCCCGTTTTGGAAAAGCTCGATCGTGACGGTCTGACGGCCAGACGCGGTGATGTTCGCGTGCTGCGGCGTGAAGAGGATTAAAACGGAAAGGACTCACCGGGTTTCACGGTGCGCACCTCGTCGTCCTCTTCCTTGATGAGGATGTGACGATTGCCGGTCACATTGACGTGACGCTGGATGGATTCCTTGGACCATTGAATGGTCAGCTCATCCACTTTTTCATCCGCCCCCAACCCAATGTGCACGACACCAGGTGCCTGTGAGTAAAAGGTGTTAACCGGCCAAAGCTCGCGCACGACTTGCCGATCGCCGATTTTGGCCACCACGCGTGCACCGATGCCACTGCGGTTGGCTTTCACGCCGCGCAGAGAAATGCGCATCCAGTTCTGCTTCGGAAACCGGTTTTCAAAAAGCTTGAGCGGACCGCCACCCACCTGCCGTACGATGAGGTCCTGCCGGCCGTCCTGATTGAAATCCAAAGGCACCACACAACGGCCGTCACCATCGGAATCCGTACCGGTCGGGAAGCTCATCTCAACGAAACTTTTGCCGCCCACATTAAGGTAGGTGCGGTTGCGCTCGTAACCGCTGAGGTTGTGGCTGGCGGAAATGTTAAAGGCATTGCCGGACCAGAATTCATCAAGGCTCTCGTCCAGCTCCGCGGGCGCGGGAACCTGACAACTGCGATCGAAAGGCTGTGACACGACAGCCTGCCAGAGGCACGGTCAGCCGTCGGGCTTGTCGCGGGTGCGGCTGATGAAGCCGGTGGTGGCGTGCAGATCGAGAAAGCCGTCGTTGTCCAGATCGGCCAGCGTCGGCGCGTAGGCCCAGCCGATGCCGATCACGTCATACTTTTTGCCCACCGGCTCAAAGTTCAAGTCACCGTTATTTTGGTACAACTGACTACCGGCCACCATTCGCTTGAGCTTGCTCATCACTTCGTCGTTGTAGGAGTCCGGCTTCAGGTTGCCAATCACGCGGCTGCCGGATTTCGAGTACATGCTCGCCACATAAAGATCAATGCGGCCGTCGTTATTGAAATCGCCGCTCGCCAATCCCATGGAGCCGAAATCCGCCGCGCGATCGGCGAGTTCCTGCGCCTTGAATGTGCCGTCCTCCTGATTCACCAACAGCAAACCGTTACCGTACTCGTGGATGACATACAGGTCCGGCCGCTGATCGTTGTTGGCGTCAAACCAAACCGAGGAAAACGTCGAACGCGCCCCGCCATCCGTGCCTGTGGCCTCTGTGACATCCTCAAACTGCCAGTTGCCCTTGTTGCGCAGCAGCTGATTCTTTGCCTTGTGCCCCACCTTGCCATCGATCCACGTGCCTTGCAGAGGTTGTGAGTCCGTACGGAACAAATAGATATCCAGCAGCCCGTCGCCATCGTAATCAGCAATGGCTTGATAGGTGTAGGCGCCNGTCTCGCGAATGTTGCCGACGGCAGCGTAATTACTCTTGCCGGTGACCTCANTGAAGCGNCCCTTTTGGTTTTGAAAAATTTGACCGGAGTTGAGNACAAGNTCCTCCCAGCCATCNCCATCNAGATCCACCCAGCTGGCAATGTAGGCGTGCTCGGCCGTGAGCCCCACCGCCTGGCTCACATCCTTAAACTGCCCCTTAGCATCGCCCTGATACAGCTTGTAGCCGCGCGGCAGCTTGGCATCGGTCACCAGAAAATCACTGACGCCATCGTGATTGAAATCACACACNAACACACCGCCGGTGACCGGCGAATTTTTGTTTGGATCATCGTTCCAGTTGTCCTTCAACTCCTTCACGTTNATCCCCTGCGCAGCGGCNACATCCACCATCAAATACTGCTGCGCACGCGATTCCTTCAAGCGGGTAAACTCCGCGGCCATCAACCACGCGCCACTTTNCAACCCATCCTTCGTGGGCTTGTTNACCTCGATGTCGATATACATCACCAACTCGCGNGGCTTGCCCGGCTCGGTTTCNCCAAAAAACTTCATCTGCACATTGCCACGCCACAAACCCTCGAGCTCGTAGCGCTTCACCGGCGCNAATTGCATCAACGAAATCTTTGCCTTCGGCTCCTTGCCGTACGCACCCAGCGTCTGCCCCANCCAAGCCAAAAACTGCGCCCGATCCAACGGCTTGCGATTTTCNCCGGCCAAATCCCANCGAGTAGCAATGTTCTGCGGGCCAATCGGCCGGGTCACTTGGGGACCATCCGCNGGCACCGCGGCGCGGAATTTCTCATGCAAATGNTTGCTGATGGATTCCGGNTTGCGCGACTGCAATGCGGCAATGAATGGCTTGAAGCCGTACTTGCGCAGCAACGTGCCGTGATGCTCGGTGTCCCACAAGTATTTGCGCTCCTTTTCATCCAGCGTCAGGCTGCTGTTGCTCACCACCTTGCGTTCGNNGGGCTGCCCGTTCTCAAAACGAATCTCAAATTCAGTCACCCCTTTCTCGTCCCACTCCTTGCGNACGCCGACAGGCTTACCCTTCTCAAACGTCATTACCGCCGCCAGCTTGCCATTTGGATGCCACTCACGCTGTTCACCGTGCGGATCTCCGTCTTCAAACGTCATCACCGACGCCGGCCTGCCATTGGGATACCACTGGCGCTGCTCTCCCTGCGGCACGCCGTTTTTGAATGTCACCGCCGCCTTGCGGCTGCCATCGGGAAAAAATTCCTTATGGTCGCCCTCCTGTGAACCCGACACCCACAATGATTCCACCCGAACCTTGCCGTTGGGATAAAACTGGCGGTAAGTGCCATCTTTATTGCCCACCTTAAAATTGATCTCCGCCTTGCGACCGTCAGGAAAACTTCGCCTCACCGTGCCGGTATATGGCATGCGGGTGGGCACATAGTAGAATAGACCATCCGGCCCGCGCTGCACCTGTTTGCCATCTGCCACCGCGGGCATGGCCGTGGGTGGCACGGGGCCGGGGCCGGGAATTGGTGGGGGCGCTTCTTTCTCACGTGAACACGCCGTCAACAAGGCGCACACCAACATGGGAACAAACCAGCGCATGGGTCGCACGCTAACGCCAGAAGGCGCGGCGTTCAATGAAATTCGCCTGCGCTAAAACGGCCGTGGTTGGCCGGGAACAGTTCGCGCGCCCATGACTAGCAATACATGGACGGGATGAAAACGCATGCCGCAGCGTAGCGCATTAACGGGGAAACTTAATTCGTAAGTGTAGCCGCCTATTTCGGGTAATCCCCGCCGTTCAGGCTGGCTAACACGCTCTTTTGCCACGCCGCCAGCTCGGTCTTCATGCGGGCCAGCCGCTCGGGCTGCACCCCGGCCAGATCACGCTGCTCCTTGAGGTCCTTGCGCAGAAAATGCAGCCGATACTGCACCCCCGGCCCTTTCTTGTCAGGGATGCGATGGAGCTTCCAGTCACCGTCAATCCACGCTGCCGGCCCGGGAAATTCATCGAGCGGGTACTGCTTTTCAATGAGCCCTTCCTTCGGCGCCGGCTGCTGTTCATCGGCCTGTTGTTCCTTGCGCAAGGTCTCCAGCATCCGGCGCGCCCAACGACTGCGGCCGCTGGCCGGGAAATCCCAAAAGCCCATCGCCTTGTCGCGATGAAATAGCTCNCCTTTCAAATGTTCAGCCAGACTCACTCCATCGAGCACCGGTTGCTCCTCGCGCAAGCGTACACCGGCCAGCTCCAGCACTGTGGGATACATGTCCACCGTATTCGACGGCATGCTCGAGCGGCGTCCCTTGCGGATCACTGCCGGCCATTCGATCAATGACGGCACGCGAATGCCGCCCTCCAGCAGCGACCCCTTTTTGCCGGCCAACCCGCCCATCGAATTGGGTTTCAATCCGCCGTTGTCGCTGCAATACCAGAGCAACGTGTTGTCCGCCACGCCCAGCTTGCGCAAGCCCGAACGCAGAATGCCAATCGCTGCATCCATCGCTGTGATCTCCGCATAGAAATTCGCCATCGCCTTGGTCTCNCCTTCGTACATCTTCAAAAACTTTTCCGTGCCGATGTGTGGCCCGTGCGGATTCCCAAACCAAATCACCGCGAGGAAGGGCTCCTTCGTTTTTTTCTGATTCACCTTCGCCATCCATTTTAATGCCAGCTCCACCGTCACGTGCGAGCTTTCGCCTTTTGTCTCNATNACTTTGCCGTTGTGGCTGAAGAGTGGATCATTCTCATAAAAATTCGGCGCTGACGCCCATTCATCAAACCCGCTCTTGCCCGGGCTCACCGCGCTATCCGCCCGCACATTGCCCACGTGCCATTTTCCAAAATGACCGGNCGTGTAACCCGCCTGTTTCAGCGCCTCCGCCACCGTGATNTCCTGCGGNCGCAGTGTGTGCCCCCACTTGAAACATCCCATCCTATTTGGGTGCCGGCCTGTGAGCACNCTNGCNCGNGTGGGNGAACAAATCGGTGCNGCNGCGTANAANCGNTCCATTCGCAGNCCNTTNTTNGCCATNGCNTCAAAGGTNGGCGTCTTGAGNACCTNNTGCCCCATGTANCCCATNTCNCCCCANCCTTGNTCATCNGCCATNGCNAGAANNATGTTNGGCCGNTCGNCCGCCNACAGGTTGANCGNCAGAAAAATGAAAANCGAAATGAAGCGCATGCNGCCAGCCTANCGCGCNGCGACGNNCGGGAAAAGATTATTCGCTCAANTGCCGCCGCAACTNGGCCGCCANNTTTTTGCCNTCNNCCAANTCCTTNNGNCTCATGCGCTNNGCGCAGATCATCNCGCANNTGNNNGGTCANNCCNTTGGTNCCGGAAGNNGCGACNGTGTACCANGCATAGGCNCCCACNAAATCCNCCGANGACATGTACAGCCCNGCNANNGAATGNTGNGAAGGTTGATGCCCCTGCTCNGCCGCTTTGAGAAACCACTGCTCAGCGAGCTGAAAGTTGGGNTCCATCTTGGCATCCGGACTGCCCGACATGAAAGTGTGCGCCAACTGATACTGCGCCTGCGCACNGCCCTCCTGAGCCTCCTCCGNCAAGGCCTCAATGCGCTCAGCTTCGTTATCGCCCAACATCAGCACCGTACCGCCCACCAGCGACAACAGCAACACGGACCCCAAGATGATGACCACCCTTCGATTCATCGCCACCATTCTCCCCCTCGTCCCCTTTGCGGGCAATCAAAATGCATTCACCCGCCGGCTATTTCTTGTCATCAATTATCAACTTCTCAAACCGGCTCACCGGCACCGCCTTGAGATTGCCGTCCCAGCCGCCGTCCACGGACGTGCCGTCCGCGCAATACAACTGCTTGTTGTTCGGCCCCGGCAACACACCGTAGCCGCAGTTGAAATTGTATTTGCCGACCACTTTAAACTCAGGCGTCACCTTCAGCAGCACGCTACCGTAGCACGCAAACCACCAGTGCCCCTGCGTGAAGGTAGCCGCTTGAATGCCCAGACGCGTCCAGCCGCTCTTGACGACGTGCCGCTTGATGAACTTGAAATTGCCGTCGTACTCGTAAACATAATTTTCAGGCACCCCCTGAGGCAACCCACCGACCACCAGAAATTTCCCATTCCTCTCCGCAATGCCGCCCGCCCCATGCTTCACCTGCGGCACCTTGTGCTTGGCGAGCAGCTTGAGGTCGCGCGCGTCGTAAACGTAAACCCAGTTGTCCGCTTTGCCCTCGGGATGATTGAACGCCCCAAAGTTCACCGCGCAATACACCTTGCCGTCCGCAAAGCACAGATCACCGTGATGATCCGCCGCCGGAATTTTTTTTTAGCACCTTGCCATGCGGATTCGTCTTCACCAGCGCCTTTGTGAAGCTCCAGAAAAAATCGCCGTTTCCATCGCGGCATACCCCCTGCAAATGGCCCGCATACTTCCCCTCGCACTCTATGGAGGCCGGTGACTCAATGGCCGGTTTGACTGTTAGATTCGGCTTCTCAGCCAACAACGGCATTACCAGCCACACAGTGATGAACATCAGGATACGTTTCATTTTTTCTTGGTGGGGTATTTTATTTCGCTGAATGCCTTTTCCAAATTACGACGCACCTCAGCGGCGCGGAGCGCCGAATCTTTCAGCGGCTTTTTCTCCATCGCATCATTTTTCACGTCGAAAAACTTGCCGTCGCTGTAGAGCTTGTATTGCTTGGTGCGCACCCAGGCTTTGCCACCCTTTCTTTCGGAAAAGGCAAAGGATCGCGATTTCCTCGAGTTGCGGGGGAGTCCAAACAATTGGGGAGCAAAACTAATTCCATCGATCTTGTGGCTGACTTTTGTTGCGCCAAGTTCCGCCAGAGTTGGCAGCCAATCGCTGAAATCCACAAGAGCATCAGAACTGCCGGCCTTGATATAACCGGGCCAGTTGGCAATGAGCGGCACATTGGTGCCGATGTCGAGCAGGGTGCCTTTTCCGCCGGGGATCCTCTTGCCATTGCGGATGGAATAAACGGTTTCGTATTCATACTTGCGGCCTTTGATGTGGCGCAGCTTCGAGCGCTTGGCGGTGCCGTTGTCACCAGTGAAAAGGATGATGGTCTTTTTTCGCAGGCCAAGCTGGTCAACCTTCGCGACGAGCTTTCCGACCATCGCGTCCATGCTCTCGATCATCTCGCCGTAATCCATCCAGCGATCCTTGCCCGGCATGTACGGCACCTGCACCGGGATGTCGTCGGTCACGTCATGCGCCAGCGCCATGGGGTAGTACGCAAAAAACGGCTTCCCCGCCTTAGCGCTCTTGGCCATGAACTCGCCCAGAAAATCGACGTATAAATCCGGGCCGTACTTGCCCTTGGTGTCCGTGCGCAACCGACCGTTTTCGTAAATGAACGGCTCATGAAACCGCGCCCCCTCGTGCCAGCCAAACACACTCCATTCATCGAAGCCCATGCGCGCGGGCTGTTGCAGGTCGTTTTTCATCAGGCTAAGCTGCCACTTGCCCGCCACCGCCGTGGCGTAGCCCGCCTTTTTTAGCACCTGCGCAACAGTGTTCTTTTCTTCCGCTTTAGGGAACGAGCCCCAGCCCGAGTTAAGCCTGAAGGGATACTTGCCGGTCAAGAGGCAGACGCGCGTCGGATGACACACCGGCATGCTAAAGCAGTAATCAAACTTCATCCCGCCCTTTGCCAGCGCGTCGATATGCGGTGTTTTCCATCGCTCACCGCCATAGGCGCCAATGGGTTCGCACCCCACGTCATCGGCCATGATGAGCACGATATTCGGCTTGCCTTGTGCCGCAATAGCGACCGCGACACACGCAAACAGCGGAAAAATGATTCTTTTCATTTCAATCCAGTGAGCTTGGCTTAATTAAATTAACCTTTCCAAAATATGTGTATGTAACCATACCAATGTGGACATGCTCCATTGCCACTCCATTACCCACTTTTACATATCCGGCACCATTTGATTCAGCAAAAACCATAAAAACCCCGCTCTTTACATATTTCACCTCTTTGTTCCCTCTTGATTTCCACAAGAGTTTACCCCGTATTTTGGTTAATATTATCGCATTCTTCTTCGATTCTTCAGCCGTTAATTTTTGTTCCACAACTTTATTTGCTGACGCCATTACGCGCCTGTCGGGGAAACATACTAAAACTTCTTCTGCAAATAATTGCGAAGCGTTCGCCAATGCAACAACGAATACCAATAGGATTGTCTCTTTCATTACAGTTTCTCCGGAATGCCCTGGATGATTTTATCTTTTGGAAACATCGCCTTCACCGCCGCAAGCACCTCGGCGCGCTCTTCCTTCAGGGACGTGTAACTTACCGTCTCGCCGTCGAGATACAGCGCCCAGTGGTTGCAGATGAAGCAAATGGCAACCTGAGCCTCGTGCTTTGCCACGCGGAATCGCAGCAAAATGCCTGGGTCAAAATGCAGTTTTTCCTCATGCCGCGTGGTGGAGTCCGCATCGGCCAATAGCAGATTGCGCAACCGACTGGTGGCCTTGCCCTGCAACGTGCGACCGTCGCGGCTGATGGTGTGATAAAGGAATTTATGATCACTCTCCTCGGCATTCAATCGATGTGTGGTGATGCGTGGAGACTGTTTGAGCAACTGCCGCACCAGTTCCATCGGCGGACGCGTGCGCTGGGCGGTTTTCTGTAGCTCGATGTGTTTGGTGAATTCCTCCACCTCGGCTGGTTGCTTGAGCCAGAGGTTTTCCTTTTCCTCAAGGTCGCCATCGAGATTGTAGAGCTGGCCCTTTGGTCCGCCGGGCTTGGGGGCCTCTTTGCGCGGCGCGGAAAATCCGCCTGAACCGAGTGACGGAATGTATTTCCAGAAACGATTGCGTACACCCAAGTGCGATGGCCGAGCGCCAGTAATGAGCCAGCGCCGGGCGAATTCACGTTGACCTTTCAGCACTGGTAAAAAGTTCTCGCTATCTTCTCCTTCAGCATCAGTCAAGGGCCGCCCGGCGATTGCGGAAAACGTCGCCAGCAAATCCGTCTGGCACACCATCGCCTCGCTCACTGCACCGGCCTTCACAGTACCGGGCCAGCGCACGATGAATGGCATGCGATGCCCCGCTTCAAACGCGTCACCTTTCATGCCGCGCAGGGGAGTGGTGGCATTGTGGCCAAAGCGCTTGGTGTCAGTGTCGTACCACACCGGTCCGTTGTCGCTGGTGAACAGTATGAGCGTGTTTTTGGCCAGCTTCGTGGCATCGAGCGCTGCGAGAATTTGTCCAACGGTATCATCGACCATTGCCACAAAGTCGCCGTACATGTTGTTGGTGCGGCCCTGAAATTTTTTGGTGGGCAACCACGGCGTGTGTGGTGCTGGCAACGCAACATAAAGAAAGAACGGTTTCTGTTTGCCGCGCCGCGAGCGAATGTAGTCCACCGATTCTGCTGTGAACCGCGGCAGCACTTCCACATGTTTGAAGTCTGGCGAGATTGGCCCGCCCCGCCAGAACTCGCCCTGAATTTTGCTCCATCCTTCCGTGTTGCGCGGACCAATAGAGCCCGTCGGCGCAAGCACTGCTTTGCGGCCGCTAATATAATAGTACGGGACGATGTCCAGCGAGTGGGGCATGCCGAAATAAAAATCGAACCCGTGATCCGATGGCCCGCCGACGAGCGGTTTGGAGTAGTCGTAATTCGGCCCGTCATCAAAGCCGAGATGCCATTTGCCGACCATCGCCGTGGCGTAGCCCCGTTCCCTCAAGGCGGAGGCAACGGTGGTGCGGCCTTTTTCAATTACCGACTGCCGTCGCCAATTGAGATTTGCCCGGTGCGGATAACGCCCCGTCAACAGGCCGTACCGTGTGGGCACACATACCGAGGCCGGTGAATGCGCGTCGGTGAAGCGCATTCCCTCGCGCGCGAGGCGGTCGATATGCGGCGTGGGATTCTTCGACTTGGCATTGTAACACCGCGCATCGCCGTACCCCATGTCGTCGGCGAGAATCACCACGATATTCGGCTTCGGCGGCGGATTAACCCCCCAAGCCACCTGCGCTACGAAAAGGAACGCGAACAAGAACCGGTGCATGACCGGATTGAAACATCGGGGTTGGCGCTGAGCAAGTTTCATCATCTCACACAGAGCCGTGAGAGAACTAATTGTGACTCAGCAACTCCCTCGCTGCAGTTGCCACCTTTGCGGTACTGTCGTCGCACACGCCGTGCAGCAGGGGAAGGATTGGGCCGGTGTCCGCAATGCCTGCTTCGGCGATGGCGGTATGCAGGACGCGGATGGGGTTGATGCCGTTGCGGAGATTCTCGAGTGGCTCGAAGGTTTGGCGGATACTTTCGGCAGCATCGAGGTCCCCGGCCTTGAGCGCGTGCAACATTTTCATGGAAAGACTGGGGGCCACGCA
>PBFV01000076.1 GCA_002718935.1 Verrucomicrobiales bacterium
CTCAATCCACGCTAGGCCATAGCCGTGGGCGGCAAGGGAGGTGATGACGTCATTATCGCCGTCGCCGTCGACATCGTAGGTGTACATTTGGGCGCCGCCGGCGCCGAAGGGTGCCGCATGAAATTTCCACGGGGTTTTCCCGTCGACTTTCTTGGGCTGCTCCCACCAGCCGGCAGCCTCAAGGATGTCCTTTCGGCCATCACCGTTTACATCGCCGGCACCGTAACCGTGTGAGTAGCGGTGCCATTTTCCCGGTGTGCTGATCTTGATGAACTTCCATTCCTTGGCTGGATCACTCCAGTCGCCCTGCCCGTAGCCGAGGTGTTTGTCACGAAAGACCAGTATCTCCGGTTTGCCATCGCCATTCATNTCCTCAAGGCGCGGNGATTCGCCATCGCTTACGGGAAAGATGTTGTGGCCTTTCCAGAGGCCTTTTTTATTCTTGGGATTTTCGTACCAAGTGGTGTCCTTGCCGGGCCAGCCGAAGACGAGTACGTCCTTCCAGCCGTCCGAGTTGAAGTCGTAAGTATAAGTGAGGAAATTATTGGAGTAGCCGTTGCTGCCGCTCAGCTCGCCTTTGTATCCGGCCACTTTGACTTTTTTGCCGTCCTTCATCATCTCAAAGGTGGGAGTGTCATCATAGATGGTGTGGCGCTTCTTGAAGTCGGGCCCCGCATACCAGTACGGACCCACTACCACATCGCCTTGGCCGTCCTTATTAAAGTCTCCAAAATGCCCACCCTCAGCCCAGAAATTGGGTGTGAGATGGTGCTTGGTCCATGTGTGGATTTTGTAATCTGCAGCAGAAAGCGAAAGGGACAACAGGCCGGCGGCCAGCAGAATGTGCTTAAGCATGCACCTAGTGTGGGCAGGGGTNGGCGTGTGGTCAAGTCCAGCAAGGGTTGGCTGGGGTGTAAACTTGGAGTATTATCCCGCTACAAAACGTCTATCTCATCATGAAGAGGAATTTCACTTGGAGCGCGTTGGTGCTGGCTTTTTTTGCGATGCTGTTTCCNGCCCAAGCAGGCGGGCTGATCATTTGCGATGACATACGGATTCTGCCGCATCCCATCCCACCACGGCCGCCAATCATTCGACCGCCACATCCTTGGCCTCGNCCNGTACCGCACGTGTTTGCACCAATGGAACTGCAGAAACAGCACGTGACAGTGAAGATAGACAACCGAGTGGCGCGCACCACAGTGGAGCAGATCTTTTACAATCCCAACGCGCGCCGACAGGAAGGCACCTTCCTTTTCCCNGTGCCNAAGGGCGCAGCCATCGAAGATTTCCGNATGGAGATCAACGGNAAACTGCAAAAGGCTGAGCTGCTCGATGCCGCCAAGGCGCGTAAAATTTACACGGACATTGTGCGCAGCATGAAAGATCCCGCGTTNCTGGANTANTCCGANCAATCGCCTNTTCAAAGTNCGCATTTTCCCNTTNGAGCCGCACGGCAAAAANCGCATCAAGCTCACGTACAACCAAGTGCTGCGTAGCGACGGCGGTCTAGTGGAATACACTTACCCGCTGGGCACCGGCAAATACTCCAGTAAGGCGATCGGCGATTTCTCGATGAAACTTGAGTTATCCGCCAGCGCTCCACTCAAGGCCATTTACTCACCCACGCATGAGGTGGAGATCAAGCGCAACGGCAAACAAAAAGCCACCGTCGGTTTTGAGGCCAAAGGCTTGGCGCCGGAGGGCGATTTCAAGCTGTACTATTCGCCAAAGAAAAAGGGCATCGCCGTTAACCTCATCACGCACCGCGAAGGCGACGAGGACGGCTACTTCCTGCTGCTCGCCTCGCCGGGCATTGATGTGGACGAANGCAAGGTCGTTGAGAAGGACGTTGCCTTCGTGATCGATACCTCCGGTTCCATGGCCGGCAACAAGCTNGAGCAGGCCAAGAAAGCTTTCCAGTTCTGCGTAGCCAACCTCAACGACGGCGACCGTTTTGAGGTCATCCGTTTTTCCACCGAGGCCGAGGCGCTCTTTGATGGCTTGGAAAAGGCCGATACTAAGAACCGGCAGGCCGCCACCGAGTTCATCAGCGGCCTGAAGCCCATCGGCGGCACCGCCATCAACGACGCGCTCGCCGCTGCACTGTCGCTCAAGCCCAAGGGCGAGCGGCCGTTCGTGGTCATTTTCCTTACCGACGGCCGGCCCACCATCGGCATCACCGGCGAGGGGGAAATTGTGAAGAACGTCAAGAAAGCCGCCGGCAAGGCGCGTGTGTTCAGCTTCGGCATTGGCACGGACGTCAATGCCCACCTGCTTGATAAGATCACCGAGCAAACCCGCGCAAGCAGCCAGTACGTCACTCCGAATGAGGACATTGAAGTGAAAGTGTCCAGTTTTTATACCAAAATCAAAGAGCCCGTACTGGCCAATCCCAAGCTCAAGTTTCCAAATGGCGTACGGGTCAGCAAGCTGTACCCCAACCCATTACCGGACCTGTTCAAAGGCGAGGAGATTGTGCTCGTGGGCCGTTACTCCAAGGCCGGCAAAGGGGACGTGCTGCTTGACGGCACGGTAAACGGCGACAAGGTGCAGACTGAGTTTGGCGTGAACTTTCCGAAAAACGCCGACCGCGATTTCATCCCGCGCCTGTGGGCCACGCGCCGCGTGGGATTTCTTCTCGATGAAATTCGCCTGCACGGTGAAAAGAAAGAGTTGAAAGAGGAAATCACCCAGCTCGCCCGCAAGTATGGCATCGTGACGCCCTACACGGCCTACCTCATCATTGAGGACGAACGCCGCCGCGGCGTGCCGATCGCCGCCCGTACCCTCACCCGTTTGGAAGCAGACCGCGAAGTGCTTGAACAGGCGCGCCAGCAATTTGACGGATTCAAGCGGGACAAAGCCGGTGATCTCGCCGTGGCCAGTGCCCGCGCCGCCAAGCTCCTTAAGGAAGCCAAGAACGCCGCCAACGCCAACCGCCTCAGCAACGCCGAGGCCGCACAGGGCCTGGGCGGATACGCCGGCGGCTCGCCCCTCACCAGCGGGGCCCCCGCCGCGCCCGGCGCCTTCATCGTGCCCGCGCGCAAAAACGAAAACGGCCAACCCGCCAAGGCCCGGCAGGTGGTGCAACCCATGCAATATTTTGCCGGCAAAAACTTCTGCCAAAACGCGAAGTTTTGGGTCGATACCGAAGTGCAAAAGGCCGAGGCCAACAAGGCCAAGCGTACCCGCGTGAAATTTAACAGCGACGACTACTTCGTCCTGCTGGCCAAGGAACCGCGCTGCAGCCGCTGGCTGGCCCTCGGGCAAAACGTGCAATTCGTGCTCAACGGCACGATCTACGAGATCCACGAGTAATCGTGGAGCTGTTACCCAACGCAACCCATGAAAGGCCACGCCCCGCGCGGCCTTTGTCTTTGAAACAGCTATAGTTCACTAAAATTACACCTAGGGTTAAGTTGGCTTAAGAAAAAACAAAGGCTCCGGCACCGTGTCATAAACCGTATCACGGGCAAAAANTTCGAACTTTTAGCATGATTTTNAGGGCAAAGTCTCGCCTATCACCGTCTCATGTGGTATTGGCTTACAACCTAAACGACGTAGAATAATGAAGCAACCGAACCTGTTCCTATCACTTGCGCTATCACTACCAATATTGGCTGATCAACCAATACCTCTGCCGGCTCAACCAAAAGTGCAGGCACGACCAGCCGTGGCAGCAGTTCCCCTGCAGCAACAGATGAACCTTCTTCAGGGAGAGATCACGAAACTGGAAAATAATCTTAAGCGTACTGGACTAACTGCCCAGGTCGTACAGCAACAACAGACCCGGCTAAATGGCATGCGACAGCAACTAGCGCAGCTGAAGGTGATCAGTGCCGCGATGAAAAAAGGCGTGGCTCCAAAGGAGCGTGTAGGCAAGCCCGCTCCGCAACCAAGACCTGTGCCCCTGCCCGCTCCAGCACCGCCACCAACGATCACTGTGGATCCAGTTGGACCAGCCATCGGAGGTGCTCGCCCAGCACCCAACAATAATGACATCGCCAAAGTGGATACCGCTCTCAAGACGTGGACCACCGCGAAGGCTAAGTGCGCCGGAAACTACGAGTACACAGTCAGCTTCAGTAGTGCCTTTGGCTTCGGCCATACCACTACAATTGTGGTGAAGAATAATAAGGTAGTGGAGCGCCGCTATGAAGCATTCAACCGGCGCCAACCTCCCGTACCAGGAGCCAAGCCCAATGCCTGGGTCGAGACCGGCAAGGATCTCGGCAAAAACAAGCGGGGTGCCCCGGTGAAGACGCTCGATGAATTGTACGCCAACGCCGCCAAGGTGGCCGCCCAACCCCTGCGCCCAAGCGAACGCCGCTACGTGCGCACTGATAAGAACGGCCTGCTCACTTCCTGTTTTATAATCGATAGGCGCATCGCCGATGACGCGCCGCGCAANGGTGTAGCCATTGGACAAATCAAGTTATCAGCTGTGGGAGATGTCGCGCAGAAAGTNTACAAGGCTCCTAATGGAAANGCATTCCCCGCTCACTGGGGTGCCCCTCCNCGTTTACAAACGCGTGACCTTCGAGTGTTACCTGGAGGTTATGGTAGGGGGAGTGGAACNNTGGCGCGCTGGATTCAGCAGAATCTTGAAAAGGATGCTGCTAAAGTCGATGGCAAGCCTCAAAATACTAAGATCTATCGATCTCCAAGTGGTAAAGCTTACCCGGCTCATTGGGGTGCTCCACCTCGAATCCAAACAAGGGACTTACGAGTCTTACCCGGAGATTATGGNCGAGGCAGCGGCACACTTGCCCGTTGGATTTCTGAGAATTTGGCTCGTGATGCAAAGAAACCCAATAAGCCAAACCCGCCAGCTGGTGATGCCACTGACGGAGGTAACGAACCACCCCAAATACAGCTTGGTTTAGCTAATAACGGTGGAACAATCACTGCAAAGCTCGGTAGTGAGTTAAAGATAAAGCTGCCTGGGAATCCTACAACTGGATTTACCTGGAATAATAAAAGCCCTAAGGGATCCGTTGAGTTGGTTGGGAAGATCACACATCGTGCAGCTAACCCGGGACTGCTTGGATCGCCAGGTCAATCAGAAGCTATCTTCAAAGCCAAAACTCTNGGNAAAGGCACGATTATATTGGAGTACAAGCGCGTGTTTGAGCAGCGACCAGCCGCCAAGACCGTTCGCATCAACGTGGTCGTCACCAAGGACGGTCTCGCCGCCGGACCCGCCATTCCCTCCGCGCTGGCGTTACCCGCCGTGGTTTCCCTGCGCGACGCCCAAGGTGGCTTTGCCGGATTCACCGGCTGGCTCACCACCGTACAACGGGACGGACACTGGGAGCGCCGCTCATTTTTCAACCGGAAACTGCAGCCGGTAAAACAGAAGGGTAAACTGTCCGCCACGCAACTAACCCAGCTGGCCAAACTGGTAATGGAGACCACCAAGCCCGGTCCGCTACCCAAACAATTGGGTAAACCGCAGGATGCAAATCCCCGCGTGTTCACGCTGACAATCGGTGAAACCCAAAGTGCCCTCACCATGCGTACCGGCGCTGCCCTTCCTGCAGCCGGAACCGACGCTACAATCAACCGCTTCACACGTCTGGCCCATGAGCTAGCCAAGGTCCATAAACAATTGGCCGTGGCCCCGCCGCAACCTCGGCCGGTCCCGCCAATCATCGTGGGCCGCCCCGCTCCACAACCGCCGCGCCCCATCAAACCGCCCGTGCCCGCGCCCGGCGGCCGCAAACCTTTCCCCAAGCACTGGGGCCAACCTCCTCGTTTGCAGACTTCTGATTACCGACCGTTGCCTGGGGGGTACGGATTTGGCAGCAGCACAATGGCCGGCTGGATCCAGAAGAATCTCGATGCGGACGCGAAAGACCCGAATCGTGGCGGCGGCCAGCCCGCACCCGTCAACCCGAATGCCAAGCGCATTGCAGAGTTGGAAAAGCAGGTCAAGGAGATGGAGACCTTTGGCAAGTTTGCGCAATTTGACGGTGACGGACGCAAGAAGTTTGAGGCCAAGCTCGCGATGCTGAAAAAGGAGTTGGCCGAGCTCAAGGCAGCCAAGCCGAAACCTTTGCCCCCCACCGGTGGCCAACCTAGCGTGCCCAGTTTTGAAGAGTGGGTAAAAGGCGGGATGAAGATTCCAGCTGGCCGGGTGTTTATTGGTGGTTCGCCATGGTTTGACGAACGTAAGGGAGCACGTCGTCAACCCCGTGAGGTGTATCAAATGCTTTACGGCCAAGCTGGAGCTCAGCCCAAACCCAAGCCGCGCCCGGGCAACGGCCGGTTCCCTGCCCACTGGGGCCCACCGCCCCGCCTGCAAACGCGCGATCTGCGCCCGTTGCCCGGCGGGTACGGCCGCGGCAGCAGCACCTTGGCGCGTTGGATTCAACAAAATCTGGATGCGGATAAAAAGGATCCCAACCGTGGCAAGGACGGCAACGCCCCCAAGCCCGGAGCCAACAACCCGGAGATCCTGCGGCTGCAGCAGGAGATTGCCCGCATGAAGGATTTCATGACTCGCGCCCGCTTCACGCCGGAGGGTTTGGCGAAATTCAAAGAACGACTGGCCGGCCTCGAGGCCAAGCTTGCCGAACTGCAGGGAGCCAAGCCGCAGGGGAACAAGGGCCAACGGCCGGNGGTGAGTGCCGCCTTTGCCGCCAAGCATCCGGCCGGCAGCTATGCCCCGGGCGAATTGCTGGTGGGCATGCAAAAAGGCATGGAGGCGGATGAAGTGGCCGAGGTACTGGCCGCGGCNGTGCCGGGTTTGAAGGTTAAAAAGTCGATGTTCAAAAACACCATTCTGCACGTGACTCTGCCGGACACGACCAACGTGGAACAAGCCATGGCCAAGCTCAAGGGCGTAAAGGCCGTGCGGTACGCGGAGGTAAACGGGATCGCCGGCATCCAGCCGGTGCNGCCGGGCGTGGGCGGCAACCTGCCGGTGCGGCCGGGAGGCGGCATCCAAATCCAGCCCGTTCGCCCGGGGGGGCTCGGCATTCAGATTGAGCCGAAGCCGCAGGTGCGTCCCCGTCCCTTGCCCTTGCAGCCCAAGCCGATTGAGATCGAATAACTACCGGCCGCCCTGCGGCTTCAGCGGCGGCAGGTTTTTGCGGTTGGCCATTAACTCAGCGAGATCGGCAGCGAAGGTGTCNACATCCTCCTCGGTGGTATCCCACGCGCACATGAAGCGGGCGTCGTTATCCGCGTACAGCGTATAAAAATGCCAGCCACGCGCGTGCAGCGCCTGCACGAGCACGGGCGGTAAATCNACAAANACGGCATTGGCCTGCGTGGGGTGCAGGAATTTCACCCCGGGAATTTTCTTTAATGCCCGNCGTAACCGTTGGGCCATCNTGTTGGCATGCGCAGCGTGCTTCAGCCAGGCGCCATCNTTNANCAANCCTACCCACGGCGCGGTNAGNAACCGCATCTTGCTGGCCAGTTGNCCGGCCTGCTTNTTTTGCCAATCGAATTCCTTGGCGAGATCGCGGTTGAAAAACACCAGTGCCTCACCCGCGAGCGTGCCATTCTTGGTNAGGCCAAAACTGAGCAGGTCAANNCCCGCGCGCCAGGTGATNTCCTTGGGCGCACAGCCNAGGCTGGCCACNGCATTGGCAAAGCGNGCGCCGTCCATGTGCACCGGCANGCGGCGCCGGCGCGCCACGGCGGTAAGCGCCTTGATTTGGTCCACGGAATACACCGTACCCAATTCCGTGGCCTGCGTGAGGCTGAGCGCGCCGTTCTTGGAAAAATGCAGATCCGTGCGCTTGGCGAGCGCGGCCTCGAGCGTTTCCGGCCGCAACCGGCCATCGCGCCCGGGCAGTGGGCGCACTTTGGCACCGCCGCTGAAAAATTCAGGCCCGGCACACTCATCGTTTTGCACATGAGACGCTTCGTGGCAAAGAATGCTGTGGTACGAGCGGCAAACGGCAGCGAGGCCGAGGGCATTGGCAGCACTGCCGGTGAACAGAAAGAACACCTCGCAGTCTGTTTCAAACAAGTCACGTACGAGGCGGCAGGCCTTTTTGGTCCAGAGATCTTCGCCGTAACCGCTGGCGTGGCCGGCATTGGCCTGCTCCAGCGCAGCCCAAGCCTCGGGACAGATGCCGGCGTTGTTATCGCTGGCAAAATGGCGCGTGCGTTTCACGGGCGCGTTGTACGCCATGGCCCGCGCATTGCCAACGCCTATTCCTTGGGCGGCACCTGGGTGGCGTCGTCTTTGCCCAGCAAATGCTTGCGCAGAAAAGCGACGGTGGTGAGGAACTGGTAGTTGCGGTTTTCGCGTCGGCGAAAGCCGTGCCCCTCATTGGCAGCCATCATAAACCAAGTCTCCACTCCCTGTTTGCGCAGGGCGCGCTCCATCTGCAGGCTTTCGCTGGCGGGCACGCGGGGGTCGTTGGCGCCCTGCACGATGAGCANTGGGCGCGTGATTTTTTTCGAGTGATTGTAAGGCGATAGGTCCTTCAAAAATTTGAAAATCATCGGGTCGCGTTCATCACCGTATTCAGCCCGGCGNAGGTCGCGGCGATATTCGCTGGTGTGCTTGAGAAAAGTGATGAAGTTGGAGATGCCCACCACGTCCACGCCGCATTTGATGAAGCTGTTCAGATAAACCATGGAGTGCAGGACCATGAACCCGCCGTAGCTTCCGCCCATCACCCCGATCCGGTCACTGTCGAGATCGCGGCTCTTGAGGATGATGTTGTACAGGTGCTCCATATCGATCAATACCTTGCGGCGGAGCACACCATTGTCCGCCTTGAGAAAGCGTTTGCCGTAACCGCGCGATCCACGAATGTTGGGGCAGAGCAACATGATGTTTTCCTCGCTCATGAAATAATTNNGGCGGCCCTGGAAACGCGGACGGAATTGGCTTTCCGGACCGCCATGAAAATGGATNAGCGCGGGNAATCCCTTGAACGGCGGCGAGATGGGATCGAATTTTTCGTTAACCCAACGGCCCGGCTGGTAGACCCATACTTCAAACTTAAGGCCGTCAATGGTGCTCACCGTCATGCGCCGGGGTTCGCTGAGTTTGGCCGGATTCAATTTTCCCAAGTCGGACACCGCCCAGTTCACCGGGTCGCGCTTGCCCATTGNTTCCACCCTGAGGTCGCCCGGTGACCGCGTGCTGTCCAGGTCATACGCCAGACCTGATCCGTCCGGCAGCCACTGGATTTTCCGCAACACTCCCGTAGGCAGCTTCCGGTGAAGCGCCTGTTGCGGGACNGGTTCGCCGGTGGACGACCCAAAATAGCCCAGCCGACTGGCACCGGCCTCGTTGTGCACCACCGCCAGCGTGCGCCCGTTGGGCGAAACGGCCAGCGCTTCCACGTCCCATTTCGAGGGAATCTCCAGCGCCTTGCGTTCCCCCGTTCGCAAGCTGAAGCGGATGATATGCTGGAAATCGGCGTCTTCATCGCAGGAATAATAGATGGCGCGCAGCTGGGGATCAAAGTGCGCGTTTTGATATTGAATCTCTGCCTTTAAATCCGGTGTAATGGAGGACAATTCGCCGGTCTGGGCATCCACGATATGCAATTCGCTGTCGGTGATGGANCGGTATTCCATCAGCAACATGAGGTTTAGTTCGCCGCTGGCCTGCCAATCCTCCATCCACCAGCCGCCTCCCTTGAGCTTGCAGTGCAGGCGCTCGCTACCGACCTTGGCGGGATCCGTTAGGTACAGATCATTATCGCGACCGTTACGTTTCGGTGAAAAATAGGCGACCTGTTTGCCGTCGGGCGACCAGCGCGGGCTGGTGTGCCGGCTGCGCCCGTCGGTCAGCCGTGTTTCCTTGCCGGTTGTGAGGTCTAGGTGAAACACCTGAAAGCGTTCACTACCGCCGGTGTCGCGCAGGAAAATGACGGACCGGCCGTGCACGGGATGATATTGCGCGGATCGCACCGGCTCGCGGCCGTTAGTCAATTGAATCGGCTTCGCCCCGGCGGCCCGCATCTCGTGCAACTGGGCCACTTGGCCGTCTTTCGGGCGCTGAGTGATCAGCATGCGTTTGCTGTCGGGCGCCACATCCTGCAGGCGCACCGCACGCACGTTGAGATACGGCTGCACCCGGGCGGCGAGTTTATCCGAAATAACCGGCACACCGCGCGTCTCAATGGCCGCGGGCGGTTTTACCTCCACCGCACTCAAGGTACACGCCAGCCACAGGCCGATCTGGATACCGGTACGATTCATGCGCGCGGTGATCATCCATTTTCTACCCCCACAAGCAAGCGCAATCAGCGGCATCTTGCCAGTCATGTCACAAATCTTGCGCCACGAGCGCGCCTCGGGCATCCTTTGCCCATGGCCATTGTCAAAAAACTGCTACACACGCGCTATCGCGTGGACGATCTGGAGGCGTCGGTGAAGTTTTACACCGAGGTGCTGGGGCTCACCGAAACGCGCCGACACAAGTCACCCCGCGGATCGGAGCTGGTGTTTCTCGCCACGCCCAATAGCGATGAGGAAATTGAACTGTGCAGCTACCCCAGCAGCGGCGGCGTGCAGGTGCAGGAAGATCTCACACATCTGGCCTTTGAGGTGGATAGCCTCGTGGAGTTTGAGAAACACATCCAATCGCTCGGCGTGGAATACTCCGATGGCCCGCACCTGAAGGAGGCCGGCGGCGGATTCGCCTTCATTGATGCGCCGGAAGGCTATGAGATTGAGCTGATCGAAAAGTCGCCGGACAGCAGCGGTTATTAGCATGATCTGGCGCGCCGGCGATCGCGTGTGGGAGTTTCCGCGCAGCCCGCTCATCATGGGCATCGTCAACGTCACGCCTGATTCCTTTTCCGACGGCGGCCAACACGCCACTACCGAAACTGCCGTCGCGCACGCCTTGGCGCTCGCGTCGGAAGGCGCGGACATACTCGACATCGGCGGCGAATCCACCCGGCCCGGCGCACCGCCTGTTTCCGAGGCGGACGAACTGGCCCGCGTCCTTCCCGTCATAAAAAAACTGGCCGGAGCCACCGGTGCCGCTTTATCCGTGGACACGCAAAAACCCGCCGTGGCCGCCGCTGCGCTGGACGCCGGCGCCGTGATTGTCAACGACATCGCCGCCCACCGCAACAACCCGCAAATGTGGCAAACCGCCGCATCGGCCGGTGCCGGTTACGTGGCCATGCACATGCAGGGCACTCCGCAAACCATGCAGGATGCTCCCACCTACGATGACGTGGTGGCGACAGTTCACGATTTTTTTGGTGAACGCCTTGAGGCCACCGCCGGGGCTGGATTGCCCGCGGAACACGTGGCGCTCGACCCCGGCCTAGGGTTCGGCAAATCGCTTGAGCATAATTTGGCGTTGCTCGGTGCGCTGGAGCATTTTACAAAATGGCAGCGGCCTTTGCTGGTGGGCGCCTCGCGCAAGTCGTTTCTCGGCCACCTCACAGGCGCGAAAGTGGCCGACCGGTTACCCGGCAGCCTCGCTTGCGCCTGTCGCGCAGCCGAAGCTGGCGCGGGCATCGTGCGGGTGCATGAGGTGCGTGAAACCGCGCACGCGCTGAAAACGTGGGCAGCCATCAGCCGGCAATAATATGGAGGGCATCCAATTCATCTTGGCGACGGAGATTCCGAAAGTGTCGGACATCCCCGAATGGATCAACGCCCTGTGGACGTGGGTGCTGACGGACTGGCTGTGGATTTTGCGGGCCTTCGTGGAGATCGGCGCGCTGGCCATCGTCCTCTTCTACATCTTCACCTACCTGCAACGTTCACGCGGTTGGCCGGTGGTGCTTGGGTTTTTACTCGTGATCGCGGGAACTTTTTTCATCGCCATTTTAAAACTCGAAGTGCTCAGCTGGCTGCTGCAACAAGTGTTCCTTTTCACTACCGTTGCCATCCTCATCATTTTCCAGCCCGAGCTGCGCCGGCTGCTCGCCGAGCTGGGCAATCTGCCGCTCTTCACCACCGACGGCTCCAGCCAATTGGACATCGATGTCATCGTGCAGGCTACCGACCGCCTGTCACGCAAAAAGGTCGGCGGCATCATGGCCATCGAGCAATCCGTCGACATCCATCAGGAAACACAAAGCGGCGTGTTGATCGACTCGGTCGTCACGCCCGAGATGCTTGAGTCCATTTTCTTCCCCAACTCCACCCTGCACGACGGCGGCGTGGTGATCCACGGCGACCGCATCATGTACGCCTCCGTCATCTTTCCGCTCACCCGCCGCATCGATGTAAACCACACGCTCGGCACCCGGCACCGCGCCGCCATTGGCCTCAGCGAGGAAACCGACGCTATCGTCATCATTGTCTCCGAGGAAACCGGCGACATTTCATATTGCTTCGACGGCACCCTGCACAGCCGGGTAAGCACAGCGCGCCTCAAGGAATTTTTGTCCGAAAAACTGCTGACTGAATCCAGCCCCGAGGAAGAGCCCGGTGCCTTCGCCCGGCTTCGCGCAACCCTCCGGGACCTCGCCGAGATCATTAACAGCCGACTGCGCGCCAAGGAGGAGAAAGGCAACTAATGGCCGACCCCATGCCCCCCATCGCCACCCCGGACAAACCGGAAAAAATCAGCCGGACGATGATGAAGTTTATCTCCCTCGCCGTGGCCATCGTCGTTTGGTACGTCATCTACGACACCGCCGGCCTGTCCTACACCAATTCCGGTGAACGCAAAAAGACACCTCCCGCCACCCCCAAACCCGCCCAGCCTGCCCCGCCCTTAACCAACGATCCGCTCGGCACCAACAAGGAGAAGGACTGACATGAGCCCCGCCACAAAAATCTTTGGCACCGACGGCGTGCGCGGGCGCGCCAATGTGGAACCGGTTACCGCCGAGACGGCTCTCAAGCTCGGCCGCGCCGCGGCGCACGTGTTCAAGAATCTCAACCCCGAATCGCGCAGCCGCCAACGCCATAAAATTGTCATCGGCAAGGACACGCGCCTCTCCGGGTACATGCTCGAGAACGCCCTCTCCAGCGGCATCCTGTCCATGGGCGTGGATGTGCTTTTCATCGGCCCGTTACCTACACCGGGCGTGGCCCGCATCACCAACAGCCTGCGCGCCGATGCGGGTATCGTCATCACTGCCTCGCATAATCCGTACGACGACAACGGCATCAAGTTTTTCAACCACGACGGCTACAAGCTGCCCGACACGATTGAACAGCAGATTGAAAATCTCGTGTTCAGCGGCGAGATTGATGACGTGCGTCCCACTGCCGATGAAATCGGCAAGGCGGTCCGCATCGATGACGCGCTCGGCCGCTACGTCGAATATGCCAAGCGCTCCTTCCCGCGCGGCAAGACACTGGAAGGCGTAACCATCGTGGTCGACTGCGGCCATGGCGCCGCCTATAAGGCCACGCCGTGCACCCTGCGCGAACTGGGCGCCAAGGTGATCGTTTATGGCAACCACCCGAACGGCACCAACATCAATGCCGGCTGCGGCTCCATGTATCCCGAGCAGATGTGTCATTGGGTGCAGGAACACCACGCCGACATTGGTATCGCGCATGACGGCGATGCCGACCGCGTACTACTTTGCGATGAAACCGGCACGCTCATCGACGGCGACGACATCATGGCCATTGCCTCACTGGAGATGCTTGCTGAAGGGTCACTGGCCAACAAAACTCTCGTCACCACCGTGATGAGCAACGCCGGCCTCGACGGCGCCATTGAGGCGGCCGGCGGCCGCACCGTGCGCACGCCCGTGGGCGACAAGCACGTGATCGATGAAATGCTCAGCGGCGGATACAATTTCGGTGGCGANCAAAGCGGCCACCTGATTTTCAGCGACCACGCTTCCACNGGCGACGGCCTCGTAGCCGCCCTGCAAATCCTCCGCATCATGGCCGCCANGCAAAAGTCGCTCAGCGAACTGGCCCAGTGCTGGACACGGTTTCCACAAAAGCTCACTAACCTGCGGGTCACCGAAAAGAAACCGATCGAGGAATTGGCCGACGTACCCGGGTTAGTTGCCGAGGCCGAAGCCGCCCTGCAAGCCGAAGGCGGCCGGGTGCTCCTGCGCTATTCCGGCACGGAACCCAAAATCCGGCTCCTTGTCGAAGGCCGCGANGCCACGGCATTGGATGCCTGGAGCGAAAAAATCATCGGTGCNATAGCTGGCCAGATTGGCGAAAAGTAACGGGAGGNACGAGNTCCACCTCGTCCCCTNAATTTTATTCTTGGGGCAAGGTGGCACTTGCCTCTCCCTTTTCACCCGCCGCAACGCGCAAGTATTGAACCGCGAATACAATCACCGCTGTGAACAGTGCACCGGAGATTACTGTGTTGCGCAGGAACAGGATCGCAGGCGGAAAACCGGCTTTGCCCACGGTAAACGATTGTATCCAGCCGGTCACAGTCNTGGAATAGACCGGATCACTCAGCCATACCAAGGTATTGCTNCCAAAGAAAAATACGCACGCCCCCAGCACGCCACCGCCAATGAGTACCGCGGGCGATTGTCTTTCGCCCAACCGCCAGCCNAAGCCGATGATCAACAGATACAGCGCATACGAGCCGATCATGCCCGCCGTAAAAACGGAAAACCCCATNGGNCGATAAACGAAATAATTCATCACCACATCGCTGATGAACAACAATGCCACCGGCACGNCCCANGCCCGCCAACCTTTCAGATACGCCCCCGCACAAAAACAAATGGCGTAAACCGGACTAAAGTTCGGCNGCAGCAGTTCCGGCCAGCGCATGGCGGTGAACAGCACCAGCAAACCAAGCAGCCAGGGAATGTGTTTGGATTTGGGCATGTTAATGTTGCACGCCCACGAGTTTTAACGTGCCCGCTTCATCGGCGGCGAGCAGAAACCAATGTTCGGCTCCTGCATCCCCCTCGGTTGGGCTACTAATGTGTACTCGAAAATAATCACCCGTCCAACTGGCCGACCGTATGGAAACACTGCGGGCACCTTGGATCTGCTGTGCCCGCTGGTGAAGTTGCTCACGCGCCATGGGGCTGGCTCCCTGAATCAAATAATCTGTCAAAAAATTGGTGGACTGTTGCAATTGTTCCATCATTGCCTGCACAGTTTGTGCTTCGTTGGAATTCAATGTCACCTCTTGGTCCGCGTATTCGTTTCCTCCATCCCGCAGGTATCCCCAGACCATCAATCCCACGGCCGCCACAAAGACAAATATGATGGTCTTCCGGTCCATGTCAGTCCTTGATGCGCTTGAACGGGTGGTCGTCAGTATTGCACAGGTACCCGAGCTGATCTGAATTCACCGGAAAGGTTTGATCCGGTGCCATCATTTCCACGTGGCCATCCGCCCAAAGTACAGTCGCCTTGCCGCTGTGCCGAAAATGGGTGTAGGCCGTTTCCCATCCGGTCCACGCACGCGCCTGTGAAGGCGGCGTCCAAAACCAATTTTCCTCCACCGGCCCCATCCAGTTCCGAGCCGAGTCGCCAAACAGCACGGTCTCCACCGGCATCTGAATCGAGGTGGTATCCAACCCCACCCATTCAAACCGGTAATCGGCATCCCACCAGTTGCCCTGCTCTTCCAGTTCATTAAGATAACTGTGGTTGTAGGCGTAACTGCAGGTGTGGCCCTTGGCGCGTTTGGCGTAGTTTAGGAACGTGGGATCCTTCCAGATCGCTGGGTTACCGTTGACATATGGACTCAGCGTGCCACCGGCAAAATCCACCGGCGAACCGGGCCCATTGTATTGGCCGAAAAAATGTTGTCCGGAAGAATTCCCCACTCCCACCGCTAAGCTGTCGTGGTCATCCGCATACATTTGAAAGCCACGATAAATCTGCTGAAAATTATTCCGGTTTTTCACCCCCAACGCCAGTTGCTTAGCGCGCCCCATCACCGGCAGCAACAAGCTAGCCAATATGCCAATAATGGCGATTACCACCAGCAGTTCGATTAACGTGAATCCTTTGTTGGCCTTCATGATTATTCCTTTCTACTCCATGGTTATTCCTCGTCATAGCCGAGGTGCGGGCGAAGCCATTTCTCGGCCTCGGTTTGGGAAATATTTTTGCGCGCAGCATAGTCGGCCACCTGATCCTCACCGATCAGGCCAAGGTTGAAATATTTCGCATTCGGATGGTTCAGGTAATAACCGCTTACTGTGCTAGGCGGTTTCATGGCATAGCTGGTGGTAAGGGTTGCACCTGTTCGCTCTTCTGCTTCGAGCAGTTTCCAAAGCGTCTCTTTCTCGCTGTGATCTGGACAGGAAGGGTATCCCGCCGCTGGCCGTATGCCGCGGTACTTTTCCTTGATCAAAAATTTTGCCTGTTCTTCGTCGAGCTTGTTTTTTGCTGCGAATCCTTCCTCCGCCCCGATGCCGCTTTGGTCGCGCATGATTTTGTGGACGTATTCCGCGCTGGCCTCGGCCAAGCGATCGCCCAGCGCCTGCACGATGATGGCGCTGTAATCATCGCCCGCATCGCGGAAGGTGGCGGCGTAGTCCTCCACTTCCTGACCGACCGTCACCACAAAGCCGCCGAAGAAATCCACGCGACCGCTCTCTTTCGGCGCGATGTTATCCGCCAAACTTCGGCACANCTGCCTTTCTTTTTTCTGCCGTTGCTGGCGCAGGAAATGGAAGGNGGCCAACTGTTCGGCACGCGAATCATCAGTGTACACTTCCACATCCTCACCCACACTGTTGGCCGGCCAAAAACCGGCCACGGCCCGCGCGGTGAAACGCTGATTGGCAATGATGTCCTCCAACATTTTTTGCCCGTCGGCAAACAGCTTCTTCGCTTCCTTGCCTTCCTCGGGCTTGTTGAAAATNGTCGGGTACACCCCGTGCAACTGCCACGCCCANAAAAAGGGCGACCAATCGATGTAGGTGGCCAGCACATCCNGCGGAATGGATTTAAAATGCTGCAGGCCAAGGGTTTCCGGCGTGCGAATCTCCTCGGCTGCCCAGTCGTATTCCGGCGCGGCAGCGCGNGCATTGGCCAAGGGCACGATGTCTTTGCGGCCATCCTCGCCGCTGGCAAATTTCTCACGCAGGCGCTCGTGCTCGGATTCCAGTTCCTCAAGAAAATCATCACGCCGATTCTCACTGAGCAAATCGTTGCACACACCCACCACCAGCGAGGCGTCGAGCACATGGCACGTNGGNCCCTCGTACACCGGCGCAATCTTGATCGCCGTATGCGCCTTGCTCGTGGTGGCCCCGCCGATCAACAAAGGTGTCTGGAGNCCGCGCCGNTGCATTTCCTTGGCATTAAAAATCATTTCATCCAGCGACGGCGTGATCAACCCGCTCAAGCCAATGATGTCCGCGTTGTGTTCCTCGGCGGCCTTTAAAATGGTATCGCAATCCACCATCACGCCCAGATCGATGACCTTGTANCCATTGCAGCCGAGAACGACGCCGACGATGTTTTTNCCGATGTCGTGCACGTCGCCTTTCACNGTGGCAATCACGAAGGTGCCGGCGCTAGTGTCATCGCCGTCCTCCTTCTCCGCCTCCATGAACGGCGTAAGGTAGGCCACGGCTTTCTTCATCACGCGAGCGCTCTTGACTACTTGCGGCAGAAACATTTTGCCCGCGCCAAACAATTCGCCGACTACTTTCATGCCGTCCATTAACGGCCCCTCGATCACCTCCAGCGGTCGTGCGGCCGCCGCGCGGGCTTCCTCGGTGTCTTCCTCAATAAACTCCGTGATGCCGTTTACCAACGCGTGGCTCAGGCGCGATGCCACGTTTTCCTCGCGCCATTTTTGATCAGCCGCAGACTTCTCTTTTTTGACGCCCTTGAACTGCTCGGCGTAATCGATCAACCGATCGGTCGCATCGGGCCGGCGATTTAGCAGCACGTCCTCCACGTACTCGAGCAGTTCCTTGTCGATCTGCTCGTACACCTCAAGCATCCCGGCATTGACGATGCCCATGTCCAGCCCGGCCTCCACGGCGTGATAGAGAAACGCCGAGTGCATCGCCTCGCGCACCACATTGTTGCCACGAAAGGAAAACGAAATGTTGCTCACGCCGCCGCTTGTGCGCGCGCCGGGGCAACGCTTCTTCACCTGCCGCACGGCCTCGATAAAATTGACCGCGTAATCGTCATGCTCCTCCATGCCGGTAGCGACGGTGAGGATGTTGAGATCAAAAATGATGTCTTCCGGTGGAAAATCCAGTTGCCTCGTCAGCAGTGTGTAAGCGCGCTCGGCGATGGCCACCTTGTCCTCAATCGTCGCCGCCTGGCCTTTTTCGTCAAAAGCCATGACCACGGCCGCCGCCCCATAGCGCCGGCACAAAGCCGCCTGCCGCAGGAACTCCTCCTCGCCGCCCTTAAGGCTGATGGAGTTGACGATGCCCTTGCCTTGCAGGCACTTGAGGCCCTCCTCCAGCACGCTCCACTTGGAGCTATCGACCATGATCGGCACACGCGAGATGTCCGGATCGGACGCGAGCAGGTTTAAAAATTTGCGCATGCACGCCTCGGCATCGAGCAGGCCTTCGTCGAAACAAATGTCTATGACGTTGGCGCCATTCTCCACCTGTTGCCGCGCCAGCGCGAGTGCAGCCTCAAAGTCACCCTCCTTGATGAGCTTCTTAAACTTCGGAGAACCCATCACGTTTGTACGCTCTCCCACCATCGCCAGTTGGCCCGTGCGATCGCCGATCGTTTGTGGCTCCAAACCACTCAAGCGTAGCGAGCCGGACAATGATGCCGGCACGCGCGGCTTCACGTCGACCAGCGTCTCGATAATGGCCTGCAAATGTGACGGCGTCGTACCGCAACAGCCACCAGCCACATTGAGCAACTCTTGATTGGCTAAATCGCGCAAAGCCGCCGCGGTGTCTACAGGCCGTTCGTCGTAACCCGTTTCCGCCAATGGATTGGGAAGGCCGGCGTTTGGGTAGCAGTGCACAAACGTATCCGCAATGCGCGAGAGCTCGCGGATGTACGGCGCCATTTCCTTGGCGCCGAGTGCGCAGTTGATGCCCACGGTGAAGGGCTTCGCGTGCGCGATGGAATTCCAAAACGCCTCGGTTGTCTGCCCCGAGAGTGTGCGGCCGGAGGCATCGGTAATCGTCACCGACACCATCACCGGCAAGCGCTCGCCGCGCCCAAGAAACACTTCCTCAATCGCAAACAAAGCCGCCTTGAGGTTGAGTGTATCGAAAGTCGTTTCCGGCAACAGGATGTCCACGCCGCCTTCAATCAACGCCTCCGTTTGCTCACGGTACACTGCCACGAGATCGTCAAACGTCACCGCGCGAAAACCGGGATCATTTACATCCGGCGAAATCGAAGCCGTACGATTGGTCGGCCCAATCGCTCCCGCCACGTAACAGCGCCTTGAGGCGTCCTTGGCCATCACCGACTCCACGGCTTCGCGGGCCAGCTTGGCCGAGGCGACGTTCAGCTCCCGCGCGATGTCTTCCATCGCGTAATCCGCCATGCCGATGCGCGTGGCGCTGAAGGTGTTCGTCTCAATGATGTCACACCCCGCCTCCAAAAACTGCGTATGAATCCCGCGGATGATGTCCGGCCGCGTCAGCGAAAGCAGATCGTTGTTCCCCTTCAGGTCACCGGAATGATCGGCAAACCGCTCCCCGCGAAAATCGTCCTCCGCCAACTCATGCCGCTGCACCATCGTGCCCATCGCGCCATCCAAAAACAGGATGCGCTCCGCCAACTGCTCCCGCAGCTCCCCAAATGTGGGCGATTCATTCATCGGGCCAAATGCTACGCCACCCTGCCAACCCGTCAATTTTAAAATCAATATATCCGGATTTGTTGATATGTTTATCATTGATGGCATCGATTTTGCCATCGAGTTTTTCAATTTTGGCCTGCCAATGGATCCGTGCAATAGTTCGACCATGAATGGCACCGTTCTTTCGGCTGTGTTAGGGTTGTCGGCAATTGGGGATTTTATTGTGAGCTGGGGTTGCCCGATCTTGATCGTGATGCTCGTGCTGGTGCCGAATATCATCCTCTTTGGACGAATTGCCGGGCTTAAGCGCCGGTTGGATTTTCAGGCAATGCGCACCGAGCAACTTGAGCGACAAATGGCCGCAGGCGTGCCGCCGGTCGCCGAGTTGGCCACTCCCGAAGAAGAAAAACCGCCGGTACTGACAGCCCCGGCTCCCGCTGATCCGGAACCGTCACCAAACTCCAACCCTTCGCCCGAGCCGCCGCCTATTGAAAAAACTGAGCTACCACCTTTGATCACGCCTGAGGAGGCGGAACCACAACCCGACCCCGTTGAACTGCCGGAACTCGCTCCAGCCGCCCAAGCACACTCCGCTCCCCCCAGCGCGCAATCGCCAGCAACACAACCGGCCCCACCCGAGCCCGCCAACGCAGCATCTCCGGCCTCCCTTGAAGAGCGCCTCGGCAAAGTGTGGCTGGTGCGCGTGGGTGTGGTGCTGGTGCTCACCGGTCTCGCCTACCTTGCGAACATGGGCTACGTGGGGCTGCGCGACAGTGCTGATTACCAGCATCTCATACCGTACCTCAACGCTGCCCTGCTCTACCTCGTCAGCTTCGGCATGCTCGGTGGCGGATTATTTTTGCACAAGCGATTTGAAAATTTGAAAAACTTTGGTGAGGTGTTAACCGGCGGCGGTATGGCGGCCGTATACTTTTCCACGTACGCGTTGCACTTTGTGGACGCGCCGGTTTTAGGGCTGGTCAACAGCCCGGTAGCTGCGGGAGCCATGCTGGCAGTTTGGGCGGTATTTATCATTGTGCTGGCCACGCGCCGGCAATCCGAGTTGATGGCGATGTTTGCCGTGGCCGGCGCCTACTACGCCTCGTACGTGCCGCTCATTCATAATCCTGAGGCGGGCAACGTCACCTTCACATTTGCCTCCAACATCGCGCTGGGCATCGCGGCCGTGTACTTCGTGCTGCGCAACCGTTGGGCTAACTTGTCCTTTCTGGCGCTCATCACCTCGTACGCCGGCTTTGCCTATTGGCGTTTCCAGCATGCCGTAGGCGGCTCCATGGAATTCTGGCAGGACGCGATGTTCCTGATCATTTACTGGCTCATCTTTACGGCGGCCGGCTTCCTGTCACGCAATGAGCAACTCACTCCCGCCAAGCGCAGTGCCTTTGTAAACCTAAACAACGGCGCCTGTTTCGCGCTCATCACCATAACGCTGCTGCAGGTGCCCGAATTGCGCAGCAGCTACTGGGTGCTGCCTCTGGGCTTCGGCGGATTGATGTTCGGCCTGTACATTATGGCCCGGCGTGGGTTGGCGGAGGAAAAATTGCTCGGTGAAATCCTCCTCGCCAAGGCGGCCACGCTTTTCACTTTGGCGATCATGACCCTTGAGCCGGCGGACCAGTTACGCGCCCTGTTACTGGGCGCTGAGGCCATCACCATTCTGTTCTTTGGCCTGCGTACGAACAACGCCCTGTTGCGCCGGGCCTCGGCAGTGATCGCCGTGGTGGGCGCGATTTTTGTCGGCTTCGACATCCTTCAAACCGTCTCACAACTCAAAGGCGGCTACGACGCACCCACGCTGCGGCTCGGCCTGTTCTTTGGCGGGCTCATGCTGGCCGCTGCCGGGGTGGCGAAATACTGCCACCGCGAAAACGCCGTGCCGGCCCTGCAGGAATTTTTCACCGGCCTCGGCATGCTCTCCATTTTGGCGACCTGCACCGCTACCCTAATGGAAGATTATCGGCCCGTGGGTACCCTCCTGCTGGCGGTCCTCGGGCTGGCGACCCTGGCGGTCTCGCGCTTCACCGGCATCCGCACCTTGTGGATCGCCGGCGAAATTCACCTGGCCATAGGCATCCTCGTTTGGCTGCCAAACGCCTTTTCCCCAACCGGCGGCCTCCCGGCATGGCAACCATGGAGTCTGCTGGGGGTTGTGCTCGGCGCTCAGCTCTGGCGGCACCGCACCCATCAATCCACCGCGCCGGCCACCTTCGAACACGTGGCGGCTTTCTTCGGCAATATTTTGGGAGCCCTTGCCTTGGGTCTGGTGTTGCTCGCCATTTCGTTGCGACTGGTGAACTTCGATCTGACGGACTTTAGCGTGCCCCTCACGGCCATGGGCTTGGCGATCACGGCGTACGCCTTTGCCACGCGTGATTTCACCACCGCCATGCTGGGCTTGGCCGGCATCCTCGGTGCCCCTCTGTATTTCGTTGCCCAAATCATTCTCACCGGAAACGTGTTTGCCTGGCCCTATGCGCTCGTGCCAATTCTCACAGCCTTTGCCTACGGCGGGGCAATGGATCGGATGCGCGAAACTGTCGCTGCACGCTTCGGCGCAACTGCTAAAACACAGTTCACCCTCGGGGCCGTTACCCAATCCATCGCCACCCTCTGCGGGCTGGCCGCCTGTCTCCATTACCTGCCCAGCAACGAACTCATGTGGGTGTTGCCGCTGATCGGGGTAGTGCTCAGCATCGCGAGTCTGGGCTTCAACCTCACGCCTGGCCTTATCGCCGCGCAGATCTTCATCCTCTTTGCTGGCGCGCTCATGCCACTCAAGCTGATGGGCGATGCCCCGAGCGCCATGCTGATGTTTGTGCCATTGATTGTTATCCTCGGCATGTCACATTTTCTCCTGCATTCCGCCAGCCTCGTGCAGGCCGAGAAACATCCGCTCAAGACGCTGGCCAAATTTGGCACCCAATCCTACTTTTATTTTGGCTGGGCGCNGGCCATGGCGTGGGGCGCAAAATATGTTCCCGGCGAGTACCTGTTCCTACTCTTTACCCTACTCGGCGTGGGCCACGTGCTGCTCAATCAACGTCGCGAACGCCTNGAGCGCCTGATCGTTGGCGGCGTCTTTGTTCTCGTGGGATTCCTCCTCTTTTGGGTGCACACGGCGTTGCACTGGAGCAGCCCGCGGCCGCTGGACGCCATCCCGCTGGTCGGCCTGCTGGGCGCCCTTTGCTACGTGCGCTCGGCCAAGGAAAACAAACTGCCCGACTGGGGGCGTCTGCCGGTATTGCTACTCTTAAACGTGAGCCTGTGGCAATGGACCTCGCGCATGGCGCCGGGTGATTACGATGTGATCGCCTGGGCCGGTTTGGCTTTTGTGCTCATCAGCCTCGGCCTGTGGTCCCGCGAACGCGCGCACCGCCTGTTCGGGCTGGGCATCCTGCTTACCTCCATCGGAAACGTCGTCGTGCTCACTTGGACCCACCTTGGCGGCGCCACNCGCATTGTCACCTTTATCGGCATGGGTATCATCCTCATTACCCTCGGCCTGCTCTACCACCGTTTTCAGGATAAAATGAAGGAGTATTTATAATCGCCGGTCGAAATCATTCAATGGNCCGCCTCTTCAAAATCAGCTGGAGCAGATCACGATAGTTTTGGCCAAGGATTTGTTTCTTGGCCGCCGCAGGAATGTTCGCGGCGGTNACTTTGGCCAGTTCCGTACCAAGGGAACGCGATGGCAAATGACTGCCAAAGATAATACGGCGGGGACCGAGCTCGCGAACGGCCATCTCGATGAAGCCGGCNGTGGCATCAAAGCCGGAGGTTTCCACGAGAATATTGGGCGTGCCACGAACGGCGCGGAGGCCGCGTTGCCATTCGCCACCGGCGTGGGCGCAAATGAACTGCTGCTTCGGGAAACGCGCGGCCACGGTGGCCAGCTCGGCAGGCGTGGATTCGNCGGGACCCTGTTTGCCGCCGGTCTTGTTCCAAGTGTGCTGCATGATCACGCCTTTCAGCTCGGCGATGCGCCGGATGAGCGGCTCGAAGTTTTTGTGCGTGCANGTGAGAGCGCCGGGACCGCCNCCGGGGAAGTACACGCCGAGCATCGGTCCGTCGCGCAGCCAGCGGTTGAGGGCGTCAAGCGAGGCGCGGACGTCATTGGGATTAAGCTGAATCATGCCGAGCAGCAGCTTGGGCCAGCGATTGAACGGGCGCAGGATGAGGTCCGACTTGGCCCGCACGAGTTTCTCAAATGCCGCGTCGGCAGTCGTGCCGATGCCGACGTGGGGAAACAGGCAGAGTTTCTCGAACCGCCCCTTGCGAATGGCGGGCAGCGAACGCTCGATGTCGGTGATGAGGCGGTCGCCGCCATTGGGCCCGGGATGAGTGTGCGAAGGCGTGAAGTAGGAATCCCAAATGCGAAAGCCGGCCAGCGCGCGCGNGCTGGGCAGTCCGAGCTGTAGGTCGGCGGGATTCATGCGCGCGCGAAGGCATCGGCGTTTTCGGCGAGAAGGGCGCGGAGGGAGGGCGCATCGAGCTGCGCGGATTCGTGCGTGCGAATGAGCGCAGCCTCGGGGATAAGCAGCGGGGCGTGGGTGCCAAACAAGACGCGGCCGGGCAATTTCCTGACCAGTGCCGGCACACCGTCGGTGCCCTCGACGCGGGCGGTGTCCACACGCACGTTAGGCAGCTTGGCGAGCAGCTCAATATGCGCGCTGCGCGGACGAAGGTTCAGGATTTGNACCCGCGCACGGTCGATGCCCCGCAACGCTTTCGGCAACGGTGAGAGGTCTACATCCGGCGCGCGCAGGCGCGGATGNTGCGTGCGGGTGTCCTCCACCGTGGCAGCGATTTGNACGAACAACTTTATTTTCGTGGCCAACTGCAGCAGCTCGGCAAAGCGCGGGTCAGCCAGTTTNTAATCGTGATAGCCCGGAAATAGTCTAATGCCGGGCATTTTGTGACCGACGCATAGGCGGAGGTCGGCGCGCCAATCTGGCAGCGTGGGGTTGATCGTGCCGACGGGCTGGAGCATCGGGCGCGTGACGCACGCCTTGGCGAGACGCTGGTTCACACTGGAAATATCNCGATGCAAAATTCCCTCAAAACTACCNGNCCATCCTTGGCTNATGCCGNGGGTGCGCATCTTTTTGACGAGCGCATCGGCATCATCCAGCGGCAATCGCCGAAACGGCCAGCGAAAGAGGCTGAGATTCGTGTCGATGATGCGCAGTGGCGCTTCCGCAGAGCGGACGTTTGCCGCGACAGCCGTGGCGGCGCCGGCTTGCAGCAGCTGACGGCGGGTTATCATGCGAGAATTTCCTTCACCACGCGCGGCGGCGTGAAGCCGGTCAGCCGTTCCTCGAGTCCGCTGCGGGTGAAGAAGAGTTTTTGGTGATGCAATCCGAGCAGGTGCAGCACCGTGGCGTGAAAGTCGTGCACGCTCACGCGGTCGCGCACGGCTTTGTGGCCGAATTCATCCGTCTCACCATGCGCCATGCCGCCGCGCACACCGCCGCCGGCGAGCCAGGAGGTGAAGCCCTGCATGTTGTGGTCGCGCCCAGTGTAAATGTTGCCGGACTTTTGCGAGGTGGGCGTGCGGCCGAATTCCCCGCCCCAAATGACCAGCGTGCTGTCGAGCAAACCGCGCGCCTTGAGGTCACGCAACAGCCCGGCGACGGGTCGGTCGGTGCGCTGGCAGGCGGCGCGATGATTGTCGGCGAGGTCCACGTGGCTGTCCCACGGTTGTTCCTCNAGAAAAATCTGAACGAACCGCACCCCACGCTCCACGAGCCGCCGCGCCANCAGGCANCGCCGNCCGAACGAATCGGTCNGNTCGCGNCNNATGCCNTACAGNTCGAGCGTGCTCTNNTTTTCGCGCGNGAGGTCGAGTGTTTCGCCGGCGGAAAGCTGCATACGCGCGGCCAGCGCNTACGANTCGATGCGCGCATCCAANGNCGGCTGGCGCGGCCGCTTGGTGCGGTGAATGTCATCAAGCTGTCGTAACAACGCGCNCGCNGAGGCAGTCGCCGCATCGGGTTGTTGGTAGCCGGGGCGCAGGTTGAGGATGGGCGAACCGGTCGGCCGCAGCGGGGTGCCTTGAAAAATCGGTGGCAGGAATCCGGCAGTCCAGTTGCGGGCGCCATTCTTCGGCGGGCCGAGCGGATCGCCGAGCACGACGTATGCGGGTAGGTTCTGGTTTTCCGTGCCAAGCCCGTACGCCGTCCACGCACCGAGCGTCGGGTAGCCCATGAACAGCCGCCCGCTGTGAATTTTGTACAGCGCGTTGTCGTGGTTTGGATGGTCGGTCCACATGGAATTGATGAAACAAAGTTCATCGGCCATACGCGCGGTGTGCGGCAGCACGTCGGCCATCCAATGACCAGATTGCCCGTGCTGTGCAAACGGATACCGTCCACCCATCATCACGCCGATGGCGGTGGTGCTTTGATTGCCGATTTCCTCGACGTTGCCCGGAAAAGGTTTGCCGTCCATGTGGTTCAACTTCGGCTTCGGGTCGAAGAGATCCATCTGGCTCGGCCCGCCGTTCATGAAAAGCTGGATGACCGACCGCGCGCGCGCAGGATGATGGCCGGCCCGCGGCCGAAGATTCGCCGGCGCCTTCGTTTCGCTGGCAAGTGTCTGGGTGCCACCAAAAAATTCGTGGCAAAACAAATGCGCCAATGCCCCGCCCAACAGGCCATCACTCATGCGCGCAAAGAAATCTCGGCGCGGAATCTGGGTTGTTGGCTGGGCACTCATCAGTCGATATACATGAAACCGGCGGAGTTGAGCAGCGTGTGGCAGTAAGTCGTGAGCGCGGCGGCGGCATTGCCCTTCCAATCGCGGCGCAATTCGGCGAGTGCACTGATACTGAGTTCGCGCTCGGCATCGGTCGGTGGCCGACTAAAGGCCAGGCGATACGCCAGCTCCACTCGCGGGCCGTCGCCGTCAGCTTTTATCACGCGGCCAGCAAAAGAGGTGGCCAGCTCGCGGATGTGCGCGTTGTTCATCAGCATCAACGGCTGGGTGGAAACCGTGGACACGTTGCGCTCAAGGCAATTGGGCCCCATAACGGGATAATCAAAAGTGGCGAGCAACGAGGGAATCTCGGTCCGGCGATGTTGTAGGTATACGCTGCGCCGCCAGCCGCCGGACGCACGCGGCGGCACGCTGACGAGGCCGACGCGGTTGACGGACACCGCGTCGGGCGGACCGCCCGCGGTGGAATCGAGTTTGCCGGAAATAAACAGAATCGAATCGCGCAACACCTCGGCATCCATGCGACGCAGCGGCATGCGCGAGAGCAGGCGGTTCTGTGGATCGGCAGCTGCTTGGGCGGCGGAGATAGTGCTGGATTGGCGATAGGCACGACTGAGCATGATGCGGCGGTGCAGCTTTTTGAGACTCCAACCATCGCGAACGAACTGCACAGCCAGCCAGTCCAGCAGTGCGGGGTGCGACGGACGATCGCCTTTCACACCGAAGTTTTCCAGCGACCGCACGAGCCCGTTGCCGAAGTGATGATACCATACGCGATTGACCATCACGCGGGCGGTGAGCGGATGGTCCGGACGCGTGAGCCATTTGGCCAACGCCAGCCGGCGGCCGGTCTTGCCGAGGAACGGTGGCTGCACGTCAAACGGCGTTCGGCCGTTGGTGAGCGCAGACGGTATACCAGGACCGACGAGGCGCCCGGGTTTGTCGTGTTCGCCGCGGTGGAGAATGTAAGTGGGCGATGGCCGGCCTGCGTCCCAAAGGGCGCGGATGGTAGTGGGCGGCTCGAGCTGTTGGCGGCGATGGGCGAGGTTGGTTTGCAGCTTGGCGAGAGCGTGTCGGGCGACAGCAATGCGTGCGGGTTGGCGATTGTCCGGGATGGCTTCGACACGTTGAAGTTTCTCGACGAGCAGGCGCTGGGCGAGGGAGCGTTGATTGTCCGCGCGGCGCAGTGCGGTGAGGGTGGCGGTGCGGTCTGCCTCGGGCTGATTCGGATAATGCGTGCGCAACAGCTCCAGCCGCACATCGTTGGCGGCGGTTTTAATTTGGCGCTCGAGTTGCTTGATAGCTTTCTCGAGCGGCGGGTTGATGCGCGCGATGCGGCGGCGATGCTCGGGGGTGGCGAAGTCGAGCTGGCGTGTCTTGAAGCTGAGCCAATCGTGCTCGTCGAGGGCGCCCTGGAAAACGGCCTTGAGACGATAGTAATCGCGGTGGGGGATGGGATCGTATTTGTGCGAGTGGCAGCGGGCGCACTCGAGCGTGAGACCCATCACGCCCGAGCCAAGCACCTGCAGGGCATCGCCAATGACGCCGAGGCGTTCAGGCACGAAGTTCATTGTGCGCGAGCCAGTTTGGTCGATGCCCATGCGCAGGAAACCGGTGGCGGTGAGGTTGTCCACCATCGCAGGCGTGACCTCCGGCGCACGGGCGACATCGAGCAACTCATCGCCCGCCAACTGCTCGTGGAGAAACTGATCGTACGGCTTGTCGGCATTGAAGGCGCGGATGACATAGTCGCGGTATTTCCACGCCACCTTGCGGACGGGATCAGAAGACACGCCGCCCTCGGAATCGGCGTAGCCCGCGACATCCAGCCAGTGCCGTCCCCAGCGTTCGCCGTAGCGCGGCGAAGCGAGGAGATGGTCGATCATCTGTGCGTACCAGTCCGCCTTGCCGCTTGCAGTCCAGCGCCGCAACTCCGCCAAGGTCGGCGGCAGACCGATGAGGTCGAGGTAAGCACGGCGAATGAGCGTGGCGCGATTGGCCTCCGGTGCAAAATCCAGCCCCACTGCCTTGAGCTTGGCACGGATAAATTCATCAATCCCCCGCGCCTCCAGCTTGGCCTTCGGTGTTTGAAACGCCCAGTGCTGCCGGTCGTCATCGGTCACCAAATGATCCGGCTTCGTTGTGGCCACGTCGGGCTTCACATCCACTACAGGCGCGCCCTCGGCAATCCACCGGCGCAGCGTCTTCACTTCGGTGGAAGTCGGCCGCTGCACAAAATATTTCAGCAACAGATTGCTCGGCGGACACGCCTGGCTCTCGATGCGCTGAATCATTCGGCTCGCGTCCGGTTTCCCCGCCTTCAACGACGGCCCGCTCCGGCCGCCCTTGTGCATGGCGGTGGGAGTACGCAGATCCAGTCCGCCTTGCTTTTCCTTTGCGCCGTGGCACGCCGTACACCGCAGAAGCACGATCGGCAGCACATCGTGCTGATTGATTTTCTTTTCGACCACCTCTACCGGCGCTGTCGATTTCGCGCCCGTCTCGATCCAGCGCTTGATCAATGCCGTCTCCGCCGCCGTCAATTGCGCCTTGCCTTCCGGCGGCATCTCGCCGTGGGAAATCATTTTCCAAAGCAAACTATCCCCAAGCCCTTGGCCAACGATCGCCTCCTCCGATTCCCCACCACGCCGCACGCCCGCCATGGTTGCCAGGCTCAAACCGCCCTTGCGCTTGCCACCCGCGTGACATTGCCCGCATTTCTGCTCGAGAACGGGCTGGATGTCTTTTTCAAAAACCGGATCCGCTGCTGCCGCCGTAGCGCACAACAGGATCAAGCCGGTTTGGATGAAAAAACGCATCGGGCCCATGTTAACGGAAAGAAGCGTGGGTGCAATCCGTTAAGAGAAACGCAGCACCTTCACCGGAGCACCCTCTGCCAACGAGGTTTCCGGCGGCACATCCACCAACCCGTTCGCCTTCCCGAACGGGCCGACGGCGTGGGAGGCTTGAAGACCTGCGGCGTAGACGTTGCCAGCGGCATCAGCATGGACGCGCATGAAGTGACGGCGGTCGCCGCGGTTGGCAAACGGATCAGCGAGCACGCCGGGGTGCGATGGGAGGTCGAGGTCAGCCGCGCCTTGCATTTGCAGTATCGCAGGGCGCACAAGCACGAGGAAGGTGACCATCGCCGAGACGGGATTGCCCGGCACCCCAAAGAGCGGTTTGCCGCCGAGTCGCCCAAACACAAACGGCTTGCCCGGCTTAATCTTCACGCGCCAAAATTCGAGCGAGCCACCGAGCTGTTCAAAGGCGGACTTCACAT
>PBFV01000077.1 GCA_002718935.1 Verrucomicrobiales bacterium
AAATGTCACCAGATGGTGGGGCAATGCGCCAAAGTATGATGCGGGCCCAACTGTGGCCTACTGCAAAAAAGTCGTGCCGTGGATTTGCAGGAAGTATGGCGGTGATCCGGAGCTCGTGGTGCTATGTGGTTTTTCGCGCGGGGCCATAGCCTGTAACTATATCGGCCTGCATGATGGCGCAATTTCGGCTCTGTGGCGGGCATTCATTCCGTATAGCCATTACGATGGTGTGAACCCGCGCTGGGGTTATCCGGGCGCTGATCGAGCGGCGGCTTTGGTTCGCTTAAAACGTCTCGGTAACCGGCCGCAATTCATTTGCCACGAAAATTCCGAGGGGCGACTGAACCTCAAGGTCACACGTAAATATCTCGAAAATACAGGCATAAAATCCAAGTTTACCTTCCGTGAAACCGGTTATCGTAACCACAACGACGCCTGGCTGCTCCGCCCGGGACCAGCGCGTACTGCACTGCGGAATTGGCTGGCTGAGGTCATGGCAGATTAATCCTTTGCCAAAAATGAGGAGGCAGTGTATTCCTTTCGAACAATGAAATCCCCAAGTTCAATCATCTTACGTGCCGCCATAGTGGCCGTATCCTCTCTGGTCATTTCAGGCGCTACGGCGGCTGAGGGCTGGCTCGTCAGCTTTGAAAAGGCCAAGGCTGAGTCCGCCAAACAAGGTAAGCCGATTCTGATGGAATTTACTGGCAGTGACTGGTGCCCGCCCTGCAAGGCCTTGGCCAAGAATGTGTTTTCCAAGGATGTCTTCAAAACGGAAATGCCCAAGCATTATATTCTGCTGAAGCTCGACAACCCCCGCGATAAGAGCAAGCAAACCCCTGAGGAGATTGCCCAATACAAGACTCTCTCCAAGCAGTACAAGATAACCGGCGTGCCGAGCATCCTTTTGACCGACGCCGAGGGCACACCTTTCTACCGAACCTCCGGTTATGGCGGTCAAGCGGCTAAGGAGTGGATCGATGGCATGGCGGCTAAGAAGAATATCCCCGAAGCGCTGGAAGCCGCCGAGGGTGCCGAAGGTATAGCCAAGGCGAAGCTGCTCGACAAGGCGCTGGGCCTTATGGGAGCGAAGGCTGCTGCCGAGCGTAGTGATGAGATAGCCCAGATTATCAAGCTAGACGCCAAGAACGAGGCCGGGCTAAAGGCTAAGTACGAGGGAATTCAGCAAGCTTCTAAGGTGGAAGCGGAGATGCAGAAGATCATGCGCGGCGCGCGAGGCAAGCCCGATGAGGCTATGGCTAAGATCGACGAGCTGATCAAGGACATGAAACTAAAGGGTGCCGGCTTGCAGCAGGCGCTCTTCGCCCAATCCTCTTTGCTGTTCCAGCAGCAAAAGAAGGACGAAGCCAAGGCACTGTTGCTGAAGGCTAAGTCCGTTGCCCCAGACAGCGATCTCTCTAAGCGCATCGACCAAATCTTGGAGCGGTTCTTCGCTAGCTAAAATGATTTGAACCCACTGCAGGGCTGGCAAATGCCGGCCCTGTTTTTTTGTGCCTGTCAATAGTTGCGGCTTGTTCATTTCAACCCCTGCGGCAAAAAGAAGTGCGGAGGTTTTATGAAGGAGAAGATTCTCGAGCAGTTTCCTGAATTGGTTCAGTCGTGGGGGCCTAAATTCCTGTTGGCATTATTGCTCTTGGCTGTGTTCTGGCTGGCTTCACGCTTTGTTCGCAAAGCCATTTTTGCCGCAGGCGAGAAGGCCGATCTAGAATATCCCGTGGTGCGGCTCATGGCAATGGCGACACGTGTGACGTTGTTGGTGGCTGGGTTGGTGACGGCGCTGGGGACGTTGGGGGTGGATGTCTCAGCACTGGTGGCGGGGCTTGGGCTGACCGGCTTTGCGCTGGGGTTTGCGATTAAAGATACCATTTCCAATATTCTGGCTGGTGTATTGTTGCTCGTGTATCGGCCGTTTTCCAAGACGGACTACGTGGAAGTGAAAGGGATGGAGGGGGAGGTAACGGCCATCGATTTGCGCTACACCACGTTGCAGCATGATGGCCAAAAGATTCTGCTGCCGAATTCGTTGCTCTTCACCAACCCAATTACGATCGGCAAACCCAGCGAAGGTTAGGGTGCAATTTCCGAGTTGCCTTGGCTAAATCCCATTATTTCTTTTCGGTTTCGCCTGCCAATTTCCGAGCGATGAACTGGCGGACCTTGGGGAGCTTGCAGTTCGACACTAGCTTGAGGGCTTCGGTGCGGTGTTCGGTGACGGCGGGGTTGATGCCGTACCAAACCATTAGCGGGAAAACGGAGTCTTTGGCGAAGGTATCCTGCGAGACGAGGGCGGTGGCAAGGGGCCAGCGTTTTTCGAGCGGGAGCTTTTGCAATGCTCCGGCGAGGTGGAGTTGGACGAGTCCGGCATTGTCCTTGGCGGCCATCTCGATGAAGCGCTTTTGGGTCTTTGTGGAAAGCGGACCCTGATCGATGAGTAGCTTAATGGCCCAAGTCCGGATATGTTCGCGTTCGTCATTGGATTGCTCAAGCAGCCAGTCCTCGTCGGTGGCGCCGATAGCGCTCAATGTCCACATGGCGCGCAGGGCGGCGGGTGTAGAGGGGCTGAGCTTGTAGATGTTCATCACCATCGGGGCGGTCTTGGTGAGGTCTTGTCCAGCAGCAGCACGTTGCTGAAGAAGTTGGCGGGCTTGTCGGCTATGCCATTCGTTACGTGAGCTGATCATACGGCCAAGTTTGTCGTTCGACAGTTTGGCGAGGTTTACCTCGGCAGCTTCTGTTTTGCTGTGAAATATACGGAAGATACGGCCGCTAGTACGGTGGATCCCGTCGTTGTCGTGGCATTCGCCGATATCCGACCAGTCGAGCACATACACGCTGCCGTCAGGTGCGTAGCTCAGTTCGATGCCGCGGAACCATTTGTCCTTGGTGCGCATGACATCCGGTGCGTGTTTGCCGACATAGCCGGCACCTTGGCGGTGCAGCGTATCGTGGTTCATCCGCAGGCCGTGGAGATTAAGCGTGAAGACGCCGCCGCGATATTTGGTGGGCCAATTATCTCCGAGATAAATCATCATACCGGTGTGCGCATGCCCGCCGCCTGCGGCATCGGTGCCAGAGGTCATGCCGGTCTTCTTGAGGTCACTCCATTTTTCTTTGCCGATGTCGAAATGAAAATGGTCGGCGGTTTGCTGGATGAGCTCATAGAGGTGCTTGTCAAAATGGTTGCCGTACATGCGCTGATACCGCGCGCCGGGCAGGGCGTGCCACAGGTGGCCAATGACGGTGTTGATGAAAAAGAGCTGGCCGTGTTCGTCCCAATCGTGTCCCCACGGATTGGTGGTGCCGTGGCAAACAACTTCGAACACCTTGCGCGTGGGATGATANCGCCANATNCCNCAGNTGCAGNNGNGTGCGCTTGGCCTCNGGNGTGCNGGGCCGGCCAACCTTGGAGCCGGGGCCGAGGATGCCNTGCCGNCCNTANAGCCAGCCGTCGGGNCCCCAGCGCAGGCCNTTGACGATNTTGTGCCGNNCCTTGTCGGTGTCNAAGCCNTCNAGGATNACTTCNGGTTTGNCGTCNNGNTTATCGTCGCCGTTTTTNTCGGCGAGAAANAGNATGTTCGGCGCNCACGCGGCCCACACGCCGCCGAAGCCCAGCTCGATGCTGGTGAGNTGGCTGGCNCCGTCCCANAANATTTTTCGNTTATCNAAGACNCCATCNTGGTTGGTGTCNTCNAGAATGATGATGCGATCCTTGAGNTTCAGCTCGAAATTCGTTTCGCGCTCGGCNTANGTGTAGCACTCCGCCACCCACAGCCGGCCGCGCGTGTCCCATGCCATATCAATGGGCTGCTGCACCATCGGCTCGGCNGCNGCGAGNTGCACGCGGAAGCCNTTCGGCACGGACATTGCCTTCAATGCCTCGGCCGGCGACAGGAACGGCGTGGTGATTTCTTGCGTGTTAAACGGCTTGGGTGCTTCATCGGCCCAGAGATGGCCGGCGAGGAGAGTNAGCGCGAGGAGGTGTTTCATTTTTTCTTCCCCTTGTTGGGTTTGTTTTTCGGGTTTTTCTTGGGCCGCTTGTTGCGTGGCCNGGCGCTCGCTTCCTTTTCGAGCTGCTGCACATAGGCTTCAACAAAGGCTTTGTCCTCGCGTTTGCGAAAGGCTTCAAGCGTCGGGTCTTTGGATTTCACCATCCACGCATCGAGCGTGGCGCGTAGTTTCTTCAGCTCGGCCTGATGTTTTGGCGAATCAATTAAATTGTGGAGGCAGTCGGGATCCTTGACGACATCGTACAATTCCTCGGGTACACGGTGTTTGTAGAGNTCGAGACGGGCTGCGAGTTTTGAGTCGGTCTTGGCGAGGGTCGCCAGCCGGCGAAAGGTGGCGGTGCCGGTGGTGGCGGTGGCAAACACGCGCGTGCCATTGGACCATGGATTAAAGAGGTACAGGTAACGCTGGGTTTGTACCGCGCGCATGGGATCGCGGGAGCGGCCGGAGTTTTCGTTATACTCTTTGATGATGTGATCTCGATCGTTCTGCTTCCCTCCCTTGAGCAGCGGTAGATAGGATCGGCCGTCGAGGCNCTTGGGATGTTGGATGCCGGCGATGTCCAGGACCGTGGGCAGGAAATCGAGTACGGAAATCATGTGTTGCCGGTCGATGCTGCCGGGCTTTGTGACGCCGGGCCAGCGGACCATCCACGGCGTGTGGGTGCTGTGATGGTACAGCTGCGTCTTGGCAAACGGCAGCGGCATGCCGTGGTCGGACATGAACATCACCACGGTGTTGTCCGCCTCGCCGCTGGCATCGAGGGCCTTGAGAATGGCGCCCACGGCATCATCGGCGCGGCGNACGCTGGTGTAATAGAGGGCCAATTCCTGNCGCACGGCGGGGTCATCAAACAGGAAACCGGGGATCGGCACCTCGTCTGCGGTGAAAATCCGCGAGGGTTTGTGCGGATCATTTGGACCTTTCCAGAATGGCTTGTGCGGATCGGAGATGTTGATCGCGAGGCAGAAAGGTTTCTTTGCCGCCTTGGCCCGCGCGATGCCNGTGGTGGTGGCGGTGCCGTATGATTGCACGTCCTTNATATGTGCCTTGGAGCCGTCGNGCAGCGTGGTGAGATCGGTGTCCCACGCGTAGGGTTGATAGGGAGCCGAATGGCTGACCTTGCCACGAATGCCGGTGAAGTAGCCGGCGTCTTTCATCAGGTCCACCATGTGCGGCCAGCCGGGGTTTTTCACCTGATAAAAACCCTCCACTTTGTTGTTGTGCGAGATGAGGCCGGAGAACATCACATTGCGACAGGGCATGCAGTTGCCTACGGTGGTGTGCGCATGGGCAAAACGTAGTGACTGCGCGGCGAGCCGGTCCATGTTCGGCGTGGTGCCGGCAAGCTTGCTGCCAAATACGCCAACCGAGTCNGCGCTCATGTCNTCGACTGTGATTAGCAGAATGTTCGGCCGCTCGGCTTNCAGCGCAAACGCAGTGAGGGTGGCAAGGCAAAGNAGGAATNGTTTCATTTTATTGGNCAGGAGTGCGGACNCCGACGGTGAGGAGCAGGTTNGCCCANAGNGCCTGNTCNGCGGTTTGAATGGTGAGCACGAGGTCNGGACCGCGTACGGCCTCATAAAAATCCCATTTCGGGATCGGCTCGAACTTTACATCGAGGNCGGCATCGCCAATGAGTTTTTCATATTCGGCCCAAACCGGTGGCGGTCCGAACTTTGCATACGGATCATCCTCCGGAATACCCATCGTGTTCGCCGCCTCAATCGGCACGGCACTCAGCAATGCCTCCAGCACCTGGCTGCAGGTCACCACGCCAGGCATGAGGTTCAGCGACACCAGCTCGGCATTCGGCCCGAGCGTGGATGACGCCGGATAGTTACCGTCGGCAACTAGAATTTTAGAATGATGCCCGGCGGCCCCGATGATGCCGTTGATGTCCGGATGAATGAGCTTTTGATGGAGCAACATGGTTGAGGGGATTGAAAAGGCAAAAGGGGGAAGGAGGAAGGTTTAATTCACCACAGAGGCACGGAGGATTTCAAAAAATAGGTCTCTGTGCCTCTGTCGTGAAAAATTAACCCCGAATCGCCGCGGGGTCGCCTTTCCAGATGAGGCGGACGGCATCGAGGCGGAGTCGGGCCTGGGCGAGCGTGGTCGTGAGTTCGGTAAGTTGGGATTGGGTCAGCTCGATTTCCTCGGGGCGCACGTGATCGTTCACCTCGCGAAGGCTGGAGAGGCGGTCGATTTCAGATTGCAATTGCGCGGTCATTGCTTTGCTCGCCGTGGCGATAATTTCCTTTGCCTGTTCGGCAGCAAATTCCTCGGAGGTCTCAAGCATGGCGGGGATGATTTCGCGGCCGATCTTGGGATTATCCAGCAGCTTGTGCGGTAGGCCTTTTTCCAGCTCGGGCAGATCGACCGTGAGCGATTCCTTTTTGTGATTCACCAACACGCGCAACGGTGTGGGCGGCAGGAAACGATCGGCGTGCAGCCGCGCCGGCGCGAGGGTCTCGAGCACGAAAACGGTTTCCAGCAGGAGCGTCTTGTCCGCTTCATCGGCCCACACGCCGAAGCTGCAGTTGCCTTGCTCGCTGCCAAGAAGGAGATCAACCGCGCCTGTGACCATCGGGTGATCGCTGCTGAGCAGGCTTACGTCCTCGCGCCCAAGCGCGTGCGGACGTTTGAAGGTGCCGACCAAACCTTCACTGGGAATTTCCGGGAACGAATCGGTCGTTACGCCATGTCCGCGCAGCAAGTAAGTGCGCTCGCCCAAATCCTCCACGCCTACGCCGAAGTGATCGAAGACACGCAATAGAAACGCCTCCAGCGCAGCATCGGCATCCGTCGCGGCTATGGCATCCACAACCTCGGCGGCTTCAGCGGGGCGATGCGAGTTTAGCTCCAGCAAGCGGTCGCGACCTTGCTCGAGTTGCTGTGCGATCTCTGCGTGCGCCGTGGACGTGGCGCTGATGAGCTCATCCAACTGCTTGGCGTCGGTGTAGTCCGCTGCCAGAGTGAGTACCTCAGCGCCAAATTTTTGCAGCAACTGGTTGGCTCCTTGCAGGTTGCTCTCGAAGGCGTTCAACCCCTCGTGATACCAGCGGGCGAGCACCTCCTGCGGGCTGCCCTTGAGGTAGGGCGCGTGCACGTTGATGGTTTGCGTTTGGCCGATGCGATCGAGCCGGCCAATACGTTGCTCGAGCAGCTCGGGATTGAGCGGCAGATCAAACAGCACGAGGTGGTGGACGAATTGAAAGTTGCGTCCTTCACTGCCGATCTCGGAGCAGATGAGCAGTCGCGCGCCGTCCGGCTCAGCGAACCACGCGGCGTTGCGGTCGCGTTGCACGAGAGTGAGGTCCTCGTGAAACACCGCGGTTTTCACCGGCACCTGCCGGCCGACGGCCTTTTCAATCGCCAACGCCTTCTCGCGGCTGCGGCAAATGAGCAGCACCTTTTCGTCGCCCAACTCATGCAGCAACCGCCCCAGCCAGGAGATGCGCGGATCGTAGTTGAGGTTGTATTTTTCGATGGACTCGGCGGTACCGGTGTCGCTGGCGAATTCCGCGGCCGCGTGCGTCGTCCACTCGGCGGCATCCCGGTCGGGCACAAGCGGTGCGAGATGTGCCCGACGACCGGGAAAGCCGCTCATGGCGGCGCGCGTGTTGCGAAAAATTACGCGCCCTGGCCCGTGTCGATCGAGCAGGGCACTGAGCAGCTCGTCCGGTGGCAGGGCGGCATCCAGCCCGGGCATAGCGGCGAGCACGTCGCGTTGGGCATCGCTCAATGACTCACCCGCATGCAGCGCGCCGGCGATCGGGGCAATGTCCGCATAATGCCCGGCCTCGGCCTGATAGGCGGCAAAGTCTGTGTAGCGATCGGGATCGAGCAGGCGCAGTCGCGCGAAGTGGCTCTCGGGACCGAGTTGCTCGGGCGTGGCAGTGAGCAGCAGCAGCCCCTCGGCTTGTTGACTGATAGCCTCGACGAGTTGATATTCGTCACTGGCCTCGGTTTCGCTCCATTTGAGATGATGCGCTTCATCGACGACCAGCAGATCCCAGCCCGCTTCCTTGGCCTGCTCGGCGCGCTCTGGATTGGCGGCAAGAAAACCGATGCTGCACAGGATGACCTGATCGTCGAGAAACGGATTTTCCTCGGGCAACCCTTTCTCGATGGCGGCGCAGCGTTCCTCGTCGAAAATGTGTACCCATAAGTTAAATTTGCGCAGCAGCTCAACGAACCACTGGTGCACGAGTGATTCGGGCACAAGAATCAGCACGCGCGCCGCACGGCCGGTGACGAGCAGGCGATGCAGAATCAGGCCGGCCTCGATGGTTTTGCCAAGGCCCACTTCATCAGCCAGCAACACGCGCGGGGCCAGGCGGTTGCCAACCTCTTTCGCGATGTAAAGCTGGTGCGGAATGAGATCGATGCGGCCGCCGACAAAGCCGCGCACGGGCGATTGGCGCCAGCCGTGCATCATTTCCAGCGCGCGCCGGCGCAGGGCGAACACCGCCGCGTCATCCACGTGCCCGCCGCGCAGGCGATCTATCGGGCCGTGCACGCTGAGGCGGTCGTTGAGCTGTGCCTCGGGCAATTCCCAATCCGCGCCGCGATAGGTGAGCACGCCGGCGGTTTCATCAATGGCGTCGATCGTGCGGGAGTTGCCCTCGTGATCCTCAATCGTTTCGCCCACGCGAAACGTCACCCGACGCAGCGGCGCATTTTCCTCCGTGTACACGCGCACCTCGCCGGTGGCCGGATAAAGCACCTGCACGCGGCCATCGCCGGATTCCATCACCGTGCCCAGGCCCAGCTCGGGCTCGGGCTCGCTGATCCAGCGTTGGCCTATGGTGAAGGTGCTCATCCTATTTTGCGTGACGCCGCTGCGGGTTGTCGGCCCAAAGACTCAGCAGCGCCAGCACGGCTGGGATAATGGCGCAGACAAGGAGGATCAACTGATAACTTTTCGCAAAATGATGGCACGCGCCAAAGAGCAGAGGGCCGAGGCCGCTGCCGATGACCATCACGGACATGTTTAGACCGCCAATGGCGCCGAGATGTTCACGCCCGTAAAAGCGCGGAAAAACAATGCCCGACAGGCTCACGAACCCGCCGCTGGCAATGCCGTTGCCGATCACGTAGGCCGCCACGCCGCCGGGTTTATTGAGGTTCAACATGCCGAGCGCCGCGGCAATGCAGCCGAGGTTCATCACGAGTAAAAGCCACTTGAGTCGCAAGCGGGCGTTGATCGCGCCGAAGAGGAGATTGGTCGTCACGCTTGTCGCGGCGATGGGCACAAAAAGGTTGATGATGCGCTCACGGGTGAAGCCGTATTCCTCGCCAAGCGAAGTGGCATGAAAGGTGAACGCCGTGCCGAACAGTGCCCAGAATCCAAATGCGGCATTGAATACCCAGAACGAGTAATCGCGCACGGCTTCCTCGCGCGTGAACTCCCGCTCGATGTGCATATCGGGATTGTCGTGCTTCGGCGGCTCGGCGCCGCCATCCATTTGCAGACCGTCCTCCTCGGGCAGATCGCGAAACAGCAGCCACGCTAGCGGCGAAATGATCACAATCGTGCCGACGCCCATGATCATCCACGCGCCGTCATAGCCGTGGCGGTCTTTTAGCCATTCTATCCACTTGGGTGACAGTGAGAAACTGAATGATACCAGAATGCTACTGATCGCCATAGCCAAGCCGCGCCGATGATCGAACCACTTGCCGATGGCATTTCGGCAGGTCATTGAGAGCACTCCCTGCGCAGCCGCGCGCACAAGATAAAAGCCGAAACCAATAACGAGAAACGCCGCCAAACCCGCCGGCAGTATGCGGCCCAGTCCGTGGCTCATTGACGCACTGGCCGCTAGGTAAAAGAGGATTAATCCCGTGGCCACGGTGGACGCCACGGCCATCTTGCGTTCGCCCCAGCGATCCAGTACGCGCCCCAGCCATGGTAGCGTCAACCCGCTGGCCACCGTGCCGAGGCAATAGGCGAGGCTCAATTCCACGCGTGATAGGCCAAGCTTTTCCATCAACACATCGGTGAAAACCGTGAAGCCCATAGTTTGCCCGGGAATGCTGGCGATGGTGCCGAGCGTGGCGGCGAAGACGATCACCCAGCCGTAAAAAATAGGACACGCGCTCGGCGCGAATGGAGTTCGCACGCCCCAGAAACCGGAGGCGTTGGAAGTTGGCTGTCGGTCGGCCACGTTAGTCGTCGTCGGGCAGTTCGGCCATTTCGCGCTTGAGAGAGCCATCCACCACAAACGGGCCAAACGGAACCAGTGCCGCAATGAAATATTTTGCCGCCCATTTGATCGGGCGTTTATTGACGGTCATTGTATGCCATAGTACTGCACAATATAATAGAAATAATCCTCCATGGATCGCGCCCACGACTGAAACGGCCAACGGTTTCCCTAATAAATATTTCAAGGGCATCGCGATAAAAAAAAGGAGCAAAGTGGATGTGCCCTCGCAAAGTCCAACTATGCGCAATCGCTGTAGAAGCTTACCTTTCAAGGCGCACAGTCTGTTCAGGATTTGTCACAAATGCGAACAAAAGAATATTTTCTTGGAACTCTTAAACCAAATCGTCATTTGACACATTGTTGAAAGTGCTTAAAATGACATCCGTGGGGTAACATGGCCAGCACTGCTTAAGGTATTACTCTAAAGATGCTTAACAAAATTCTAATCATGAGCTTAGTGTTAGTGGGAGGTTGTGGAGGGCCGTCCGGTTTGAACGTGGGTGATCCAGCTCCTGATTTTGTATTAGCCGGGAGTGATGGGAAAACTTACAGGCTTTCAGACTTTAAGGGAAAACAGGCTGTTGTAATTGCTTGGTTTCCAAAAGCGTTTACGGGAGGTTGAACGAAACAATGCAAGTCGTTCCGTGCGAACGGCGACGAATTGAGGAAGTTTAACGTTGCTTACTTTACCGCAAGCTGTGACCCGCTTGAAGGAAAGAAAGGAAATACAAATTTTGCCAAGTCATTAGATGCTGATTACCCCATCCTAAGCGACCCGAGCAAAGAGACAGCGAAGAAATATGGTGTGGTTTCGGGTATTTGGCCTTTGCCTCGACGATGGACCTTTTATATCGGTAAGGATGGGAAAATTCTGAAAATTGATAAACATGTCAGTCCTTCTGAGGATGGTGCAAATGCTGCCAAGACACTTAAGGAGCTAGGAATCGAAACTAAACAGTGAATTGGTGCAGATTCTGGGCAATGTTTCAGAGAATGTCGGTGATTGTACTTTGCCAAACCGTTGGCTTTTCCATGGGAAAAACTTAGAATCCTCCAGTGAATGTCACCCCTTCCAATTACAATGCTGAAGGGTATTGTGTTTACACGGGTGTGCTGAATGCAGAGGAAATCTCTGCAGTGAGAATAGAACTGGATGCGATGTTGGTTAATCTGCCTGAGCGACAGGTGGTCTACAAGGATGGCGAACATCAGGAGGTTGATGCCCGGCCCGAGTACCTCACTGAGCCGCATCCAAAGCATCCGTTCTGGCTGGAGTTGTGCCGGCATCCGCGTGTGCTGGATTCAGTGCAAAGCGTGCTCGGTCCCGATCTCATTCTCATTATGTCCCATCTCATCGTCAAACGCCCGGGCGACGGTCTGCCGGTGGCGTGGCATCAGGACAACACTTACTGGCACAGCGTGCAGGGTGCGGACGTCACCACCGTTTGGCTGGCGATCGATGATACCGACCGCGCCAACGGCTGCATGCAGGTGATCCCGTGCACGCACGAGGGTTATCCCGAATTGGACAAGGTGAGCACTGGTGGCGACGATTTGCTCGGCCTCACCGTCGAGGTCACGCCCGCGATGGAGTCTGCTGCCGTGTGCTTGGAAATGGATGCCGGCAGTTTGTCGCTGCACGATTCCTTTGTGCTCCACGGCAGCGACGCCAACACCAGCGGTCGCCGCCGGGCTGCCTACACCATGCGCTATGCCAACGCCCGCACCGTGCAGGTGAATACCGCCGAGCATTGGGTGCCCGTGTACCTCGTGCGCGGCGAGGCTGATAACCCCGATTACATCGACATTCGCCCCGACCGACCCTTGCCGGAACCACTCTCATGAAAACAATCTTCTCTTTGCTTTTAGTCGGCTTCACCGCCGCGGCCGAATATCAGCCGCCCAACATTGTCATCGTGCTCACTGACGACCTTGGTTATGGTGACATTGGTTGTTACGGCAATAAGATCGTGAAAACGCCGCACCTCGACCGCTTCGCGAAGCAGGGTATGCGTTTCACCGATTGTTACTCCGCGCACCCGAACTGCTCCCCCGCGCGTACGGGCCTGATGACCGGCCGCACGCCGACACGTGTGGGCGTGCACAACTGGATCCCCATGTTTTCTCCGATGCACGTGCGGTACAGTGAGATCACCATCGCGAGCATTTTGCGCAAGGGCGGCTACGATACCGCGCACGTTGGCAAGTGGCACATGAATGGCCGCTTCAACATGACCGGCCAGCCGCAGCCCAATGACCACGGCTTCAACCACTGGTTTGCCACACAAAACAACGCGCTGCCCAATCATCGAAACCCGTGGAACTTCGTCCGCAACGACACACCTGTCGGCCCGCTCAAGGGCTACGCCGCCGGCATTGTAACCGACGAAGCCATCCACTGGCTGCGTGCGTGGCGCGATAAATCGAAACCATTTTTCCTTTACGTCTGCTACCATGAACCGCACGAACCCATCGCCAGCGATCCGCGCTTCGCCAAGGATTACCAGAGCGACGATCCCAGCTACACCGCCTATTGGGCCAACGTTGCGCAAATGGACGCCAGCTTTGGCCGCTTGATGGCCGAGCTGGACAAACAAAAGCTGCGCGACAACACCTTCGTGTTTTTCACCAGCGACAACGGCCCCGCGCGCACCGGATTTCATCCGCACGGTGAGACGGAGGGGCTGCGTGACAAAAAGGGCAGTGTGTACGAAGGCGGCATCCGCGTGCCGGGCCTAATGCGCTGGCCAGGCAAGATCAAGCCAGGTACCGTCCAGCGTACGCCCATCAGCGGCGTTGATCTGCTGCCCACCATTTGCAGCTTCACCGGACTCAAGCCGCCAGCTGACCGCCACCTCGACGGCACTAACATCCGCGGCCTGTGGCGTGGCGAAAAAATCCAGCGTACCCAGCCGCTCTACTGGCATTTTTACGGCGCCCGCGGCAAACACCAAGTGGCCCTGCGCGAGGGTGATTGGAAACTCGTTGCCGCCATGGACGCGCCGCCCATCCAACACCGCGCCAGCACCATCCTCGCCGACCAACGCGCCATCAAAACTGCGCCGCTCGGCAAGATGGAGTTGTACAATCTGAAAGCCGACCGCGCCGAAACCCGCGACGTCGCCACCGAGGCCCCCGCGGTCTTCAAGCGTTTAGTCGTACAAATGAAACAAATTTACGCCAGCGTGCAGAAAGACACCCCCACTTGGCCCACGTGGGAATTTGACCGGTACGAAGCCCAGCGTATCCAATGGCCCCCATACCGCGGGGCAAAAAAGGTTCCATTGCGAAAACCTCAAGTGCCAGGTGACTTTCGAAATAATCCCCTGCTGAAGCGGCCTTGATGTGACACCGAAAGTACAAGGCTACTTCGGCACGCGGTTGAGCGTGTAGAAGGCTTCCGGGTGTAGCAACGGCTGGCCTTTGTGGTTGCGCACGCCGTGGGCGTAGAGTTCGTACACGTAGCCCTCNCGCAACTCGTCCACGGTCAGGTCGATAAACAGGCTCAATGCGTCCAAGCCCNCGAACTGGACCTTGTGNGTTTTCACGTCAACCGGTTCACCGCCATATTTGGATTGATAAGGATAGGTGTAACTCTTGAGCGTGTAGCTCTCGGGCTTGATGGCCGTGCCGGCATCGAGCATCTGCGTGAAGCTCAATCGAAATCCGTTTCGCTTGGCCGACATGCTTTTGATTTCAAACGGCATCTTGCCGGTCCATTGCAGGCGCTGCAGGCCATAGCTTTTGGTGCCGAGCGAATTCCAGCCGCGATTGCTTTGGCCGATGTACATCGAGCCATTTGCACCCCATTGCAGTCGCAGCGCCGCGCAGTCGAGTCCTTCGCGAAAGCGAAAACAGGCGCCCTGATATTCGCCATCGACTTTTTCAAGATACACTCGAGACACAAACGACATCGTGAACTCGCCGCAAAACAACTGCCCGGCAAAGGGGCCGAACTTCCCCTTCGTGCTGTCCGCCAAAATGTCCGTCGTGCTCATGCCCATCTTGCGATAGGGAAACCACACCGCCGGCAGTTGATACGCCGGAATGCGCTTGGCCGCCTCGGCCACGGTGAGGTTTTTGGGCAGAGGTTGCTTCACCTGAAACGTCGCCCCGGGTAGCTTCGTAAACTGCAGCGCATCGGCGTGGCCATGAAACGCGCCGCGTTTCACGTGCATGAGCGGGCAGGTGGCGAACCAGTTGCCCTGTTGATCCGTGGCAAACACATCGCCGCCGAGGTTGGTGCCAATGCCCGAGGGCGAACGGAATCCGCCGGAAATCGGCGCCCACGTGCCGTCCGGTTTCACGCGAAGGCTCCACCCGCGCCAGTGGTTGTTCGGATTCGGCCCCTTGCCGATTGAGCAATTAAGCGCCACCCACAAATTGCCCGCGCCATCCACCGCCGGCCCGTAGGCGTACTCGTGATAATTGCCCGTCACACCCCAGCCCTTAGCGTGCGTGAGATATTCATCCGCACGCCCGTCGGCATCCGTATCGCGCAGACGCGTCAGTTCGCTGCGTTGCACGGTGTACAGGTCGCCCTTGTGTAGGGCGAGACCCAGCGGCTCATGCAATCCGCTGGCGAATTTTTTGTAGACCGGTGTGCCGGTTGANAGCTTTTCGGCAATCCAAACCTCTCCTTTGCGAATCGCAATCGCCATCCGATCCCCGGGCAAGGCCGCCATGCCGCTCACCTCAAGCTTCAGGTCTTTCGGGAAGGGCACGGTAGTGAGTTTGTAAAAATCGTTCTCGGCGGAGAAGCCATTGAACCATAGGGACACAGAGAGCACAGAGAAACCGATTCTGAAAAACCTCTGTGCTTTCTGTGTCTCTGTGGTGATGAATTGAGTTACCATTGCAATTCCACCTCCAAAACCGTTTTGCCGTTGGCTTTCAGATTCACCGGNGCGAGGAGTTCGAGTTGTTTGCCATTTGAAAGCAACATCGCGATCGGGGTGATGACGGTGAGTTTGGNATCGGTGCCCCACACACCTTTTTCGGTTGATTTAAATCTGTCCCCGGCGGCCAGTCGCACCCACAAAACTCCCTCGCCGTCNGTGAACTCCATTCGCCGCTTCAGCCCTTTCCTCTCTGGCGTTAGCTTGTCGGTGATAGTCGTTTTTCCGTGGCGATACAAAAGAGTCGGCGTGCCATCCTTGGCGAGTCGATAACCGCGAAATTGCAGGTCACTCTTTTGCCATGGTTTGCCATTTTCCAAAACTCCGACGGCCGGCCCGGGTGGGAACTTGAGGACATCGTTGCCTAGCAGCTTGGCCATTGGCGTAAAGCGGTCGTCCCANGTNCTTTCGGCATCGAGAAAATTNCCGCGCCACGCAAGCGACCAGCCGACCGCCTCGGAATCAAACGCCGCATGCACGCCGGCGGGGAAACCGATGGCAATCGCGTGCGTGCCGGCACCTTCCATGAAAGTGCGAAACACAATCGGCCGGTCGATGGGCTTCAGCTCGAAGCCGCCTTTCTTTTCCAAGCCCTCTGGCAGGCGTGTTTGGTCGAGCTCGTTGAGGTACACCCACAGGCTGTCGATTTGCCGCTCGGTGTTGCGGCCGAAGATGGGGCTCACGGCCTTACCTCCGGGCCAAAAGGAGGGCATACGTGTGCCGGGACGGAAGGCGGCCGGGTTTATCAAATAATCCCGAAACCACTCGGGNCGCAGCCGACCGGGCGCGGAGGCGAGNTCGAGNGCCTGAATGCCGAGCGATTTGTGGCCGCCGAGTTGATGGCAGGTNATGCAGTTGAGGCCTTTGGTGCNCACCAGCTCGCGACCGTAGCGGTTGCGGCCCACTTTGTTTTCGTTGCCGTTGCGCGGGGTGGGTTTCACGTTGGCGCGCGCATCCGCGGCGGCTAGTTTTGGGGTGAGAAACTTCGCGTGCGCTTCGCCGAAATCCGGCATGCGCGTGGTCATGTACGGCCGGATGGCGCCGTCACCGCGCAAGACCTGATGCAGCGCCGAATCTGTCAGCTTGGCGCCCACGCCGGTGAGCAACGGCGGCAGCCGGCCTTCGTCGCCGAGGTCGTTGCCGGTGGTCAGGAAAAGTTTGTCACGCGCGGCATCNNGCCCACCCAAACCCTTGCGCGTGTGGCAAGCGGTGCAGTTGAGCTGCCGCATGCGGTGATGCACCTGATCACGTGCGGTCCGCGGCTTCGGTTCGGCCTGAAGGGCGGCGGTGATGGCGGTGCGTTGGGCGGCGCTCAGGTGAAAATGCGGCGCCCGCGCGGGCGGCTTCGGAGCGAGACAACCGCCCTTGAGGTCGAGGTCATCCAGCGATATGGCGACAGCCCGTTGCACCTTGAGCTTGGGCGTGTCGTGGCAGTTGGCGCAATTGAGCTGCGAAAACAGCTTGGCGCCCTCGCGCTGTTGCTTGAGGGCGCGCGGACCACGGTTGAGGCCGTGGAGATTCAAAGGTTTCACTCGGCCGCGCAGATACACGGCGAGATGCGCGGCTTCCTGTTCGCTCATCGGCGTGCGCGGCATGCGACCGGCAGGGCGGCTGTGCAGGGGGTCGCGCAGGAACTTGACGAGGTTGGCGTGGGAATATTTGCCGTGCAGTTTGCCGAGCGGAATGTCGCGGCCGTTGTCCGTTCCATCCGGTGAATGGCATTGGGCGCAGCCGAGGGTTTGGTACAACTTTTTGCCTTCCGTGCCGTTTCCGAGCATGGCGGCCTCGGGGTCGGTTGCGGGCGAGATTGTCCTCAGATAATGACGCAATGCCTCGACCGCCTTGTCCTTGGCGTTTTTGTCCAACCCGTGCAGCAGGTCCGGCATGGTCGTGCCCGGCTTGAGCTTTTGCGGGCCGAGCAACCAATGCCGCAGCCAGCCGGCGGAGGCGGGATTGTGCGTGGTGAACAGCGTCGGTCCGNGGTGGGATCGAAACCGATGCGCGTTCTCTTTGCCTATCTGATGACAGGCGACGCAGTTGAGTTCGTTGATGAGCACTTCGCCGGCGGCGATGTGCTGCGCCGGTGTGTCGCGCTCAAAGCGGTCAAAGCCCGGCACCACCGGCTGCGCTGTCGCGGTTAACAACAGAGCAAATGCGAGGATGGCCGCCGCGCGCATCACGACTGTGCATCGCGGGCTTCATCGAGAAGTTTCATCCACGGGCCCATGTAGTGGCCGTGGTCCCAAAAAGTGCGGCCGCTGATGAGGTTGCCATCGATCACGCACGGTTCATCGACAAAGGTGCCACCGCAGATCTCGAGATCAAACTTCGCCTTGGGCACGGTGGCCATGCGCCGNCCCTTGACGCAATCGGCGCGGGCGGGGATTTCCACACCGTGACAGACGCTGGCGATGGGGGCGTTCTTCTCGAANAAGTANNNNGTNATNCGGAGCANGTNNTCGTCCTCGCGNATGTANTCNGGNGCNCGNCCNCCGNNNAANANGATGCCNAGGTATTCCTCGGGNTTTACNTCNGNNAANGCNATATCCGCNTNNATNGTGTAGCCNTCCCATTCCTTNGTGATNGTCCAGCCNGGNTTNNNNTNGTGCANCACCATNTGGTANNNGCGNTTTTCCGGNGCGGCNANNACNGGNTNNNANCCGNCNTCNNNCAGNCGGNANTAGGGNTACATCGTGTCCANNGTCTCNGNGGCGTCGCCNATNATGATGAGNACNTTGTGCATGGTTNTTCGCTGCTCATTTTGGGAAGTTAAACGGACGCGAGGCGTTTATCCAAGTACGCACGTGCGCGGTTGATCTCGGTGGTGCATTGAGCGGCGTTGGGAAGGATGGGAATGCCGCGCGGGACGGGGTGCATGAAGATGCTGGTGAGGCCGTTGAAATTGATGGCCTTCAACGCGCCGACGATAGGAGTGAAGTCGAGCTTGCCGCGCCCGGGCATTTGGAGCAGTTCCTGTTCCTTGGGCAGTTTCTTGTGGCAACCCATGCCGTGTTGCCACGCGTAAAACACCGTGATGCGTTTGCCGAGCGCCTTGATGAGCGCGGCGTGCCCGGCAGCATCCACTCCGAGGGTTTCAAGATGATACGGGGCGAGGGCAATGCCGAGGTGTTTATTTGGCGCAAACTCCGCCAGCCACTTTAGTGAGTCGGGTGTGTTGATGAGGTTGCTGGAATGATTCTCGATGGCGATGGTGACGTTCGCGGTCTCGGCGGCGGCGAGGTGGGGCTTCATCAACTCGGCGAATTTTTTGACCTCCTCCTTCAGCTCGGCGCCTTTCAAGCCGCGCTGGCCGCGTCCGCCGCAGACCATGACTTTGGTGCCAAACTTTTTGGCGAACGCCATTTCCTTTTGCAGCCCGAACGGCCCGAGATCATAGCGCGTGATACATCCCATG
>PBFV01000078.1:0-23562 GCA_002718935.1 Verrucomicrobiales bacterium
ATACACGGGACTTTTCGCGCCCTTGAAAAGACATCTCCAATCGCGGCCGTTCACCGGTGGTGGTCCAAAAGGTAATGCGAATGGGTGTGGCATCTTCATAAGAGTTCATCCAGCCACGCAACAACAGGAAAATACTCAGTGGCACGGCTATGTAAGCAGCAAGGTCGCTGACGGCTTCCAGACTTTCCTCCAGCTTGGACGGTGCTACACCCCGTCCTGCAAAATAGGAAATCAACCCGCAGATTTCCGAGGCAATCCACACACCCACAAACCACCAGCCCTTACGCGCATAGGCCAACAAGAGAAACACAGGCACAAGCCCCAACCGTGCTAGGTTGAGCAGGTTAGCACTGTTTAAATCGAAATCCACGCCGTGCGGCAGTGTTGGTAAAAAATGGGGTGCTGTCAGTCACACATCACCTGCGACACAATATAAATGCCAATAACGATGTACCAAATGAGGCTCCCAGATAAATCCTTATCCAACCCGACCTTGCCCTGCCCGCCCGGTTCAGCTTCCGGCGGCGTGTGGTTTTCCTCCGCCTGCCATTGCTGTTCCCACTCTTGGGGAATCTCTGGGTCCGGCGTAATCACCGGCGGCGCACTCTCAACCACGGGCGGAGGGGCAGGTTCCTCGATAGCCTCCGGCAGGTCTTCCGACATTTCAGGCATCGGTTCNCNTTTTAGCTTGGCCAGCATGCGGACCGCCTCGGGATATTCCTGCTCNGCCGAAATCTCCAACCAATGCCGCGCCTCATNCACATCTCGATCGACCACATCTCCTTNAAGATACATCTGTGCCAACCGAAACTGTGCACGCTTATCGCCAAACTTCTCCGNCTGATATCGAAGATTATCAAGTCTTGCCGAAGGCCTGCTCATTGTGTTTACAGATTAACGCGAAGAACCGGAGCCGCCCACCGCAAATTGTGCCCATCTCCTAAAATCCCACCTCGCTGCANTNAGATTCTATACNGAAAAATTAGGNGTAATTGGAAACGTACGGCAGCTTGGTGGCAACTGTCTTAGCCTCATCCAAGTTTTCCAACAGGCCGGCACGGGCGTCCCAAGAGCCGTCAAGAAACTGGCCTTGAGCTCCAGTTTGGATTTCGAGTTGAATCACTTCCTCCCCGATCGAGACCGTGGCTTTAGTAACATCGATTTCAAGCTNNGCTGTCGGATTATTCTCAATGATATTCTGCAANTTNGCACAGGTATCGTGGTCGGCAGTAAAGCAAGGCATAGCTAAAGAAACGCAGTTNCCATAGAAAATTTCTGAATAGCTCTCAGCCACAATCGCCTTAATGCCCCAACGCTTGAGTGATTGCGGCGCGTGTTCACGACTAGAGCCGCACCCAAAATTTTTGTTGGCAATGAGGATGGCGCCGTTGGCATAGCGGGTGTCGGCGAAGGGATGAGTTTCGCCTTTTGCGCTGAGCCCCTTGATGTCGTCAGCAAAGGCGTGCTTGCCGATGCCGTCAAAGGTTACGCATTTCAAAAAGCGCGCGGGGATAATGCGATCGGTATCGATGTCATTGCCCTTCAGCGGGATGCCGGGGCCAGTGACTTGGCTGATGATTTCGCCTGCCATTTTAATTCTCCAGATGATTACGCACGTCGGTGACTTTGCCTTCCACGGCGGCAATAGCGGCCATGGCGGGGCTCATCAAGAGTGTTCGGCCAGTAGGTGAGCCTTGGCGGCCCTTGAAATTACGGTTGGAGGTGCTAGCGCTGATTTCGTTGCCGGAAAGTTGGTCCGGATTCATCGCGAGGCACATGCTACAGCCGGCTTCGCGCCACTGGAAACCCGCATCATTAAACACCTTATCAAGGCCTTCGTTTTTAGCCAATCGATCNACTTCCTGTGAGCCGGGTACGGCTAGGGCGCGCACGCCTTCGGCTACTTTTTTGCCTTTAACGAATTTAGCCGCCTCGCGCAGGTCGGACAAGCGACCGTTGGTGCAGGAACCGATGAAGACGACGTTGACCGGCGTGCCAGCGATGGGTTGGCCTTCCTCGAAGCTCATGTATTCGTACGCCTCGCGCACGACGAGTCGATCGGCTTCGGCAAAGGAATCGACCGCGGGCAGTTCCTGTGCCACGCCGACGGATTGCGCGGGCGTGATGCCCCACGTGACGAANGGCTCGATGTCNTCGCCCTTGATCTCNANGATNTCGTCGTACTCNGCATCGGCATCGCTGGCNAGNNNTTGCCAGTCGGCCACGGCGCNATCCCACGCNTCACCNTCGGGGCAGTAGTCGCGGCCCTTGAGGTAATCGAANGTGGTTTGNTCGGGGTTCACATAACCGCACCGCGCACCGCCTTCGATGGCCATGTTGCACACGGTCATACGTTCTTCCATTGTCATGCGGTCGATGACCTCACCGCCGAATTCGTAAGCGAAACCCACGCCGCCATTCACGCCGAGCCGATTGATGTAAGCGAGCGCGACATCCTTGGCGTACACTCCGGCCTTGAGGCTGCCGGTGAAATTGATGCGTCGCACCTTGAGCTTAGCCATCGCGAGCGTTTGCGTGGCCAGCACGTCAGCCACCTGACTGGTGCCAATTCCGAACGCCAGCGTGCCAAACGCACCGTGCGTGGAGGTGTGCGAATCGCCGCAGGCAATGGTCATGCCCGGCTGCGTAAGCCCACGCTCAGGACCGACGACATGGACCACGCCTTGCTCGCCTTTTTCTGGTGAGAAAAAGTTGATGCCGTGATCAGCGGTGTTTTGCTCAATGTGCTGGAGCATCTCCTCGGCNAGCGGATCCTGTAACGGCCTCTGGCGGCCGGCGCCGGTGGTAGGGATGATGTGNTCTACCGTGGCAAAGGTNCGCGCGGGGAATGGCACNGAAAGGNTCTGTTCNCGGATCATCGCAAANGCCTGCGGCGAGGTGACCTCGTGAATCAGGTGCAGNCCAATAAAGAGCTGATACTGCCCCGAGGGCAACTGCCCCACACAATGCCGATCAAAAACCTTATGGTATAAACTCTGTCCCATGCGGTGAGCGCNGGAANGTAGCAGAGAATCAGTTTCACTTCAAGATTCCAACTCACAATTCCCCTACCCTCATTCCGGACCCCGCCCTTTCGTTTTGACACGCCTCCGCCTCATTGGCATCTTTTGCGCCCTTTCACATGGNNGAATTGACNGGAAATCTTTTGGTGGCGCAGAGCGGCGGGCCCACGGCGGTAATTAACTCCAGNGTGGCGGGCGTCATTTGCGAGGCCGGCAAGCACGAGTGCATTGAGGAAATCTATGGCGGCCTCAATGGCGTGTACGGCATCCTGCGCGAGGAGCTCATTGATGTGGGCGAAGAAAACACGGCCGACATTCAGCGCCTCAAACACACCCCGGCGGCGGCGCTGGGCACGTGTCGTTACAAAATTAATTTCAAGAAAGACCCCGAGCAGGCCGAGAAGGACATGAAGCGGTTGTTCGAGGTGATCGAGGCGCACAACATCCGCTACTTTTTTTACGCCGGCGGCAATGACAGCCAGGACACCACCAACAAGGTGCACCTCGAGGCGCAAAAGCGCGGCTACGAGTTACGCGCCATCGGCGTGCCCAAGACGATCGACAATGATTTGCCGCACACCGACCACACGCCCGGTTTTGGCAGCGTGATCAAATACAACGCCACCACCGTGATGGAGGTGGGCGCGGACGTGCGCAGCATGGCCACCGACGACGGTTCGTGCTGCATCATCGAGGTGATGGGCCGCGCCGCCGGCTGGATCGCCGCGGGCACNGTGCTGGCCAAGCGCGATCCNGAGGATCCGCCCCACATTATTTTGCTGCCGGAAATTCCTTTTGATCAGGAGCGGTTTTTGACCAAGGTGAAAGAGACCGTGGCGCAGCACGGCTGCTGCGTGGTGGTGGTGGGCGAAGGCCTCAAGGACGCCGATGGCAACGAGATCGGCGCGGACAAAACCAAGCTGGATTCCTTTGGCCACCCGGTATTGGCCGGGGCCGCCGAGCGANTGGCGGAGATTGTGGAGCCGGCGTTGAACTTAAAGACCCGCACCGTAAAGCTCGGCTACGCCCAACGAGCCGCCGCACATTACGCCAGTGAAACGGATGTGGAGGAAGCCTTCGCCTGCGGCGAGGCCGCTGTGCGCGCAGCGGTAGGCGGCGAGAGCGGCTACATGGTGAAGATCGTGCGCGAGAGTGATTCGCCGTACGTGTGGGGCACCGGCCTGCAGCCGTTGGAGGACATTGCCAANATCGAACGCNTNATCCCGCGCGANTGGATCGATGAAGAAGGCTGGCTNCCCAACGAGAAATTCGAAACCTACGCNCGCCCNCTGATCCAAGGTGAACTNCATCTCCCCACCGACNCCGGNCTNCCGGTCTTTGCCAAGCTGGTCAAAGTNANAGTGGAGAAAAAACTTCCCCCGCGCGAAGCATAANAGAGCAATCGCTCTACATCGGCGAATGCTTTGGCTCTTCNCGCGAAAGCTCCAGTACTTCCCTTTTGGNGATNGAATGGCTGCGCGTGGTNGAAGCCAGCCGCTCGGCGAGCATCTTGGCGATAATCAACGTGGTNCGGGGATTTTGCTCTAGGAATTCGTCTGAATCTTCGATCATGTAAAATACCGACGGCTCGCGCACCTTCACCGTGCTTGTGCACTCGCTGCCGGTCAATGCGGCGATTTCGCCGAACATATCCCCGCGCTTGTCGCAAATGGCAATCTCCTGCCCGCCCTTAATGATTGTCACTGCCCCCTTTTTAAGCACGTAAATGCGCGACTGCTTTTCGCCTTCACGCAACAGCGTATGCCCCACGGGGCATTCCACCTCGTCATCATAAAAAAACTGCAGCCCGTAAAATGTTACCTGCATAATCGCTGAAAGCCGTCAGAGTGTCCGATCCATTTTGAAATGCAACCAAATAGCTACTTGCGCAATTGCGCAAGGAAACTTGGCGACGTACCGGCAAGGTCCGCGCGGCGCTGGGTGGCCAAGGTGGTGCCATAGGTTTGGAGATCCGCCGCAAGCATGGCGAGGCGGTCCTTGAGGTAATCGCTGTTCACGGCACCGTCGGTGATGTCCTCCTTCTCGTGCAGACTCACCGCATAGGGAATAGTCCACGCGTAACATTGTCGGGCGATAGTGCGAAGCTGGTCATGGGTGGTTAATCCCTTCTCATGGCTGGCCACGATGGGCGCAAAAAGTTTGCCGGTGAATTCTTTCCAAAAATGGTCGAGGAAATTTTTAAGTGCGCCACTTACACTGCCGTGATAATCGGGCGTACCGAGCACGTACACATCGGCCGCCTGTACGCGGACTTTGAGCGGGCCATAATAGTCGGCGCCAAACGTAGTGTCAGTATTCACCAAGGGCAACGGTTCGGCAGCGAGATCCAGTGCATCGACCTCGCAACCGCCGGCACGTAGCGTTTCGGCTACATGATCCACCGCCACGCGCGTCACGGATTTCGCATGCAAACTGCCAACCACCGTCATCACTTTCAGGGACTCGTTCATGGGCGGAGGATAGGCGGCGTGCAGGGGGCGCGTCCAGCGTTGAACGCCAAGAGTAGACGTACGCGCGCGATCCCGCTAGGCTCAACGGCCATGGGATTTTTGGACAAACTATTCAACCGCACAACCGACACACCGGAACCCACCGCTGATGAAGCGCCCACCAAGCCGGAGCTCGAGATGGCGGGGGCCGCTTTGCTGCTGGAAGTGGCCGAGGCGGATTATCAGGATGACCCCGCTGAAACTGAGGCCATCAAGGCTGCGCTGGAAAAGGAGTTTTCCATTGAACAGAACGAAGTGGCGGCACTGCTGGAGCGCGCTCGTACGGAAACTGATGGTGCCACGGATTTGTTTCCATACACGCGCCTGCTCAATGAGCACTGCACACGCGAGCAAAAGCTGTCGTTGCTCACTGCCATGTGGCGCGTGGCTTTTGCCGACGGCCACCTCGACAAGTACGAGGAACACCTCATCCGCCGCGTGGCCGAACTGCTGCATCTGGACCACAATGAATTCATCGCCGCTAAACAAGCCGGGCGCGGGCCGTCGTCGGGTGCTGCGTAGCAATCCAGCCGTCGCCATTCATGCTCACCGCACGGCATTCATGCACAGTTTAGCCGGCGGCGGCGAAAGGCCAACCTCAACGCAGCGTGTCAGCGTAGGCCTCAAACTTGGCGCGGATTTCATCACGCACCCGGCGAAAAACGGCGAGCTGCTCGGCCTCCGTCCCGGTCGCGTGCGCGGGATCATCAAACGGCCAGTGATACTTCACTGCCTGCCCGGGAAAAACAGGACAGGCCTGGTCCGCATTGCCGCACACGGTGATGACCGTGTGCACGTCTTGCGCGAGGAATTCATCCAGATGCTTGGAGGTGTGCCCGCTGATATCGATATCAATCTCTTTTAATACCTCAATGGCCAGTGGATGTACGTAACCAGCCGGGGCGGATCCGGCGCTGGCCACCGCCACCGTCTCGCCCGCCGCGGCGCGCAGGATGCCCTCGGCCATGTGGCTGCGGCAACTGTTGCCGGTGCAGAGGATCAGGATGAGAGGCGTTGAGGTTGGCATGCGGCGGGAAATCTAATGGCACCACCCCCTTTAGCTCAACCTTCAACCTTTCCGGACGCACCGGTGCCGTGCTGTGTTCTGGGGGTGGGTGTAGGTGTGGACAGAACCTGTTTGAACTAATCGGCATCGGGCGGTCCTGCAGCCTCCCTGCAAAGCCGGCGGGCCATCGTAACGTCCCGTGTCAATGACGGCGGAGCCGACCTTGTGCCTATGTTGTAGATCCACGGCCACGCTTGGGCACGGTGGAGTTGTTGGTTATTATTGAAGCAGTTGTTCAACGGTGCGCCGCCGCCGGTGAATGGCGGGAATTGCGCGAACAACTTTTTTTACCAGAGGAATGATTTCTGCTCCGCAATCTTTTCCTCGCCGCGCCAAAGGGTGACCCGCCAGGATTCCGGTTGGCCAAGGGCGGTGTATTGCTCGGGGCCAATCTCAATGGAGGTCCAATGGCTACGCAGTCGTTTAGCCTGAACAGTTTCCTCAAAGATGAGCGGCTTTACGTTGGCCTTGGAGCTGCGCACTTCCAGCCGCAGCATTAGCTCGCCGCCGCCGTACCAGTTCACATCGTACCGCACCGCCTTGATCAACTCCGGCGAACTGCGTAGCTCGGACTGATATAGGTCGCGGTCCAGCAACAGCGGCCCTTGGCTGTGACGGCCGTCTTCATCGAGGAAATGCGGCAGCACCTTAACCAGACCATCGCTGGAAACTGACCGCAACGATCCGCATCCGGCCAGCATGGTCATTAACCCCAAAAGCGCGAGAAATCGCATGGGCCAACCATACGCCGGGCCCGCCGGAACACAACGCCGCGCGCGCGAAACTTATGCCCAGTAACTGTAACGAGCCCCTTCGCCGTCACGTCTGCTTAATATATTGGACACCATCCCATTTGCCCCAAAAAATGGCGTTTGGCGTTGCGAAATGGGCAATTGGTGGTAAACTGTACGAAGACGCAAGCATACCCACCAGTTGGTCAGCCTGCGCCACAAAGACACATTATTATGAATCGCGAGACTGACGTTTATTCCGTGGAAGATCACACGCAGCGGATTGAGGACCTGTTCCTGACCCGCCGCCAATGGCTCACCCAAACCGGCACCGGTTTTGGCGCATTGGCACTCTCGTGTATGTTGGCTGAGCAAGGTCATGCGCAGGCGAAATCCGGTGGTGGCGCCCTTGCGCCCAAAACGCCGCCCCGCACGCCCAAGGCCAAGCGCGTACTTAACATTTTCCTTCAAGGTGCCGCTCCGCATATGGACCTTTGGGATCCGCGCCCCGAGCTCAATGCCAACAATGGTAAATCGCAGGGCAACCGCAAGCTGCTCGGCAGCCCATTCCGTTTCCCGAAATACGGTAAGAGCGGTCTTGAGTTCAGCGAAATCTGGCCCAACCTCGGCCGCCATGCTGACGATGTAGCAATCGTGCGCAGCACCTACACCGATGCCCCCGCGCACGGTCCGGCCACCTACATGCAAAACACCGGCGAAATGCAGGAGATTCGCCCGGCCGTTGGCAGCTGGGTGATGTATGGCCTTGGCACGGAAAACCAAAACCTGCCTGGCTTCATCACCATGCGCCCTGGTAATGCCCCCGATCCTCGCAACTACACCAACGCCTTTTTACCTGGCGCTTTTCAGGGCACTTTCGTGGATTCCAACAACACGAAAATCGAGGACATCATCAAGAACATCAAAAGCGAATTCGCCAGCCGGCGCGACCAACGCAAACAGCTCGACCTGCTGCTCAAGCTCAACGAGGTTCACAAGCAAAAACGTCAGGCCGAAGGAGAGCTTGAAGCCCGCATTAATACCTTCGAGCTGGCTTACCGCATGCAGACCGACGCCCGCGAGGCGTTCGACATCGCCGGAGAAAAACCCGAGACACTAGCCAAGTACGGTAACAACGGTCAGGGCCGGCAAATGCTCATTGCTCGCCGGTTGCTCGAGCGCGGCGTGCGTTTTGTACAGGTGGCCCAAGGTGGTTGGGACTTACACGGCGGCATCGCCCAGCGAGCGAAGCGCAATGCGGATCAACTGGACCCCGCAATCGGTGCGATTGTAGATGACCTAAAGGAGCGCGGGCTGTTCAACGACACGCTCATTTATATTACCAGCGAATTTGGCCGGAGCTCCCGAGAGGACGGCGCTGGCGGTCGCGGCCATAACGCACGCGCGCTGAGCACCGTGCTTATGGGCGGCGGCATCAAAGGCGGCATGGCCTACGGCAGCACCGACGAACTAGGCGGTGCCGCAGTGGAAAACAAGGTGCACGTGAAGGACATCCACGCCACAGTGCTCAATCAGCTGGGCTTCGATCATGAGCAGCTTACCTTCCGTACCGGCGGCCGGGATTTCCGCCTCACCCAAGCCACTCGTACATTGCCGCAGGGCGGCACGGTGGTGGACGGCATTCTGGCCTAAGCCGGAATGGACATAGACAGTTTAGAAAATAGAAACGGCAGGGAGCATTTTGCCATGAATCGGAATACGCGTTTTTTCTTCACTCACACGGCCGCGCTTGCCGCGGCCGTTTTTGTCGGTAGCCAAGGCAGTGCTAGCGCGCAGCAGATTTCGCCGGCGGATCAGGAATATTTTGAGGCCAAGATTCGCCCGATTCTCGTGGACTACTGCTACAGCTGCCACGGCGACGGTGCCACNAAAGGCGGGCTAGACTTAGGCACCAAGGCCGGTGCCCGCGCGGGCGGTTCCTCAGGCGAAGCGGTCGTACCAGGCGACCCAGGCAAGAGTCTCNTNATCCGCCGNATGAAAGATCTCGGCGACCCAATGCCNCCGGCGGGCAAGGACGCNCCTTCNGANGCGGAGATTGCCGAGCTGGAAAACTGGATCCGCCGCGGTGCGCCAGACCCGCGAGTGGGTAAGTCCGCCGGTGTTATTAAAAACGAGCAGGATCTCGCCAAGGCCCGCCTACACTGGGGCTTCCAAAAAGTTAAAGCCGGCGCCCCACCCGCGCCTGAGTTGGTATACGGCGGTAAGTTAAAGAACTGGGTTAAGAATCCTATCGACTCCTATGTGCTCCAAGGCTTAGAGAAGCACAAGATGGTGCCATCCTTGCCGGCGGAAAAATCGCAGCTATTGCGGCGCGTTTATTTTGACCTCGTTGGTATTCCGCCTTCGTTTGATGACGTGCAGCGATTCATTAACGGCCAGGAATCCTACGAGCAGGTGATTGACCGGCTGCTGAACATGCCCGAGTACGGCGAACGCTGGGGCCGCCACTGGCTGGACGTGGCCCGCTATGCGGATACCACCGGCAGCGACAACCGCCGCGGCCGNTTGAGCCGTTACATTTATGCGCACACCTACCGCGACTGGGTAATCAANGCNTTNAATGANGATATGCCNTACGACCAGTTNCTNATNAACCAGATNGCCGCGGACAAGNTNAAGAAGAGNGATTCNGATNCGAANCTNGCNGCGCTGGGCTTCCTNACNCTCGGCCCGCGNGTGGCCGGTGGNGANGANATNATCGATGACCGNATNGANGTNATCACNCGNGGCACNATGGGCNTNGCCGTNTANTGCGCNCGNTGNCATGATCANAAGTTTGATCCNGTNCCCACNGCNGATTACTACTCNCTNTACGGCGTNCTCAATAGCTCCTACGAGCCAGGCGAGGCCGATAAGCCGATCCTTCATCCTCAAGCTGCGAGCGATGGTAACCCTGGCTCTTATGGTAGCGGCAATCCAGATTATGTCGAATACCTAGCCGAAAAGGAAAAACTTGAGAAAGGGCACGAGCAGTTCCGCCTGCGCAATGAACTNAAATACAGCAGCAATTCCAGAGAGAACGCTGCGACGTACATGTACTGGACGCACATCTGGACCAAGAATGAAAAACGCGTGCGCGATAATCGGCGCGAGTTTGAGCGGATCCTTGATGAGATTGAAAAGAAACGCACCGGCAAAAACAACGCCAAGAGCAAGATTGAGCTGCACTCCGTGGTCGGCGAAACGTGGCAGCGCTACATGAGCCGAAAGAGCGAGAACGACTCGGTCTTTGGCCCCTGGGTGGTGTACGGCAACGTGGCCACCAACCAATTCGGCCGCTTCATGACCGCCGACCTCTCCAAGGCCCAGCAGAAGCTCGCCCCCATGCTCACCCCGCGTAACGCCAAGGACAAGCGCAACACCAAGAAGATTAACCCCGTCGTAGCTCGATATTTCCCCGTCACCAATCCGCCCCGCCACATGGCTGAAGTGAAGGCGCGTTATCAATCGCTCTTCAATGTGGCCACCGCCGAGTGGGTGGCCTCCAATCAGATGTATTTCCAAAAACGCGCCCAAGCCAAGGCCGCCGGGAAAGATGAACCGGATGCGCCCAAGAACATGGAGGATGCACAGAAGCGCTTTGGCATGGCCTTTGACGCCCGTTACAAGGCACAGTTTGGAGACAACTTTTCCAAGAACATGGAAGAGGTTCGTCGTGTGATGTTCGACCGCGGACACCCAGCCAAGTATCGGTTTGATGACCTCAAGCGGAACAACGGTGGACTAGAGCGTGAGGAACGTGACCGCTTTATAACCAAACTAGAGAGCCTAAAGATAAATCATAAGGGCTCGCCTCCGCGAGCGATGGTGATGTTTGACAAGGGCAACCCACGCGACGAAGCCATCATGGTAAAGGGCAACCGCAACCAGCGNGGCAAGGTGGTGCCCCGGCAATTCCTCGAGATTCTTTCCGGTGAAGACCGCCAACCATTCAAGAATGGCTCTGGTAGGCTGGAACTTGCTCAGGCTATTGCTTCCAAGGACAACCCGCTCACTGCGCGCGTGATGGTTAACCGCATTTGGCTGCATCACTTTGGCAAGGGTATCGTCTCTTCCATCAACGAATTCGGACTGCGCGCCGCCGATCCCTCCCACCCCGCCCTGCTGGATTATCTCGCGTGGTACTTTACCGAGAATGGCTGGTCCATGAAGAAACTCCATAAGCACATCCTCATGAGCAATACCTACCAGCAAACCACCGAGGACAACCCCCGCTACGCCATCACGGACCCCGACAACATACAATACTACAAGATGGACCGTCGCCGTATGGACTTTGAGGCCTTTCGTGATGGTCTACTACACGTGGCCGGCCAGCTGGACTTTACCCGCGGTGGTCGTCCACTGCGCTTGACTGGTGGCGATACCAACTACCGCCGATCAGTCTATGCCCTAGTTGACCGACGNAANCTTGACGAAATGTTCAAGACCTTTGACTTCGCCAGCCCCGACAGTACNGCCGGCCAGCGCTTCACCTCCACTGTTTCACAGCAAGCACTCTTCATGATGAACAGNCCAATGGTGGCAGACCTAGCNAATAAGATNGTTTCACGACCAGAATTNAANAATATCCGCGANGACCGCAGCCGNATCACNCGCCTNTANAANATCCTTTANCANCGNGATCCCGANCCCATCGANNTGAAGCTNGGCCANCGCTTTTTGCAGGATCAAACNGGCGGNGTCTCNACNGGNGGCATGCGNACCCCNACNTGGTTTAANGGGTACGGTCAGTGGAACGTAATCGACCCAAAGAACAANCTCTANAGNGTCAACTTCCGNCAGTTCCCATTCACNGATGGNAAAGAATGGAANGGNAACTCGCCGGCNTTCGGNCCATTGAAGCTNACTGGTAACGGTGGNCANCCAGGAATTCAACCNAATGTCGCNGTCATNCGNCGATGGGTGGCNCCAATGGATACAACCATCAATATCTCCGGTCGGCTTGANCATCAGCTAGATGANGAGGCCGATGCAGTNTATAAGGAGCAAATCCCCGAAGCCCAGCGCAAGTGGTACGATGAAAACGCTTGGGACGGCGTCACGGGCATTATCGTACGCAGTCGTGCCGTAAGCGGTGGTAGCCGCATTGGCAAAGAACTGTGGCGCTCAGACGTACGTCGCGGTCGCCGCGATGCCAACTACGGTGACCTTGATGTAAAGAAGGGTGACGTTATCGATTTCATCGTCACTTGCCGCAAGCTCACCCCCGCCCGTACGCTAGCCGGCATCACTCAGCGGTTCAAGTTGAAGAACCCGCAACAGGATCAATTCACCTGGAACCCCACCGTGCGAATCAAAGATNATATCGCAANGGCNATGGAAAGAAAGGCTGGCTCGCTACTCGTCACCTCTTGGACGGCTTCAGAGGAATTCCAAGGCGCCACCTATAAACCCAAGCCNCTCACCGCCTGGGAAAAATACGTGCAGGTNCTGCTGCTCTCCAACGAGCTGGCNTATCTGGATTAAGGNAGGAACACTTTCNGACGGCGGCTTCGGCNGTCGTTTTTTTATGCCAAGGNAGGCANNGCNGGCAGNTCCGATTGCTTTTCCGCNCGCAACTCGTGCTGNTCCTCCAGNACNNTCANNAATTNNGNNTCNGGCAAATNNGGCTGCGCNGTCANNCGNGTNAGNTCCGCCANCCGCTGATCNANATGNCGNTCACGCAGGCGCACCACCACGTCCATCAACTGCCGGCCCGGATCNGGAATGGTGCTTCCGTCTGCCACCACCGCCGAAAGCAACCGNCGGCTGCCTTCGTCCAGCTCNGGCATCAACTCATCNGCCGTGGCACCCGNGGCCGCCGCCCGCTCCAAAATGCCGCGCACCTGCCCATGTTCCACCCAGCGGAGGTCCAGACAGTCNGNAGCCCAGTCCACGAAGTGNCGGTNGTAAAATACNAGCCGCAGCANCCATTCCTCCTGCTTACTCGGCGGGNTAACCGGTGCCGNTGNNGACGATGGCANCANCGGCGCCACATCCTCGCGCGGCACATTGGATCGCGGCTGGGGCATGCGCTGGAATTCCGCCCGCACACTCTCGGCCGTGGCCCCCACCGCCAAGGCCACCTGTTGCGCGCAGTGATCCAGCAACACCGCATCCTTGCTGCGTCGCACCGTGGCGCCCATCGCCTGCACCACNGCCTGTCGCCCGGCATCCGTGCGCACATCGTTTTGCGCAACGAGCAGCGACANATAAAAATCGATAAAGCCCGGCGCGCCATCCATCAGCTGNCGGAATGCGTCCGCGCCATGCTCGCGGATGAAACTGTCCGGATCATGGCCCTNGGGCACGGACATNACGCGCACCACTAGGTCAAATTCCAGCAGTGCCTCGTACGAGCGTACCGCAGCGTTTTGCCCGGCGGTATCCGAGTCAAAACACAGCACCACTTCGCGCGCATGCCGCTTGAGCAGGCGCGCGTGATCCACCGTGAGCGCCGTGCCCTGCGGCGCTACCACGTGTGTGATGCCNGCCATGTGGCAGGCGATGGTGTCCAGTTGCCCCTCGCACACCACCGCACATTGCTGCTTCAAAATCTCCCGCCGNGCCTTGTCCAGTCCNTAAAAAATCTGGCTCTTGTGAAAGAGCATNGTCTCGGGTGAATTCACGTANTTGGCGGCCTTCACATCCGCCTCCAGNACGCGGCCGCTGAANCCGATCACCTTGCCCTGCGCNTCNGCAATGGGAAACATCANGCGCCCGCGAAACCGCCCGTACTGNCGNCCGTCNCGGCTGGCCACTAATCCCGATTCCTCCATCAGGCGCGGATCGTGNCCCTGCGCCTTCGCCCAGTTTACCGTGTCCTCCCAAGCCCCCGGCGCGAACCCAAGGCGAAAGGCTTTCACCGCCTCCTCGGTGATGCCGCGTTCCGCAAGGTACCGCCGGCCCGGTTCGCCCTGCGCTTCATTTAATAAAACCCCGTGCCAGCGCGCGGCCAGTTGTTCGTGCACTTTCAGCAGCAAATCCTTTTGCCGGCGCGCACGATCCGCCTTTGGCGACTGATCAAACTCGAGGACGATGTTCGCCCGTTCCGCAAGCCGTTTGACCACTTCAATGAANTCGAGGTGCTCGTACTCCTGCAAAAACTTGAACACGTCTCCGCCTGCGTGACACCCGAAGCAGTGATAGATTTGCCGCTGCGGATTGACGTTGAAGCTGGGAGTCTTCTCCTTGTGAAAGGGGCACAGCGCCACAAAGTTTCCACCGGCGCGCTTGAGCGGCAGGTAACCCCCGATGATGTCCACGATGTCGCTGGCGGCGCGGATCTGCTCAATCTTGTCCTGCGGAACGCGCCCCGCCATGACTACGGCTGCTGGGCNAGCCACGCACGGATGGCTGGCGCCTGCTGGTGGTTGGGCGCCAGCTCCAGCGCGCGCCGATAATGCGCCTTGGCTTCAGCCGACATCTTGAGATGGTTGGCGTACACTCCNGCCAGATCCAAATGGGCCGGGCCGTGGTTCGGGAAGGTTTGCAACAGCACCTGATATTCACGGGCGGCATCAATATAAAAATTGCTGGAATTCAAAGCCGCCGCGAAGCCCTGGCGTGATTCACGGGAAAGGGGGTTGATNGCCAGCGCCACTTCAAACTCCGCCAAGGCTTCCTTCAGCTGCCCCTTCGCCTGCAGTGCCAGCGCCAGATTGTGATGCGCCTGCTGCACGCCGGGATCCAGCTGCAGCACCTGCCGATAACCGGCGATGGCTTTATCCAGCTGGTTCAAGCCGTGCGCGTGGGCGGCCTGCTCGAATGCTTTCCGGGCNGGNCCCGACTTGGTGGGGGCCGGGCGCGCCGGTTGCNTGTAGCTGTAACGTGCTATGCCGGCGATGTTCGGCACCACCGGNCGCACCTTTTCCGGCACAACCAGCTGTGGCCGCGGCCCCGGCTGCACGGGGGCGGTTGGTGGCACGACCGGGCGGGTGGATTCCGGCGGGGGCTGCGGCGCCTCCGGCGGCACGATCACCACGGTGTTTTCCGGCGGAACGGGACGTGTGTTTGTAGCGGCCACGATGGTAGGTGGTGGCCGGGGTACAATATTGGTTGGAACCACGCCGATTGCCCCGCCATTCGTGCGGGTTGTTGGCACTTGCACCACGATGTTGGACGGTCGCAGTGGCGCCAGCGGCGGCTCCGGAATGACCAGTACCGCCGGCGGCAGGTTGGTTTCCGCGCCGGCCACTGAGTTGGTGCCGTTGTGAAAAGTTAGCTCCGGCGGATTTAGGATCGCCTTCAACTCCGCCATNGCNTGGCTCACTTCCGCCGTCTCTGCATCCGGATGCGAAAGATAGGCTNCATACGCCTCNAGTGCCAGNGCCTCGTGATNCGCCAACCCTTCCGGCGCGTACCGGTGCAGCAGCACAGCAATATTGCCCTGCGCGGGGTAAAACTTTTTGTCATGCTTCAGCGCCGTTTGAAAACTCGTCAGGGCGTTGGTCGAATCCTTGAGCGCCAGTTGCACGGTCCCCAACCGATTCCACGCCACAGCGGATTTTGGCTGCTTCTCCAATGCCCGCTTCAACATAACCTCGGCACCTTCAAAATTACCATTTACCCGATACGCCTCGGCCAGCCAATAACACGACGAAAATGATTGATCCTGCTCGGCAAAGGTCATCAGCCGGTTTAGCGCTTCCACCGTCTGGTTTTGATCCAGGTACAGGCGCCCGATGTTAAATTCCAACACGGCGGAGGGATGTGACTTGGAATACCGGCGGTTGCCCACCAGCTCAATGGCCTTTTGATACGCCTCCTGCGAGCCGGCCAGATCGCCCGCCCGATGCCGTGCCAAGCCCAGATAATTCCATGCGCGCCANTCCTTGGGNAANAGCTTGGNGGCCTCNTCGAATTGCGCCGCCGCCGCCTTGGGCTGATTTGCCTCAAGCAATTCCTCGCCCTTAAACATCGCCTTGGCNCCGGGCGGTTGGCAGCCTGCGCCCAGCCACAGCGCGGCCAGCAGGCCGGCCGTTGTCAAAATTTGTCTCGTCCCCATGGTCACGGTGGTTATCCTGAAAGCACATCATGGTCGCAGACCGGTCATTTTTGGCAAAGGTGCTTTATTCACTGGCAGGGCGCGGATTATTCACGGCCNCCCTGTTGNCTGACGGGTTGGTAAACACAGCCGAACCGGCCAAATCCACCGTTATTCAGGTGCGCGACCGTGTCGCCTCGCAGTATTTCAAACCCCGCCCCACCCGCGTTGAGGCCATGNTGGATACTGGTCTGCAGCAAATCACCCGCCAACCAAACACTGCTGCCGCGTGGCGCTCGCTCTTCACTGAACGCGATGTGATCGGCATTAAGGTCAATGCCCGCGCCGGGCCCGTGGCGGGCACCCGCCCCACCGTGGTGGCCGCCGTGGTCGACAGCCTCCTGCGCGCCGGATTTAAGCCGGGCCAGTTGGTCATATGGGACCGCCACTTGCGCGACTTGAAAAATGCCGGCTATGAAACAATCTACAAAAAATATAATGTGTCACTGGCCGGAGCCCATGAGGAGGGCTACGATGACTGGGCGCCCTATCGCTACGCGTTTCTGCCGTGGAAACCCGCGATTGGCGAATTGCTTCACGGCCGCAAGGCNTCCAGCGACCTGTCGCACCCTTCCAAACTGGTCTCTGAAAANCTCACCGCCATTCTCTGCATCCATCCGCCNTTGTACATTCCCCGCACCGGTCATAGCGGGCACCTTGCGGAACTGGCCCAAGCCAGCGCCGACAATACGCATCGCTTNAGCTATTATCTCCCCGGCTTTCGCGATGCCATTCCCGCCCTGTGCGACCGCGTGGCCTTTTCGCACACCCACACTGCGGCCCGTTTAAAAAGGGCACTGGATGATAAAGCAGTACCCGANACCTTCGCCCTGCTGCCTACCACNGGAAAAATTGAAATCCAATTTAACGAACACAAATTTCACCTAGAAGCGCTGTTATCCGCCCGCAAGACGGCCGCCGCTGAAGGCGAACCCCAGGGTGTTTCTTTCCAAGCTGGCCCAATGGAATGGCGGCAATGGGTGCTGCCCGATGGCCGGATGACGCTGGATCCGGAAACCAACACCAAACAGTTGCAGCCTCATACCAAGCTGCGACTGGCCATCACCGACGCGTTGTTTTGCCAGTATCATCAGGGGAACCGAATTCGAACCGATTACGCGGTGGCCACCAATGAGCTGTGGTTCAGCACGGATTTGTTGGCGCTGGACGCAATTGGTTTTCAGATGGTCGAAGACCTTCGGCGGTCCGCCAACCTGCCGCCGGGCATCGGGCAAAACCTGATGCATCGCACGGCACAGGGGATGCTGCTCGGAAACGCCTTTGCCAATCACATCGAGGTGAAGCTCATCAATCAGACGTTCGACGAGCCGTGATGAAGTCACGAATCAGCGACAGCTCATCCTCACCGGCGATCGTATGATCCTTGGCGAATTCCTTCGCCTCAATCTGCAACCCGCCATCGGCCTGCAACAGATTTAGCTGCCCGCGCACCTTGCCCGGCGGGATGATGGGATCAAAGGTACCCAGTGTGAACAGAATCTCCTGATCCTTGGCCGCTGGTGACAATTCCTCCAATGCCGCCTCCGGCTCATGCACGTAACCGCTGACGCCAATACAACCGGCGAGCTTATGCGGGTAGCGCATCGCCACTTCCATCGTCATCAGGCAGCCTTGGCTGAAGCCGAATTGAAAAATTTGCCCGGCCGAAAAGCCCGCTTCGCGCTGNGCATCCAGCAACTCNAACAACGCCTCCCGGCTGCGTTTCACNCCCGGNGCGGGGTCTTCCATGAAATCGTACCATGAATAACCACCGTGATATTCATCGGGCGCATTGACCAAAAGATAATTTAACCAAGGTAAATCCATTGCCTCGGGNAACCACCNATAGCCCTCCATGCTGTCGCCCAAACCGTGCAGCACNACCATCAGCCATTTGGAATCCGCCTCAGNAGCGGGGATGAGTTCGTGGGTGAGCATNGTTACATTCGCGGAATGGTGATGCCTTTTTGGCCCTGGTATTTNCCGCCGCGATCGGCGTAGCTGGTTTCGCAGATTTCTTNGGCCTCAAAAAAGAGTACCTGCGCGAGGCCTTCGTTGGCNTAAATCTTGGCGGGCAGCGGTGTGGTGTTGGAAATTTCCAGCGTCACGTGGCCTTCCCATTCGGGCTCGAAGGGGGTGACGTTGACAATGATGCCGCAGCGGGCGTAGGTGCTTTTGCCGAGGCAAATGGTGAGGACGTGGCGCGGGATGCGGAAGTACTCAACGCTGCGCGCGAGGGCAAAGGAGTTGGGCGGCACGATGCATTCATCGGCGGTGACGTTGACGAAGGAGTCCTCGGCAAAGCCTTTGGGGTCGACGATGGAGTTGAAAACGTTGGTGAACACCTTGAACTCGNCGGACACGCGCAGGTCGTAGCCGTAGCTGGAGACGCCGTAGCTGATCACGCGACTGCCGTCCTCGGCGGCGCGCACTTGTTCGGCNGCGAAGGGNTCGATCATGCCGTGTTCGCTCGCCATTTGGCGGATCCATTGATCGGAGTGAATNCCCATGGGTGNGCGCAGGATACGGCGNGGTGTTTNCCGTGCAAAATAAAACGGCCCNCNNNTTATTNACCNNGNGNCNTTTGAGTTGAAGGTGCGCTGGCGGCGCCGCAACGCCGCCAGCGCTGTGTTCTCCACCTACCAACTTAAAGCGGATGCGGTCTGGTATTCGGTGACGCGCGTTTCGAAGAAGTTTTTCTCCTTGGCGAGGTCGATGGTCTCGCTCATCCACGGGAAGGGGTTGTCGGAGCCGTACTTGGTGGTCAGACCGATGCGCTCGAGGCGGCGGTCGGCGATGTGCTGCACATACTCGCGGAAGAGNCCGGCGTTGAGGCCGAGGATGCCGCGNGGCAGGCAGTCCTGCGCNTAGGCGATCTCCAGCTCCACGGCTTCCTCGATGAGGCCGTCGATTTCCTTCTGGAACTCTGGCGTCCACGCTTCGGGATTCTCGGCCTTGATGCCGTTGATGAGGTCGAGGCCGAAGTTCATATGAATGGACTCATCGCGCATGATGTACTGGAACTGCTCGCCAATGCCGGTCANGCGNTTGCCNCGATGGAAGGACAGGATCATCACGAAGCCCGAGTAGAAAAAGATGCCTTCCATGATCACGTAGAACCCGATGAGGTTCTTNAGGAAGGTCTGGATGCCCTCGGTGGTNTCGGTGCTGAAGCCTTCCTGCATGATATCGCTGGTGAGCTTCATCTCAAAGTTGTCCTTGTCACTGATGGAGTTCACCTCGTGGTACATGTTGAACACTTCGCGCTCATCGAGGTTCAGTGATTCGCAGATNTAATGGAAGGTGTGCGTGTGGATGGCCTCCTCAAAGGCCTGGCGCAGCAGGTATTGGCGGCACTCGGGGTTGGTCACGTGCTTGAAGATAGCCAGCACGATGTTGTTGCCCACGAGGCTTTCCGCGGTGCTGAAGAAGCCGAGGTTGCGCATGATGACGCGGCGCTCGTCGGCCGTGAGCTTGTTGGATTTCCACAGCTCAATATCCTTCTGCATGGGCACCTCATCGGGCATCCAGTGGTTTTTGCAGCCGTTGAGATAATGTTCCCAAGCCCAATCGTACTTGATGGGCATGAGCTGGTTGACGTCCACGGCATTACAATTAATGAGCCGCTTATCATCCACGTTGATGCGCTTGGTGAGGTCGTGCGCCTCCGGGCGCTGGTCGCTGACATTGCAACAAGACATAGGTATTCCTCCTTGGTTAGGTTTTTGATTTTTTGAAATTACTGGCAGGCTTCGCAGTCCGGATCGAGAATGCTGCAGGCCTTGGGCGCGGAGGCCACCTCGCTTGAGGCGGACTTGCTTTTCATCCACTTAGGCTGCACGCCGTAGTTGTTGATGTTCACGGTCGATTTCTCAATCTGCGTAGCCGCCAATGTGCGTAGGTAGTAGGTCGTCTTCAGGCCGGCTTGCCAGGCGAAAAAGTACATGTCGCTCAAGGCATGGCCGGATTTCTGGTTCTCTGGCACTTGGGAAATGTCGAAGTACAGGTTGAGCGACTGNCCCATGTCGATCCACTTTTGGCGGCGGGCCGCGCAGGCGATCAGCCACTTAGAATCGATCTCGAACGAGGTGCGGAAGATGTCCTTCAGGTCATCCGGCACGCGGTCGATTTCGAGTACGGACCCGTCGTGGTACTTGAGGTCCTGCACCATCTCGGGATCCCACAGGCTGCGTTCCTTGAGCTGGGAGACGAGGTACTCGTTCACCACGATGAAATCACCGGAGAGATTCGCCTTGGCGTAGAGGTTTTTGTAGGTCGGCTCGATGGATTGGCTTACGCCNATGATNTTNGCGATGGTNGCGGTGGGCGCNATGGCCATGGTGTTGCTGTTGCGCACGCCGTGCTCGGCAATGGATTCGCGCACCGGNGTCCAGTCCAGTTGCGAGCTGCGATCCAGCGTGAGGTGGCCGCCGCGCTCCTGTTCGAGCAAATCCACCGTGTCAATCGGCAGCAGGCCGCGATCCCACTTGGAGCCCTTATAGGTTTCGTAGGCGCCNCGCTCGGCCGCCAGTTCNCTNGAGGCGAGAATGGCGTAGTAGGAGATCATCTCCATGCTGCGGTCGGCAAACTCCACNGCCTCCTGGCTGGCGTACGGAATGCGCAGTTGATAGAGCGCATCCTGAAAGGCCATCACGCCCATGCCCACNGGACGATGGCGCATGTTTGCGTTGCGCGCCTCGGCGGTGGGATAGAAGTTGATGTCGATCACGTTGTCCAACATGCGGATGGCGGTGCGGACGGTCTTCGCAATCAGCTCCTCATCCAGCTCGCCATCCTTGAGATGGGCGGTCAGGTTCACCGAGCCCAAGTTGCACACGGCGGTTTCCTCGGCGCTGGTGTTGAGTAGAATTTCGGTGCAGAGATTGGAGCTGTGCACCACNCCCATGTGATCCTGCGGCGACCGGACATTGGAGGGATCCTTGAANGTGATCCANGGATGCCCCGTCTCGAAGAGGTTCATCAGCATCTTGCGCCAAAGATCCTCGGCCTCCACGGTCTTGAAGTGCGAAATCTNGCCGTCCGCAGCCATGGCNTCGTATTCCACATAGCGTTTCTCGAACGCCGCACCATANAGGTCGTGCAAATCCTCCACGTCACTCGGGCTGAACAGGGTCCACTTNCCCTTTTCCTGCACGCGTTTCATGAACAGGTCCGGAATCCAGTTGGCGGTGTTCATGTCGTGNGTGCGACGGCGTTCGTCNCCGGTGTTCTTGCGCAGCTCCATGAAATCCTCAATGTCGAGGTGCCACGTTTCAAGATACGCGCACATCGCACCCTTGCGTTTGCCGCCCTGGTTCACGGCCACCGCGGTNTCGTTGGCCACCTTGAGGAACGGAATGACGCCCTGGCTTTCGCCGTTGGTGCCCTTGATGTGCGAGCCGGTGGCGCGAATATTCGTCCANTCATTGCCAAGGCCGCCGGCCCATTTGGACAGGCGCGCGTCATCGGCCACTAGCTTGAAGATGCTCTCCAGATCATCATCCACCGTGCTCAGGTAGCAGGAGGAAAGCTGCGGATGCAGCGTACCCGCGTTGAAGAGCGTGGGAGTGGAGGACATGAACCGGAAAGAACTGAGCGCATTGTAAAACTCAATTGCGCGCTCTTCCTTGTTCTCCTCATTCACNGCCAACCCCATGGACACGCGCATGTAAAAATACTGCGGCGTCTCAATGCGCGTGCCGCCAATGTGAATGAGGTAGCGGTCGTAAATCGTCTGGATGCCCATGTAGGCAAACTGCTGGTCGCGATCGAGNTTGAGGGCNTCCGCNAGTTTATCGAGGTCAAACTTTAGCANGTCCGGNGANAACCGCTCGGCAGCCACGCCCTGTTGGANGTATTCGCGGAAATGATCGCGGTGCACCTTNGNCAACTCAGCCGGTGTCTTGAACTTCGGCAGCACCTCCTCNTAAATCTGGTTGAGCAACAGGCGCGCGGCCACGTACGTGTAGGCCGGCTCATGCTCGATGCGCGCCTTGGCGGACATGACCATCGCCTTGTCCACCTCAGTAGTNGTCACGCCGTCGTACAGGTTGCGCATCGTCTCATCGAAGAGATCGTTNGCCTGACACTTGTCCTCCACCCCGCGGCAGGCGCCGTAGATGTCGCGCTTCAAGCGGCTGGGATCGAGCACCTCCTGTTCGCCGTCCGGNAGGGTGATNAACATNCGCTCCTGCGGTTGGCCATCCACCGTGCGGTCACCCCGAATGGCGCGNGCCTTGCGACGTTCCTCACGGTAAACAATGTAACGCCGNGCNGCNCCGCGGAANCCNANCTCCATGAGCTTGTCCTCCACCGTGTCCTGAATGCGCTCGATCTCCAGTGGCTCGCTGTCCACCGCNCCACTGAGACTCCGTTCCACCACCGCCTCNGTNAGGCGCCGGGCATCGGCCTGCATCGCATCCGGCGCAGATTCATCCATGGGCAACTCGGCGTCCGCCTTTAAGGAAGCCTCGATCGCGAGATAAATTCGCGTCTCATCAAACTCAATAACGTGACCGTCACGTTTGCGTACNNGGAATTTNTTGCCTTCGAGGGGATCCAGGGTGGCCATCCGCAACTGGCCGTCGAGCTGCTCACTAATCATCTTTCGTTCGTCCTTTGTCTGTGCGGCTGCCACGCCGCTTCTGCTTATGGACAAAGCAAGCCTTGCGCTGTTTGTCCTTGGTGGGGTCAGGTTGGGCTAAACTGATCCCACTGCCGTTATCCGGCAGCAGCCCGCGCACTCGCACGGGGCTCGCCGACCGCCCGTTTTTCGCAATGACCAGCCGCAAACCGGCGCCGNATTAAAAACAGGTNGAATTAGCCTCATTTTCCAAAAAAATTTGGCGGTTATTCACAACGNCCACACAATTTGTCCTTAAGTTATTTGTGCAGCTATGCACAACCTATTGTGTGACNCGTCGGTCAACTGCGCGANATATTGNGGTATCNNNNTTTTTNCGTCAATACNTTTTGTGCAAAAATGTNAATAANNNTNNGTTAGATTTGAGCCCTTTCGNNGATTNCTTTCGGTATTTGNGANTTTGGCGTGCCAAATTTTTAATTCACAANCNGCTGTTCACACTAAATNGCANNNATTCCTGTGATTAGCGTGAATAGNTGCTNNATCGCCNNAAAAANCNNNNTTTCANCGNNGATAANGTNCNNAATCNTGTTTTTCTGA
>PBFV01000078.1:23643-29882 GCA_002718935.1 Verrucomicrobiales bacterium
CTANTCGCCNCGCANCCANTCCACGANNGTCTCCATCTGNTNGCGNGTNAGNTTCTCGTCCTTGCCAAAGGACGGCATNCGATCNTTNTTNTTNCCGTAGAATCGNTCNTGNGCNGGATCATGNACNATGCCNANCATCCATTCGCGCGAGCCGTAGCCGGTNAGGTCCGGNGCGGANTAATCGTCTTCNTTCCANTCGCCCAACGCNTGGCAATCCACNCAGCTAAAGCCGTCTTCAAAGAACAACTCNCGGCCNATCTCNATNTNNGCNTGGTCNNTCTTNTCNGCCTCAGCCTGNGAAGGCANNTTNGCTTCNGCNGANAGCGCCATGATCAATTGATCCACTTCCTTGCGAAGATCCGGNTCCTCATCAATACCGTCGAATTCATCCAAAAGGAAGTCGTGCATTTTGCTTTTCTTGGCGTGAGCAGTATTGCCAAACAANTCCATGTATCCATCGGGATGCAACAGCTTGGNGAGATACTCGCGGCTGGCAAAGCCCTTGAGGTCCGGCGCTGNTGTCTCGTTGGCATCCAAAGATTTGCCCAGACCATTGTGGCCGCCGTACGCGTGGCAGCTGGCGCAGTGTTGGGCGAAGAGTTTGGGGCCGGAGTTGTTGAGCATCATGAGCGCACCTTCGGGAGGAATGCCGTCGGCGGCCAGCTTTTTCACCAGATCGGCATCGCGATGGGCAGCGGCCTTAGATTCCTGATAGGTTTTATTGTTCTTGTCAGAATCCACCGCCATGTAGGTNAGGATGGCGGCAAAGGCTANGATGCCAAAGAGGAGGCTTACGTTGAACTTATGCCCTTTCTCTCTGCGGCCGATGATAGGCATNAGAAATACAATAGTCATCGCAATGCCCGGTAGCACGATGGCNCCCACTACNTCCCAGTGACCGGGNAANTATTTCAGNAANTGGAACAGGAANANNAAGTACCANTCCGGNCGNGCNGGATAATTGGTNGAGGGATCNGCNGGCGCATCGAGNTGCGCNCCNCCNAAGGANAAGTGNANCACGANNATGGTGGCCAGNACGGCNAGNCANGCNACNGCGTCNTTNAGCACCTGCTCGGGCCAGAANAATTCNTCCTTACCCTTCTTCTTGTCTTCNTTNGNCTTGATGCCGTGACGNCGGAANAAATAAATNTGGCCGGCNGTCAGGGCCAANACGCTNANTGGCANNATNCCNGCGTGCAGCGCAAAAAATCGCGTGAGAGTGTGGTGTCCATATTCGTTACCACCAAGTACCACCTGCTTGAGCCAACCACCGATGATCGGAGTGCCTCCCAAAATGTCTGTAGCAACTTTTGTAGCCCAGAACCCTTTCTGATCCCACGGCAGTAGATAGCCGGTGAGCGATAGGAATAGCACGAGCTTCAGCAGGATTACCCCGAACCAAAAGTTTACCTCGCGCGGCGCCTTGTACGCGCCGTCGATNACTACCTGCATAAGGTGCAGCACCAGCAGCACTGTCATCACCTGCGCCGTCCAATGGTGTAGCCCGCGCAGGAAGTGGCCACCCGTCATGTGCGTATCAATATAGTACACACTTTCCCAGGCTGTCTGACCGCTGGGGCTGTAGCCCATCCATAGAAAAATACCGGTGATGAACTGAATCATCAGCGCAAAGGTGAGGGTGCTGCCCCAAACGTAGCGCCAGCGCGAACCGCCTGGCACTTTTTCAAAGAGCACTTCGCGAATGTGGCCTTTTACGCCGGTCCGGTTGTCCAGCCAGTCGTAAATTTGCTTCAGCTTTTCCATTATGTCAGGAAATGGCCACCTTGTCTTTGGTGTTCGCCTTGAAGTGTTGGAATTTCACCCAGATCTCACTTTCTTCACGGATCTCCACCTGCAGCGTGTCCATACCGCGCGGGCTAACGCCCTTTTTCATGTCGCCCTTCAAATCAAAATTGCTGTCGTGGCACGGGCAAAAGAAATCCCTCTCGTCGGTACGATAATCTACAAAGCAACCGAGGTGCGGGCAAACCGTGTTGAAGGCGATCACCGTTTCCGCCTCGGCTGCAGTAGCATTGGCGTCATCGCTTTCCGTAGATTTTGCGCTGGTCTTCAGCAGATACACCGCGCCGACCGGCACATTTTTGTAGCTCGTCCACTTGTCCTTGCGGTCATCAAAGATCGAGTATTTTTTGGGAATGCCCGGCTTCAGGTCGCCAAGGTTTGCGAGCTGGAAAAATTTCCCGTCCCTGTCGCCGCCTTCTTTGCCCAGCGGATCGAGCGCCACGCGTACGCCCGCCACCATGGGCACCGCGCCGATGGCCGCTCCAATGGCGCACGANGCGCCCTTGATGAATTGCCGGCGATCCGGCTGTTCATTGGGGTCGGGTGAGAGTTCCCCGCCGGAAGATTCTTTTTCAGCAGACATAACGAAAAGCGCTTAGCTGGGGATTGAAAGATAGGTGCAACTCCTCAAACATTCAAACCCATTACCCGAACGCTCGCTGAGAGGCAATCCTGAATGTCCTGCCATTTTTGGTGTGCAACTCNCGGCGTTCCCCAGCTAANCTGCGGCGGTGTACGTNATTGCGTTGTTCCCGGGCGACTCCGCGCTGCTACTCTTCCTGCTGGTNGCGGGCGCCTTTGTCNGCCTCGGCGTGCTCACTGATGGTCTNCGCATGGCCATGCTCACGGTGGCNGCGGGAATCAGCTTNTTGGCCTCGCAATACCTCGGCGGCTTCGTGCCNGACAGCCTGTTGCCCACCAACCCTGTGTGGCGTAGCTTTGGGCTGGACGCCGCGCTGGCCTATCCCGCCCTGCTCGCTGTGCTGTTCCTCGTCATTCACAAATTGCACGAGCTGGCCTCCATCGAGATTAAATACAAGCTCGAGCCGCGCAAACATGCCGACTGGCGTCGTGTGAACTCTGTCATCGGCCTGTGCCTCGGAGGCATTCTCGGCATCCTGCATTTTCTGTACATCGCCGGCAAAGTGACGCCCATCGGCTACGCCACCGCCCAAATGCCGGCGGCTGATCCGGCCCATGATCCCGTCGGCTACCGCNTCGCCGGCCGGCTCTATAAGGATTTCAATTCCCTAGGCATCGACNATGCCGCGCGCCCTTTCGATCCCATGCCCGGCGAATATTACGCCGCCGTGGATGTAGCCGCGCTGGTTTATAATAATTTCGGCACGCAAAATGCCTCGCATATTCTGCAATTCCGCGGGCGATTGCTCAGTTATCCCGGCCTAATTGATGCCGCATATCAAAATGCCAACGTGGTCCACCTCGGCCGAGTGCATCCGGGGAACAAGTTTCTTGAGGCCCTCATCACCCGGCGCGGCCTCAGCACGGTGTTGGCGGATCCCACTCTGAAAGCTGCCGCGCGCGACCAGCAATTACGCACGCAATTGGCGCAGGTGGACCTGAATGACCTGCGCGAGTACCTACATAAAGGCGAATCGCCCCAATACAATTCCGTGGCCCTCGCCCAGCAACGCCGACCGCGCATCCTAGGCCGTTGGGTGATGGATGTGGACAACACGGTCGAGCAATTCGAACGCGCCTACCCGCTCGCTACCGATCCCCGCACCAAGCGCAACATCCGCCAGTATCTCACGGCTATCGCCGAACAAATGAGCCTCAGTTTTTCTGATGGGTTTTACTATTTGGAATCCAAGTACTTTCACCCCAAAGCACTGGCGCGTGAGGTGAATGAATTTATTCCGCGCACGCCAAACAAACCGATCGCCGAGATTCAATCCGCACCCCCGCAGCTNCAGCTCTTTGGCCAATGGGCCAAGGANCGCAACAGCTCCGGCTTTCGCACAACGTTCCAGTTTCGCGATGCCAACCGGCAGGTGGTGGAAGAAACGCCCGTGCACATCATGATGTACTCCACCCAAATGATTCTGACGTTGGAAAAGTTTCCGGGCGAGAAGTACGTGTTCGTGCGCGATTAACTAATCGCCAAGCTGCGAAAGCTGCGCCGTGAGGCAGCCCGCCAAAGCCTTCAATGGCTCGCNGCCGCCGGGGAGATCGGCCAGTGCATCATTGGCCGCGGTGATGTGGCCGGCCACCACTTCGCGGCATTGGACAGGGATACCNCGCACGAGCAGGCGTTCACGAATGGTTTCCGCATGCGCNTCGCCGTCGTTGAACAGCGCCAGCCACGACTTGCGCTCCACCTCGTCAGCCTGTTCCANCGCCAACAGCACCGGCAGCGTGGCCTTGCCCGTGGCGAGATCTGTGCCCAGCGATTTGCCGGCCTGCGCCTCGGTGCCGAAGACATCCACACAGTCATCGTAAATCTGGTAAGCCGTGCCGAGCTGCTCACCGTACTCACGCAGGGCAGTTGAAGCGTTTTCATCGGCACCCTCGGCCAGGCGCCCGCCCAGTTCGCACGCCAGCGAAAAGAGCGCNGCGGTCTTCATGTTCACCAGCTCCAAATACTCCGCCCGNGTAAGCTGGAAATTGCCGCGCTGCAGCGTCTGGCGAATTTCGCCGGTGCACACCACCTTGGAAGCCTGGCTCACCATGCGGCAAACTTCCGTCGTCGGAAATGCCGCCGCCAGCTTGAGCGCTTCGGCAAAGAGACAGTCGCCGGCCAGCACGGATACTTTGTTGCCCCAGTTGGCGGCCAGCGTGGGGCGACGGCGGCGCACCTCGGCGCCATCGACCACGTCGTCATGCACCAGCGTGGCGAGGTGCACCATCTCGATGATCGCGGCCGCCTGCGCGTGGCTGGCATTGAGCCCGCCGNCCGCGCGGCCGCTGAGGGCGACAAGCACGGGCCGNAGTTGTTTGCCCTGGCTGGCCANCGCGTATTGCACNAAGGTGGTGATNTGCGGGTCAAACCCNTCCACGGCCGATTGNAGCCGGNCGGTNACNTCGTCGAGAAANGGNTGAATGGGCTCGCACAANGNCTGCCAATCCNCCGGGGGNGGCGNNGGNGCGGNNCTGGTTTTCTCGGCGAGCATGNNNNCAGNNTAACGCGGAACANNCGNCNCGTCCAGCGATCAAAGNNTGGTTTCNCCNAGCTTGAGNACCCGGCGAAATTCCGCNGCGCGAATGGGCATCACNGANAGGCGGCTTTGCTTGATGAGCGCNATGTCNGCCAGCTTGGNNTCNGCCTTNATTTGCGCGAGNGTCACCGGNGCNGTCATNGGNGCCAGNGGTTTCAGATCCACCACGCTCCAGTCACCTTCCTTGGCGGTGGGATCCGCNTANGCCTCGCGCGTCACCTCNGCCACNCCCACCACCGCCTTGTCNCTCACACTGTGNTANTACAACACNCGNTCGCCCGCCTTCATGGCNCGCANATTNTTNCGNGCCTGATAATTGCGNACGCCGTCCCAATAGGTGCCNTTGTCNTTNACAAACTGCGCCCACGGATATTTCTCCGGCTCCTGCTTCACCAGCCAGTATTGCATGGAGGGAATTGTGAAATAGGGAGTGGGCAGGAGTCACGCCAACACTACTCACCACGCACTATTCCCTACTCACTACTGCCCATTCCCTGTACAACTCCCCCGTGCCGGACATTGCCGCCAACCTTGCCGCCGTCAACAAACGCATCGCCGCTGCTTGCGATCGCGCCGGGCGGGCGCCGGACGAGGTGCAGCTCATGGCTGTGGGCAAAAAGTTTACTGCCGACATCATCGCCGAAGCCGCCGATGCGGGGCTCACTCTGTTTGGTGAAAATCGCATCCAGGAAGCGCGCGTGAAAATTCCCGAGTGCCCCGGCCACCTGCGTTGGCATTTCATTGGCCACCTGCAAACCAACAAGTGCCGCGATGCTGTAGAGCTGTTCAGCATGATTCACGCGGTGGACAGCGTGCATCTCGCCGCGGAATTGAACAAGCGCTGCGACGCCGCCGCCAAGGTGATGCCTGTGCTGTTGGAGGTGAACGTCTCCGGCGAAGGCACCAAACATGGGTTCGCGCCCAAAGCCGCAGTGGAAGCCATCGGCGCCTTCGATGATTTTCCGCAACTGGAACTGCACGGCCTGATGACCATGGCCCCTTTCACCCGCGCCCCGGAAAGCACGCGACCGCATTTTGCTAAACTCGCTGAGGTGCGCACCGCTTGCGAAGATGCCCTCGGCGCCCCGCTTCCGGAGCTATCCATGGGCATGAGCAGCGACTTCGAAATCGCCATCGAGGAAGGCGCCACCCTCATCCGCCTCGGGACCAGCCTCTTTGGCCCGCGAGCTGCAGCTGGAAAAGATTGATTTTTCAAGGTGCATCGGGGGGGGGCTTGTGGTTCACTGCGGCGCTTTA
>PBFV01000079.1 GCA_002718935.1 Verrucomicrobiales bacterium
GGGCTGAGGTATGCCTTGGCGCTACCGCAGAGTGCGTTGCACGGGAAGCGCGGTGAACGGGTTGGTCGCTTTGCCGGTAGCTCGGTGGATTTTCAGGATCACCGCGAATACCAGCCGGGCGATGACCTGCGCCACATTGACTGGAACGCGTACGCCCGCAGTGATCAACTCATCGTCAAACTCTACCGCGAGGAAGTACAGCCGCATTTGGATCTAATCCTCGATACCTCACGGTCCATGGCCCTAGCTGAAACCCCCAAGGCCGAAGCCCTACATCAGCTTGCCGGCGTGCTCGCCACCGCTGCCGCGAATAGCCGTTGCTCGCATGCCGTGTGGACCACGGGCGAAGGCTTTCAACGCGTGCCCAACGACACGCAACCGCCCAGTGCCTGGGGTGAGATCGACCTCGATAGTGCGATGCCGTTTGAGGAAGCCTTTGCACTGCTGCCGCCGCGCCTGCGCCGGCAGGGCATTCGCNTGGTGATCAGTGATCTNTTTTGGCCCGGCGATCCGTTGCCCACTCTNCGNAANCTCACCGAGGGCGCCGCNGCCGTGCATGTCATTCAATTNCTCGCCGAGCCGGATCTCACGCCGCCNGANCCGGGCAACGTGGAGCTCATCGATCACGAAACCGGTGAGAGCCTGTCNATTTACGTCGATGTTTCCATACAGGATCAATACNGCCAAACCCTCAAGCGCCTTCAGCAAAGCTGGCATGANGCCGCCAAGCAAACCGGCGCCAACCTCGTTACCTTGCGCGCGGAAAACCTCGAGGACACCCTCCATCGCCTCGAGGAGATCAACGCCCTAGAGCCCNCCTGATGCCGTTCTTCACCTATCCATTAGCCTGGATCGCGGCCATCACGCTGCCGGCGCTTGCCGCCATTTATTTCCTGCGGCATCGCTATCGCAAACAACCCGTAAGCTCGCTGCTCCTCTGGCAAATGCACCGCGAAAGCCGNGAGGGCGGCCGGCGGGTGGAACGGCCCACATTTCCGCTCGTGTTTTTTCTCGAACTGCTCGTGCTGCTGCTGCTGGTGCTGGCGGCCACCGGCCCGCGTTGGCAGGTGCCGCGCACCACGCGGCCGCTCATCGTGGTTTTGGATGACTCACAATCCATGCTCGCCGGACCGCAAAACGCAACGCCGCGCGCACGCGCGTTGGAACATTTGGAAACCGTCCTGAGCGACCGCAGCTTCTCCAGCTTCCAACTGATCGCCGCCGGCTCCACCCCGCGATTGATGGGCGACAAGGTGGAGTATCTCGCAGAGCTGAAGGAACAGTTTCCTCGCTGGACTTGCCAAGCGCCGGATGCCCGGCTCGAAGCTGCCCTCGGTCTGGCCCGTACGATCGGCAACAACGAGGCGGACATCCTCGTGCTCACGGATCACAACCCGCCCGCGCCCATCGCCAAGGGCCGTGTGACGTGGGCGGCCTTCGGGCAACCACACGTGAACTTTGCCTTTATCAACGCCGCCCGCACCGCGGCGGACCTCGGCGACCGCTGCCTCTTCGAGATCGCCAACCTCTCCGCCACGCCCGGCACGAACACCCTGCGCATCACCGCCGGAACGAATCTCCTATCGCAAACCAACCTCGTGCTTGGCAGCAACAGTCGGCGCCGGTTCACCCTGCCTGTTGGGGAGGATACCCCCACGCTGCACGCCAAGCTCGGCCCGGACGCCTTGCTCGCCGACAACACCGTGAACCTCNTGCCCGCCCTGCGCCGTGAAGTGCGCGTTTCCCTGTCACTGACCAACGCTGTGCTCAGCCGATTGATCATCGACACCCTCGACGCCACCGGCCTGCGCTCGCTCACCAATCACCCGCCCGAGCTGATCATTCACCAGACCAACTCNGTCCCCGCACAAGCCGATGCGTGGAGCCTGCGCCTGATGGAAATGCCGGAGAAACCCGAACGGTACACCGGGCCCTTCGTGNTGGACGCCGCGCACCCCATCACGCGCGGCCTGTCTCTGCCCGGCTTGGTGTGGGGCGGCGATCCCGGCGCCACCAATGTCTCCGGTTACCTGCCCGTCATCACCGCCGGCAACGTGCCTCTGCTGACCCATCGCGCATCACCCGGTGGTCGGCATCATCTCAACCTGCGCTATGCCCCGGCGCATTCGACCGTGCATGAAACCCCACAGTGGCCGGCGCTGTTTTGGAACCTGCTTGAATGGCGCGCGNCCGCACAGCCNGGATTGCGCGAGACCAATCACCGCCTCGGGGTCGATGTGCCATNCCGGCCCGCCGGCAATGCGGTCACCTTGAAACGTGAAGGGGCTGCCGACCAATCTCTACNGGCTCCGGGATCCATGATTGCCCTGCCCGTGCCACAACCCGGCCTGTACACCGTTGCTTCCGGCTCGNTCACCAACCGCTTAAGCCAATTGTTTTCCGTAAATTTTATCGCCGGCGCGGAGAGCGATCTGTCCAAAGCCGCCACCGGCGAATCCGGCGGGTGGCGCACAGACTCCGACCTGCGTTTTGAATACGCCTCCATTCTGCCCTATCTCATTTTACTGGCGCTGGCGTTTNCNGTGGGCCACCTATTTGTCATCGCCCGGCAAGGAGGCCGNGTATGATACTCTTTTCGCCCATTTGGCTGCTGCTGCTGGTGCCCCTCGGCGCNGCGTTGTACTCGTGGCAACTGCCCACGCGCGGGCTGAACATTCTGCGTGGAATTATTGGTGTGCTGCTCGTGCTAGCCATGGCGCAACCGGCTGTGCGCATGCCGGACCGGCACGGGTATGTAGTTGTGCTGGTGGACCGAAGCGAATCCATGCCCGNCCAGGCTNCCGATGAACAGCTCGAAGCTATCAAGAGTTTGCACGGTGACATGGGCACCAGCGACCGGTTGGCCGTGGTGAGCTTTGGCGATCGCGTGGTGAACGAGCTGACGCCCGGAGTGGAAGGGCTCGACACTTTCCAATCGCCCACCGCCCAGCAACATTCGCGCCTGACCGAGGGCCTTGAGGCCGCGCTGAGCCTGATTCCACCGGATGACACCGGCCGGCTGCTGGTGTTGAGCGACGGCCACTGGACCGGGCGCGATCCTGCCGCNGTCACTGCCCGNGCGGCCGGCCGCGGGGTGGCCGTGGATTACCGGTGGCTCAGTCGCACTCGCACTGCCGACCTCGCCATTCGTGACTTGCAGACGCCGGCTTCCGTGGCGCCCGGTCAGGCCTTCATGTTGAGCGGCTGGGTTCATTCGCCGCGCGAGCAGGAGATCGAGTACACCCTTACCAAACATGGCCAAGTGCTTTCCTCGGGTACCCGTAAAGTGCCACGCGGCTTGTCGCGACTGCTCTTTCGTGATCGTGCCACCGTCTCCGGCACGGCGGCCTATCAATTGGCCATTGGCCCACCCGCCGCAGATGCGAATGCCACGGGCACAACACTCGATGCATTTCCCGAAAACAACCGCGCGCGCGCCTTGGTCGGTGTGCAGGGGCGGAAGCCGGTGTTACTGGTTTCGGAGTTTGGGGCAGACAGCGGGCTGGCCAAATTGATGGTGGAGGGCGGTATGACGCTCGTGGCCCGCAAACCAAACCAATGCCCGTGGACGTTGGATGATCTTTCACGCTGGTCGGCCGTNGTACTGGAGAATGTGATGGCCGGAGACATCGGCTTGGACGGTATGCGCACGCTGCGCGCGTGGGTAGAGGATTCCGGCGCTGGCCTGATGCTCACTGGCGGCGAGAAAAGTTACGCACCCGGCGGCTATTACGATTCCCCGCTGGAAGACATCATACCGGTGTCCATGGAACGCCGAAATGAAATCCGCAAATTACAAACAGCCATTGTGGTAGTGCTCGACCGATCCGGGTCCATGAGCATGCCCGTGCCCGGGGGCAAAACAAAAATGGATCTCGCCAACATCGGCACCGCGCAAGTGCTCGACCTTTTGAGCAAAACTGATGAGTTCGGCGTGATCGCCGTGGATACTAATCCGCACACCGTTGTGGATCTCGACAACGGTGACAAGCTGAAGAACCCGTTGTTCCGCAACAAAATTCTCAGCATCCAATCTATGGGCGGCGGTATTTTTGTATACGAGGCGCTGGCGGCCGCCGCCAAAATGCTGACACGCGCCAAAGCCGCCAACAAACACGTAATCCTGTTTTCTGATGCGCAAGACACCGAGAATCCCGCCAGCTACAAGTTGCTTATTGCCACCATGCGCAAGGCGGGCATTTCCATCAGCGTCATCGGTCTAGGTACCGAAAGCGATCCGGATGCCGGCCTGCTCAAGGACATCGCCAAGCGCGGCGAGGGGAATGTTTATTTCACCGACCGGCCCAAGGAAATTCCCCGCATCTTCGCACAGGACACCTTCGCCGTGGCGCGCAACACGTTTATCAAGGAAGCCACGCAGCTTGAGATGACCGGTGGACTGAGCACACTGGGCTTTTCTGAGCGCATTAATCCGCCGGCCGTCGGTGGTTACAACCTCACCTACAAACGCGACCGCGCCAGCATTGGGCTGGTGTCGCGCGATGAATATCGCGCGCCGGTGGTGGCTCACTGGCAAGTGGGCAACGGCCGGGTGGTGTGTTTCCTCGGCGAGGCCGATGGCACGTACGCAGGCCCCTTCGCGCGCTGGCCCAAAGCCGGTGACTTTTACGCCACGCTCGCACGCTGGGCCGCCGGCGACCAAACACCACTGCCCGACCGCATGCTCGTTACGCAGGAAGTGCGCGAGGGCGTCTGCCGCGTGCAACTGCACATGGATCCCGCGCGCGCCGGCGAGAATTTTACCGTGGCTCCGCAGCTCACCATCTTACGCAACCTGCCCGGGCAGGACACTCGCAAGGAAACCCTGCCGCTCAAGTGGAAAACTGCCGACCTGATGGAAGCCACTCTGCCGATGGAAGGCGCCGAAACCGTGCTCAATACCGTGAGCCTCAGCATCGCCGGCGTGGATGCAAACATGAGTCAAAGCTTGCCGCCGGTGTGCCTGCCCTACTCGCCTGAATTTGCTCCGGACCGACCGGGCCGCGGACGCACCGTGCTCGCTAGCCTCGCGCAATCAACTGGCGGCCGCGAGCGGCTGAACCTCGGCGAAGTGTGGAGCACTCTGCCGCGCCAGCCACGTTTCGTTCAGCTTTCGGTTTGGCTAGTCATCGCGGCACTGGTGTTATTTTTGCTCGAGGTACTGCAGCGTCGCACGGGCATCTTTCACTTTGGCAGCCGCACAGCTCCGGCGGTTGATGAGGAAGTTGAAGTCAGCACTACGCCCCTTAAGCGCCGCAAAACCATCGCGCAAGCCGGGCCCACCGGGAAGGAAGAGCGCGAGCAAAAGAAAATTTTCCGCGCGCCCAAACCCAAGCGAAAACACCGCGAAGCACGGCCGGACGACGCGCCGCCAGTGGTGGCCCCGCCGATGGTGGATAACACGCCAGAAGCCCCGCCGGTCATCAATCCCAACGCCGGAAATACTCTCGATGCCATGTCGCAGGCCCGCCAGCGCGCACGAAATCGCGGTGGCAAGCCCGACGAGCAGTAGCCGTTTGCGCCCTTGCCGGGCTCCGATGAATTCGCTAGCCTCCGGCCATGACCCATGCGGAACTGGTGGCCACCGTCCAGTCACAGGCGGAGGAAATCGAGCGGCTGAGCAAGCTGGTCGACCGCCTGTACCATGCCTCCAAGTTGGTGCATCAGGATGCCGAGGCGAAGGTAATCGCTGAGATCGAGGCCCGCGCCGCCGTGTTGGAGGATGAGGAAGCCGCCCTCCGCATACGCGCCAACGAAGGTGACGCCAAGGCGCAGTTTTCCCTCGGCTGGATGTACTACTATGCCAAAGGTGTGGCGGAAGATTCCGTACAAGGCGTGCAGTGGTGGCAACAAGCCGCCGCCGCCGGCCACGCCGAAGCCCAATGGGAACTGGCCGGTGCCTACGCTAGCGGCCGAGGCCTCGCCCGTGACCATGTAACTGCGCAGGTGTGGTACATCATCTCCGCCGAAAACGGTTTTCTCTTCGCCAAAAAAGACCGCGACAAGCACGCCAGTGAAATGTTCGCCGGCCACCTTATCCGAGCTGAGGAACAAGCCGCCCAGTGGCTCAAGGACAGTCCACACCTCATCAACGCGGCTACAGCTTAACCGCTGCTGATCTTCTGAATTTCGGCAAAAGAAAAAGCAGCAGAAGCGACTTAGGTCTTGGACCGCCACCGTGGTTGGTGGCGTTCAATCGGCGCCAACCACGGTGGCGGAACGGCGTTTGAAACAATCCCCCAGTTGAATGGGCGATAGTGCAATTTCCTCTATGCCGCGCAGTGCGGCGGAAACGCCCACATCCACTAGGATGTGGTGCTTCAACCGTGCCACATCCTAGTGGATGTGGGCCAATATCACTAATGCCGGTCAACATTTAGGCACTCTCCCTCACGAGTATAATTAGCCTCTGCTTTCCGGNATGGAGGGAACTGGCTCTAGGCCAGTGGCAGTCGCTTTCTGCTGCTGCGGACAATTGCACCACGTNCACCATAAATGGAAAGTATCAATTGCCCACCTCTGNTATTGATTTGGAACAAAACGGCAATCTCAATCTTTACGTCCAAACTCTTCTCTTTAAATTCGCTGAATCCATTTGGCACAAAAAATTCTCGTTATTTGAGCCGCAGCACTTACTTTTCTGTATGGCTTCCAAGAAAAAAGCAATGCCCGGAATCCAAAGAGCTAAGATTTTAGGTATATTGCTGTTGTTTCCAGTAGGACTCTTTGGGGTATTATTGGCTATTGCAGAGTATGAAGACGTTTGGTCTGCGGGAGGCATTTGTTTTGTTACGAGTCTTCTATTCGTGTTGTTAGTCGGCTCATTTCTGCGAACTAGAGGAGCAGGCTCTAGTGGTAATAGCACTACTGGTGGTAGTTCCGGTTGCGGGAGTTGTGGTGGCAGCGGTCGCGGCAGCGGTTGCGGTGCCGGTGGCTGCGGTGGTGGTTGTGGAGGTTAGCCTGTTCCCCCTCCTCTGCCTTGAACAGCCATGGCGCGGGCATGAAAATCAAACTGACTGCTTGCTGGCGATTTGCCTCTGTCTGCCGTTAATAGGCGATGACGCTTCCACAGGCCTTGAATCAAGTGGTGAAGTGGTATTGTAAAGCTGCAAACTCCCTTTTATGAGGTAGAGAATGCTTTTTCTATGTTCGGCTACGGAACTTTTATTTTTTTTGGTGAATCCACTTTCCGTAATGAATCTTCCTCCAGTGTAGCTGCATTTCTTTTTCTACCTTAACCTGCCAAGTTCTGCTTCGAACAGGAGTGTTGAGCTCGTGAGGCAGGAGTTTATGCCATGCGTTTTTCCTAATGCTGTCCCGAACCGCTCGGTAATGATGTGATAAAGCACTTTCGGGATCCTTTTCATAATGTTTCACTGTAGCATCTATGATTTTGTACAAATTGTTCAGGGTGTTTGCATCAAAGTGGATGAACTGTATTCGCGAAGGCGCGCATTCTGGTATCCCATTGGGGTTCCAATGCTCTTCTTTTGGGGGCTGGGGAGTCGGGATACGAAATGCGCGTGTTACAGTTGTTAATGCATATTCTCCTTTGTCTGGATCCGGCAGAGAATATGATCTTTTAACTTCTCTATAAGGATAATGATGAAAATATATCCTTCCTCCAATCTCTAGTGTTACTCCATCAACGCGAGGCCTCCATTGACCATTTTTCCCTAAGTGGATCTTTACGTTTTCCAGAATAGTTCCATCCTTGAAGCGCACTGATGGCAACTTGTTACCGCCAACTAATTCCCCACCAAATCCGGCAGTACTTACCATTAGAAAAACCCCCAATGCTCCTTTAGTCGTCACTCTTAACAATAATACCAATTGTTAAAGAAATCAAACGGGCCACTCTTGATGAAGCCCCCCCACCTCTGCCTTGACCGGCCATGGCGCGGGCCATTTATTGGGTTAGTGCTAAAGGGCCAAACTTTGAAGCTATAGAATGACCCGTTAAAAAGGCCGTAGTAGTGAAGGTTAATCGTCCGACGGCGCACTATCTTTATTTGGGGGCTCATTTGCCACTTCCAAACCTACATCTATCACGGCCTTACCTGCATTGTGGTTTCCTGTCCCAGCTTCCGGGTTAATCACTTTAGGTTTTGGACTTGCTGGCACCTTTTCCGCCAGTCTTGCTGCTTTTGCTGCTGCACTTGCTGCCCTAGTTGCTGCAATGGTTCCGCCGCACCCCGCAAGGCATAGGCAAAAAGCTAAAATGAGCGAGATACAATTCATACAACTAACATATCACCAAACATCTAAACAGGAAAGGCTGGGTCAGCCGGCAAATATTAATAATTTGCGCCTCTCTCTACTTTTTCGCAATTGGTTCCCCCGAATTGACCCACTGGTTTTATAACGCTCAATTACCTTAAAATCTGTCCCAGTCCACAGGTGTTCAAGATGGTCGATAACTGTATCAGTTATAGAAAACCCTCCCAAAACCAGTAAAAAACTTACCCCCCATTCGTGTTCGCAAGCGAAGGTTATGAGTTCGATTCTCTATGGCTCCACCATTTTCTTTTTACTATCTCGCTATTAATCGGATTCACATCTCTTGCAATAATGGGTGTTGCAAGTCTAGCCTTCGGCATGCGCTCTCTTGATCAACTTGGCATTAGGCTCGATTGGGATTTCCACTTTCTAAATAAGGGGCAACACGCAGAACCCATGCCTAATCAGATTTTGGTGGACGCAGGAGGCACATTGGATACCGGTGTGATTGATGTGCACCAAGGAGACACAAAATATGAATCCTTAGTTAGAGCGGTCGCGGAAAATCCACACTTGGTTTTAAACCACCTTTTGTATGGGCTTAATTCGGAATATGCAGCAGGAAGAAGCCCGCAAATTAATGAGATTACATTTACCTTTTGCACCCACAGCGGCCCGGGGTGGGACAGCATGGCCGCCCTGTACCTCTGTGATGAATTACTGCGTCATGGAAAATTACCCGATGATATTCACTGGCTGCTAGATGCATCCGACCAAATTGCACAGGCAAAAGTAAAAACTGACGGTGCCACTAACCGGCCTTTCATTATTTATTATGCGATTGCCGCGCTGAGGAAAACCGATAAAGAGCAATTATTGGCGGGCCTCAATCTTATCCAAAAAATTATTGAATGTGCTAGGACAGGCAAAATTCAGACAAACGGTAAAAACCCCTTTACTGAGCCTGTAGACAATTTCAAAGCATGCTTCCCGGATTTTTCAAAACACATTGATATGATTGAGGAGGATCGCCCGCTCTATTTAGATGATTTATCAAAGGCCGATCCCTTTGAGGCGGAGTTGCCGCTGCAGGACCGCGAAACAGAAAACGACTCAACCCACAGTATAAATTTTCAATCAGGCAAAGTAATTGCGTTTCAAAAACCTCCCAAAAGCAAACTGTTACGTTTTTGGGTGAGAGACGACCAAGGTAAGTGCGACCTTTTGATGACCCCATCGATGCCTGACGCTAAAAATCCAAACCATTTTAGGCGTTGGAGAATTTCTGTGGATCCTGAGCAAAATCGATTCAATTTGCGACGCCTCGGGTTTCTTTTGGAAAAAGCAGAAACTGAAATCCGCGGGACAGCTAAGAAGCGCGGCGGAACCCCCCGATTTGAGTCTAACTACTGCGATAATAGCGACCCGTGGTATGATGGGCGTAACCATAACTTTACTATGGTGGATTCACCGCGCTGTGGCACGGATTTGCCTTACGAAAAAATAAAGTCAATAATCAGAAGTCGCTTTCATGGCATACAGCTACAAGATCAAGAATCCGGCAGTCTTGTTTTTTATTATTTCTTTGAGTTTTCAGATTCAAACTTAAGGGCAAATGAGGCGATCCAATTACTAGCAAAGAATGGGTTTACTAAAAAGAAGCCTCTTGCCGACTTAAAATCCTCTTTTCAATTCGTCCAAGATGCAAAGATTTGGGAGCTTGGAATTTTTAAGGGGCAATCGACTTTTAGCGCGAAGGTCTGGGCCAGCGAGATTACTCAACATGCAATCGTGGAATTGGCAGTTACTAAATTCCCCTTGAGCACAAAAGAACAAGGCACTAAACCGCTTATACTCGAAGAACTTAATGTCGAGATTGCCGCACTTCAATCTGAAGCCAGCAAATTAATCGCGAAGATCCCGGATTTACTTCCATTCAAAAATGAAATTTGGGGGAATTAATGTTTCAGGTTAATCAAATTGAATAAATTGAATCTTAAGTTCCGCAATCCGAATCGAGTTAGAAATGTTTTTGAAGACATGCTTGATTCTGATTTAGATGACCACCAGTTGGGGCGGTTGATGTGTGATCATGACACGTCGGAAGACATTATTCGAACATCCAAAGCTCTTTGCATTATTGGCGATGACTATGATGAGCTGTGCCCTGCCGGACAAGACTTTCGCGATGCCTGCATTCTATACGCATTGTTTTTGAAAACGGGTTACCGGAATTTTTCACAGCGTGTTGGAAGTATTGTCGATGCACTGGTTGCGGATGCCAGAGACTTAAAAGTACGGCAAAATTCCCGCAGACAGTTGAGCTACCTGCAGGAAGACTACTCAGTATTCCTGGGTAGATATGAATTTTCAGAAGGAGAGATAAACCTTAACCGGCGAGTTCAGTCATTCTTCCAAACGGCTCTCCAGGAAATGGCTTTTGAAGAGCAAAAAATTGAAACCCGCCATGAAATGCAAACGACCTATGAGCTTGCTGCCGCCCAAGAAAGACGCGCCTTTGAAAAACAAAACAAAACGCTTCAAAAAATCCTTGTCTGGGTTGGCGTTCTAGCAATCGGAGATTTTCTATTTGCCTGGCTCGGCCCTATTGAAAGCAGCTACTTCAATTTGGCGGAGCGAGGTGCCCTATTGATGACGGGGTTAGTCTCAATTGCCGCCCTAGTTTCATACTTTATAGGCAAACGCTAATTTCAGGCAAAAAGCATGCCGGCCATTCAGCCGGCATGCCTGTTTGGGTTCACTCACTTTTATTCACGCTTATTCCAGCAATACCATTTTCTCGGCGATCATCTCCCATTATTTGCTCGAACATGATCTCATCCCCAAGGTCATTTTGTAATGATGAAGAAGTACTACCCTCAAATGCTCCATCAAGTTCTTCCATCAATGCCTTAACCGTTACTTGGATCTCTTTCCCGCGATCCGAGAGCCCGGTTATGTCCGTCAATTGCTCGGCTGCTTTTGACAATTCTATTGCAAGAGCAACATCCAATTGCACTTCATTAATCTGATCGAGCTTCGTGTCAATTTTACTAGTGAGCGAATCAGCCCTGGTAACCATTCGGTGATAGGTAGCTACACGTTGAGATGCACGTTTTTGCTCACGATGTTTTGCCACAATCTCCTTTTGTAGCGTTTCTTTCCCATATGCTTTCGAAAACTCGCGCTTACTAAATTGAACAGGCCATTCCTGTCTCTCTTCAGCTAATCGGTATGCAAGTTTGGCTTTGTCGACAAATTTGGCTGACGTCACTTCGTCACGTTTGGCCGCCCTTAAATTGTCTTCCCACCGCAACTGATTTCTCCGGATATCAAAACGGCTCGCTTTTAAATTAGCTCGTTTTTTTACTAAATCTTCTTGAGCAGACATCAGCCATTCTGTGGGGTGATTACGAATGGTTTCTGGAGTCCATTCAGTCCAATTTGAGACTTTCCGGTCTACAATTGCTTGAAATGGGTCGCTAAAATAGTAAGCAACTCCTGCAAAGATAATGGCTGTTACTGCCATGATTTTGGGCCAATTAGATTTGTTTATGTATTGGTTCATTTTTGCCTTTCTGTTGGTTATTAGTTACTTGATTTTGAGATCAGGTATCTCTCCATTCCTGAAAAATGATTTCAACTGAGTTATAATTTTTCTCGAGTCTCCCTTGCTTAGATTATTCTTTTCCAAGAGTAAGCGTACCTTTGTAATTTTAATCCTAGTGTATCGATCTGTATTGATGCCGTACTCGCTTCTAAAATCGTCCTTCCAATTGTCTAATTCCTTTTCCATGGAGATATGAAATTGCCGCAGCTGACTAGTTTGCGGCGTAGAAACGCCAGCGGCTTGAACAAACTCAGATTTTGAAGGATCAACACCGAAATATGTTCCTGACAAAATATATTGACTGTAACATTTTGCGGCAGACATCACCGACTGACGAGGAACTTTCGCATTTTCAAAATACCGATAAACAAATGAAAACCTCGCCATTTGTGATTCATCAAGCTCACGGCCAAAACCTTGAATAAGGAGCCCTTGCTCCTTTTGTTTCAATGCTTCAACCGTTTTATGAATTTTCTCCAATTCTTTTATTGTGGGCCAAGCTAGTTTTTGGGGAGCTTGTATAATTTCAACATTAACATGAGCCCCTCGCATGTCTTCATTCGCATGCTCTTGTTCCATGACTCCCGACTCATCAATCTTCCAACGCAAAAACATCCGCTTCCTTTTTTCAATAAGAACCCTTTGCTCATTTTTCAATTGTTGCAGCCGAGATTTCACCTTCGAAAACTCAGGCGATTCACTGACTATTTCATTGGCTCTGGAGTTCAATTCTGAAACTAGTTTATCTATTTTGGTTACTTGCAACTTGATTTGCTCAATTTGTTTTGTAATTGCCGCTCCATCTGTCCTTAGAAATTTATCCCAAGCATCCTCAAATGAAGAAGATTGCTGCGGCTTTCTTAACTGATATTCTCGCACTGAAGATGGGGCGCCATTTGGAAATGATATGGCACCTGCCAAAACCACGATTGTCATTAAACCGGAAATGGCCCAAACGATCTTCATACAACTGAGTGCCGGAATATTGCCAATTTCTTACACATAATAAATTTGTGCATGGACTGTATTTGTCCTACCTGATGTGTTAAAGTTATCTTTCATTCCCCATGACATTTTCACCTGATTTACAAAAACTAAAAGCCAAAGATGAATTGGCATGGGCAGAATTTTATAAGGAGGTATTTCCCGCTGCCTTCCGTCAAGCCGTCGCCTCAACTAGAAGCATTGGCTTCAACAAAAAGAATATGGGCGCGGGCCCGGCTGATATTGCTCAAGAAAGCATTATTGCCGTGTTTAACCGTGTTACGAAGGAGGGTTCAGATCTGAATGAGATTGCATTCCCAATTGCGTTTGTGAAATCAGTCGTTCGATTTATAGCGGCTGGGCACTTGCAAAAAGCGTTGGCAAAAAAGCGTGGAGGCACGCAATTTGCCGAAAGTTTGGATGAACCGAAAACGGAACTAAACGATTCTGAATATTCCAGCTTGCATCACGTAGTCCCTTCAAGTGGCGAAAATTCGGTTAAGTTTCGGAATGAAGTACTCGATGCCCTTAGCCTACTCGGCCCTGAGGACAGAAGACTTTTGATTGACCGTTTTATTGTCGGCTTGAAACAACGTGAATTGGAGGAAAAATATAACAAAAAATCGATGGGGGTGGTTATTGCCCGGGCATTGGAACGAGCACGCAGAATATTTGAAAAAAATGGCCTTAGCATGTGTTCGTGGGTAATTCCTGAAGCGCCAACGAGCTTCATCCATGAATCCGATTCCATTTATCAGGACGATTCACACAAAAAGACAGCCGTATATATCGCCGCACATCCCGACATTAATGGGGATGGCCGTATTGACTTGGACGATTTACGTGAGTTCCGGAGGAGGCTTAAAATTTTTCGCGATTCGAAAGGCGGCCTAAGTGAAAAAGAAAAGGCGCAGTTAGATGTAAATGGGGATGGTGTGATCGATGAAAACGATTTTATTGCCCTTGGCGTTGCAATTCTTCGTGCTGGGATTTCGCCGGAAGATGGCGCGGGATTCGCTTTGAATGGAGATTTAAACAATGATGGTCGCGTGGACCGGGATGACCTTCACCTTCTTCGTCTTCAATTAGAATCACATTCTGCAGGCCAGACCCTTTCCCCTGAAGAGATTGCAATTCTAGATGTGAACGGTGACGGAAAACTGGATGAAAATGACTTTATCGAGTTAACTTTCATGGTTTTGGCAAACGAAGCGGCCGACGCTCAGCGTAATGGCCTCAAAGAACTTGTGCATTCAAATCAGACCCTAAGCCAAGAATTTAATCTGATTAAAGCCAATACAAATGGCTTTTTGGCAACGCTACAGTTGGATTCTGCCGAGACAGATATCTGTGAGTTGCCAGACGGTCTTAAGGAAGCCTCACTACAAGATTTTTTGGAACAAATAGAAGGAGAATAATGCCATATCAGTTTTGAACGGGAGCTTTGGCATTGTAATCTGCATACCAATTGCAAGTTGAACACATCTCCCATGAGCTTGGAACGGCATCTTGTTCAAGCACCTCCACACAATCTTGGATTAAATCCATGAATTGATCATCATCAATTGCAATGGGTACATAGCGAACCTCTGCATTAAAAGTTGTTATGTGTGGGTCGGCTTTGATGGCCCCGTCATTCAAATTGAAACACATCAACCCAAGGTGATTGACGATTCTTTTTTGATAATCAATTGTCGGTAATCTATGAATTCTCCCATCTGAATTGCGAAGGTCTTCACAAAAGGATTCATCTGGCGGATTTTGGATGCAATACCGGTAAGCCATGAGTTGAGGAAAATAGCTACTGCGCAATTGCAAATCGCCCTTCGCTGTTGTCTTACAATCTACTACTGCGTAAGAATCATCTTCCAATTCAGCCAATAGATCAAATTTCCCCCCAATGTAATATGTATTCTTACGGTTCGCGGATATCGGAGCTGATGCTACCGTCTCTCCCTGCATTGAAAATTTCCCGTCAGGTTTTATGGACGGACACCATTTTAGCGTCGGCTCGCCCAATAGCGCTTGCTCCTCTTTCTCGGCTAATGCACTAGCTATGCCTCCGGACACAGAAAAATTGGCTTGGTTCAGGCCATAATTGTATCTCAGAAAAAAACATCTTGGACACTTTCTCAAAAAGGAAAGATCTGATGGCCTAAGTTTTATGATTTTTCCGATTGCCGGATCAACTTGCCTACCGAATTCAATCTTTTGAACACCGTCAATAGATTGATATGATACCTCAATCCGGGTTTCTGGAAAGCTGGAGATTATTTTTAAAAAAGGATAGTCCCACGGTTGCCCAGCTTTGAGATAAGGCATTCCGTTGCCCACAATTTCAATAATTTCTTCTCTTTGCCCATTATGTTCATCAGCTAAATCTGGACCAAAACGAATTAAATTAGCTCTAATATGGCGGGAAATCTTGTCCCTCTCTTCTTTGGAGTTCGCAAAAATAGAAATGCGAGTTCCCTCTATTGATGTCGCCGGCATGCGTAGATAATGAAAACTTCGACCTAAATAATCAATTTAATAAAGCCTTATTAATAATAGATGATTCAACTCTTCGAAAATTACCGGCTGCCTTCAATGGGGAGTATGGGGTCGTAGGTTTTGGCGTCGGTGTCAATGATTAGGGCTTTGAAGGGCCATTCTTTACCGGGTTCGATGACTGAGGTATAGGCGGTGGCTGGAGTTTCGAGAGGGCCGCCTGTTGCGTCCTTGAGTTGAAAGGTAATACGCACTTTGTAGTAGCGATAGGCGGAAACGTTTTTGATGGTGCCGACAATGTAAAGGGCACCATTGTCTTTGTCCGGCTCGATGGCATGTTTGGCAAGGCGCAAGTCTGGATCTTTAGTGGGGACAGCAAAGGTTGACACAGATGGATCGGTAGCGTTGCCGGTGGGGGATTGCGGTGTCGCAGGTGCTGCGGGCATGGGAGTTTCTTTTTCTTTCAGGCCAATGGTTTGCAGGAAGGCATCACGGGTGCGTTGGCGCAGACCAAAGGGTTCACTGGTGGTAGTCCATTGCAAAACCAAGATGAGTAATTGGCCCAATAGAATGATGAGGGCTACTATGCGGAATACTTTGCTGGCGTCCCACTTGCGGGCGAGTGGTCGGTGACTGCCGCACTCAACGCACACGTTCTCTGCCGGCTCCATATCCGCACCACAGAAGGTGCAGGTGAAGGGGTCGAAACCGGGGTCTTCATCATCGCCGATGGGGTTCGTTTCTTTTTTGGAAAAATCCTGTGGCGCGGCTCCGGCGAGGGGATCGTCTTCCCCAACCGGCTTCGCGGGATACGGCACCGACTCTGAGTGTCCGTGGGGATCCTGTTCCGGCGGGCTGGCGGTAGAGCGGCCGCCGCTCATGCCGGGGGGGTTGGCGGTGGCACGCCCGTGCCCGCCCATACTGCCCATCGAGGGAGGCACAAGCCCTCCGGGCGGCGCGGCGGCTTCCTGTTTCAGCAGGGTGGGCTGGCCACAATGCGGGCAGGCCACTTCGGATCCCTCGAAGTCCTCGGGGTACTCGATGTGTTCCTGGCAATGGTTGCAGGAGCCTTTGTGCATGCCGGACGCGGCCATGGGGGGATTGAAACGTGCGGCCAATCCGGCAACAAGACGGAAGTGCGCCTATCGCGGAAAACCTTGCCTGCAACGGCCGTGTCCGCCACACTCCGCTCCTCCGGAGGGGTGGCTGAGTGGTCGAAGGCACACGCTTGGAAAGCGTGCGTAGGTTAACCCCTACCGCGGGTTCGAATCCCGCCCCCTCCGCCATTTTCAGGGCGCCACAGCCCCGTTTTTTTATTTTCGTTTTTTCAATAAAACCTTAGCCTTGGTCATGCTCTCCAAGGTACAGGCGGCAGCGCTTCGGGGCGTGGAAGCTTGGGCGGTGGAAGTGGAGGTGCACGTGGGGCCCGGTGAGGAAAAAGTGGTGATGGTGGGGCTGCCGGATGCGGCCGTGCGCGAATCGGTCGACCGCGTGTCCACGGCGCTGGAAAGCTCGGGGTTCCATTTGCCGCCGGGCAAAACCACGGTCAACCTTGCTCCGGCAGATTTGCGGAAGGAAGGCCCGAGCTTTGACTTGCCCATCGCGTTGGGTTGGTTGATCGCCAGCGAGCAAAGCGCGCCGGGGGTGGAGGCGGATTTTGTGGTGATCGGCGAGCTGGCGCTCACCGGCGCGGTGCGGCGCGTGAAAGGGGTGCTGCCGGTGGCCCTGCGCGCAAAGGCCGAAGGGCGGCGCGGGATTTTGGTGCCGGCGGAAAATGCCGCCGAGGCCGCGGTGGTGGATGGGCTGGAGGTGATTCCGGTGAAGGACCTGCGCGAAGCGGCGGCGTTTCTCGCCGGGGAAACCGTCATTGCTCCGCTGCGCGTGGACACGCAGGCATTGTTTTCCCAGGAGCACGATGCGGCCAATGATCTTTCGGAGGTGAAAGGGCAGGAGACCGTGAAGCGCGCATTGGAGATTGCTGCCGCAGGCGGACACAATCTCCTGCTCATTGGCCCGCCCGGCACCGGCAAGAGTATGCTGGCCAAACGACTGGCCACCATCCTGCCGCCGCTTACACTGGACGAGGCGCTGGAAACCACCCGCATCCACAGCGTAGCCGGGCTCCTGGAACCGAACCAAGCCCTCGTGACGCAACGCCCCTTTCGCGCGCCGCATCATACCGCAAGCGATGCCGGTTTGTTGGGCGGCAATATCAATCCGTCGCCCGGCGAAATTTCACTGGCGCACCATGGCGTGTTGTTTCTCGATGAACTGCCAGAGTTTCGGCGCAGCGTTCTAGAAACGATGCGCCAGCCGCTGGAGGAGGGGCGCGTGACCATCAGCCGCGCCGCGGGCACGATGACGTTTCCCTCAGCTTTCATGCTGGTGGCAGCGATGAATCCGACACCGGACGGCAAAATGCCGAGCGACAGCCGCAGCAGTCCGCGCGAGATCCAAAATTATCTCGGCCGCATTTCCGGCCCGTTGCTGGACCGCATTGATTTGCATGTGGAAGTGCCGCCGGTGAAATTTCGCGAGATGAGCACTCAGGCCGGCGGTGAAACCAGCGCGACAGTGCGCCAACGCGTGTTGACCGCGCGCACCACACAACACCACCGCCTCGGCACGCGCGCCGGTTGCAATGCCCGAATGGGCCCG
>PBFV01000080.1 GCA_002718935.1 Verrucomicrobiales bacterium
CGTTTCCGGTGCTTCGCCGTCTGGCCCGCCTAGGCTTGGGCGGGCGTGTGAGTCATGGACGGCAGGGTATGAGCTGGATTCACGAGGATGACATGAGCCGCCTGATCGTGCGTGGCATCGCGGATGAAACCATGCGAGGTATTTACATGGCCACCGCGCCCAATCCGGTTTCACAGGAAGATTTCATGCGTGCCTTGCGCCGGGCATTGGGCGTACCTGTTGGGCTGCCAGCCAGTGAATGGATGGTACGCTTTGGTGCTCATTATGTGATGCGCACGGATCCTGAACTTATCCTCTATGGTCGCTACTGCGTTTCTAAACGACTGAAGGAAGAGGGATTTGAATTCAAATACCCGGGGATCGACAGCGCATTCGTGGCGCTTTGCGGGGATTGATCACCTTCAGGGCTTGGCTTGGGTTGCAGGTTGCTTCTAGGGTAGTCGCGTTCGATGGCCACCGAATCCAAAACTGAAGACGCCAAACCAGCGATTCACTATCCGAAGCTGGGCATCTGCCTGTTGGTCGGCCTGATCCTCTGGTTAACGCCGGCGCCTCAGTTGCCGGCCGGTTTGGCGTTAACTGAGGGGGCTGACTTCGCTGCTGGCTGGAAGGTCTTCGCAGTTTTTGCAGCGACGATTCTTTGCTTCATTCTGCGCCCCATCAACATGGGGCCGGCGGTTCTATTGGCTCTGGTGATCTTGGCGGCCACCGGCACCTTGGGCGCGACCGGCAAAGAATCTTTTCAGGCGGCCATGGCTGGTTATGGCAACACCACGGTGTGGCTGGTGGTCGGAGCTTTCCTGATTGCCGGGGCGATGATCCGGACCGGGTTGGGGCATCGGATCGCTCTGAATTGCGTGAGCAAATTCGGTAAAACCACCTTGGGGCTGGGCTATGCCACAGCGGCAGCTGAGTTTATCCTCGGCCCGGCAATTCCTTCCAACACGGCCCGCGGCGGCGGGGTAATGGCGCCGATTGTCAATTCATTGTCCCGGACATTGGGGTCCACGCCGGAGAGCCATCCCAAGCGTGCCGGCGAATACCTCATGCTCAACGGCTCCCACCTGAATCTGGTTACCGCTGCCATGTTTCTAACCGGCATGGCGGCCAATGGTTTGGTCGTTGAAATGGCTAGTAAGACTGGGGAAGGTATTGAGTTCGGTTGGATGACCTGGCTCAAGGGCAGCATCGTGCCAGGCTTGGCCAGCTTGCTGTTTTTGCCGTGGTTCCTCTTCAAATTATTGAAACCGGAATTGCACGATACTCAGGCCGCTCAGAAAGAAGCCAATCAACAATTATCCAAACGGGGGAATTGGTCGATCGGCGAAAAAATTATGCTGAGCGTTTTCGTCCTCATGCTTGTTCTTTGGGCAACCGGAAAAGTGCACGGCATGCACACGGGCGTGGTGGCGTTGATTGGCGTGATGATTCTCGTGCTGACCGGGACCGAAAAATGGGAGGATATCACCGGCAACAAGGAAGCTTGGGATGCGATGGTTTGGCTCGGCGGCATGGTTTGCATGGCCGGGTTGCTGAAGGAATACGGGTTCATCGAGTGGTTTGCGGAGACCATGAAAGGGGAAGTTTACGGAATGGGCGCGTTGGCCACCGGGTTGACGCTGGCGCTCATTTATTTTTATTCGATGTATGGCTTCTCGATGTTGACCGGTCACATCACGGCCATGGTGGCAGCCTTTTTGGCCTTGGCTATTTCAGCCGAGGTCCCGGCCATGTTGATGGTGGCGTTGCTGGCCTATTTCTCAAACCTTTGCGGTTGCCTGACGAATTATTCCTCAGGGCCAGTCGTGATCTATTCAGGCTTAGGGTATGTGCCGGTGGCGCGCTGGTTCAAAATCGGCTTCCTCGTTTCGCTCTTCCATCTGGTCGTGTGGTTGGGCGTCGGCCTGCCGTATTGGAAGCTCCTTGGGTGGTGGTAGGTCAGTCGTCGGCATCTTTTTGCCAATGCTGAATCATCTGCCAGACGGTCAGCATTCCCATGCCGGTAACGCCGAGCAGGCTCACCAGGTTTTTGCGTGGCAGCCCAAGTACCGGCTGGGTGGCAGCATTTCCAAACCAATGCCAATACCAAGGGATGGCGATGGCAAAGAGGATGAGGTAGGTGATGACGATGGGCCAGCGCGGATTCATGCCGCGGTGATCACCGTGTAGTTGCGTTTGCCTTTGCGAAGGAGGAGGTGCCGGTCAAAGAGCAGATCCGACGCCGTGATCACCCGCTTGGGGTCGGACTGGCGTTCGTTATTGAGGTTAATGCCGCCGCCTTGCAGATCTTTGCGGGCCTGGCCGTTCGACTGGCACAGGCCGCTGGTGACGAACAGCTCCAGAATCGGCACTCCGTCGCCTTCGAGCTTGGCGCGTTCGATCTCCACGGTGGGCACTTCGCCAACGATTTCGTTGAACGTGCCCTCACCGATGCCCTCGAGTCCGCCGCCAAAGAGAATCTTGCTGGCTGCCTGCGCCTCGGCGGTGGCGGCTTCGCCGTGGAGCAGATCGGTCATGGCTACGGCCAATGCGGTGTGGGCCTCGCGGGCGCTGGGGTTTTCATTGTGGCTCGATTCCAGTTCGGCGATGCGTTCCTGTGAAAGGAAGGTGAAGTACTTGAGGTAACGAATCACGTCCCGGTCATCGGTGCGAACCCAGAACTGGTAAAATTTGTAAACGCTGGTGCGCGTGGGATCGAGCCACACGGCCCCCGCCTCGGTCTTGCCAAACTTGGTGCCGTCGGCATTGGTGATGAGCGGCAGGGTGAGGCCGAACACGGTGGCGTTAAGCTTGCGGCGGCTCAACTCGATGCCGGCGGTGATGTTGCCCCATTGATCGCTGCCGCCGATTTGCAGCTCGCAATCGTGCGCTTCCTTGAGGTGATAAAAATCGAATGCCTGCAGCAGCATGTAGGAAAATTCCGTGTAGCTGATGCCCACCTCACGGTCCTGCATGCGCGCGCGCACGCTCTCCTTGGCCACCATGCTGTTGACGGTGAAGTGTTTGCCGATGTCGCGCAGGAAATCGAGGTAGGAAACGCCGGCGGTCCAATCCGCATTATCGAGGAGCAGCGCGGGGTTGGTGGCGGCTTCAAAATCCAGCAGCTTAGCCAGCTGCTCCTTCACTGCGGCGATGTTTTGCTGGAGCGTTTCGCGCGTGAGCAGGTTGCGTTCGGCGGATTTGCCGCTGGGATCGCCAATGGCGCCGGTGGCGCCGCCGGCCAGCGCGATGGGCACATGGCCAGCCATCNTTTTGGAAACGCCGCAGGGCTATGAGTGGCACNAGGTTGCCCACGTGCAGGCTGTCGGCGGTGGGATCGAACCCGCAATAAAGCACGGTCGGCCCCTCACCCAGCCGCTTGGTTAGNGCCTCGGNGTNGGTGCAGTCGTTGATCAACCCGCGCCAGGCCAGTTCGTCCAGTATACTCATACGGCGCGCATTAACGCCGAGCAGGGCGGTGTGGACAAGGTAAAATGGAAGGCGGGGTAGGGATCAGAAATCTGCGTACTCCAGCTCCTCTTCACTTTCGAACTCGGCTTCCTCTTCGCCTTCGGAGAGAAACTCCAGCGAGTTGGCGTTGTCGGTTTCCTCCTGTTCCTCCCAAAGCGCAGCCTGATGGGCGGCTATCTTGTTGGCGAGGGACATGAATTCCTCGCGGGGCAGTTCCTTGATGGCTTCCTCGATTTGCTTAACTGATTTCATTTTCACTTTTCTATCAAATCCAAAAGGTGCTCCATGGAGACGGTGTTTTTAAACACCATCTGCAGGTTGTCCTTCACTCCATTCTTAATGCTGTAATAGGTGCTTTGCGTGTTGTTCACGCTGGCGATGACGTTGCCGTTTTCGTTGAAAACCGGCGCGCCGCTGGAGCCTTTGGCAAAATCCGCGGTGATGCCAAGCATGCGGCGCGGGCCTTGATCTAGATATTTACGCGAGATGATGCCTTCGCTGAGCACATAAAAGTGGCGGTCCGGATGGCTGAGCACACGCACACGGCCACCGAGCGGTGCGGCCTTGGGCGTGGTGGCCACGGGCACGGGTGTGAAGCCCTTCCCTTTGGCGCGGAGAATGGCGAGGTCCGTTCGCTTATCGGCGGCGAGCACCTCCACCACCGGGGCCACGCGGCCGTCGCCGGTCATGATAACGATGGTGTCGTTGTCCTTGTTGTCAACGACGTGGTAGCTGGTGCAGAAGGCACCGTCCTCGGTGAGCATGAAACCACTGGCGGCTCCGCTGTGCCAATTGGGGCAGCGCTTGCACTTGTACAGGCCGGAAACGACCAGTACGCCCTTGCGGTAGCGCTCCACGGTTTCGGCAGCGGTGAGGGGTTTGGCCAGCGGCTTGGGCAGGGTAAGCTTGCAGGTTTTGCGGCTGAGTTGCTTGAGCAGGATGGCGGCCTTCACGGCGCCGTCTTCGGCCTCGCGAAGTTCCTGGGTTTTGGCATTGATCTCACTGAGCAGTCGGCGTTCGTCGATCACTCCGCCGGGGAGCAGGGCGCGCTCGACGCGCAATTCAGTGGCATGCACCAGCGTGGCGCAAAGGAGGGTTCCGAGCGTTAGAATGTTTCGCATGGCTTGATGATTCCTAGTTGTTCTATTCGTGCAACAAAAAAGCGGGCCATGACAGGCCCGCCGTGAAGTGGAGGGCGCCGGTCACTCAGCCTTTTCTTCGTCAGCCTCTTTCGGCGGCCGGGTTCTTCAGCCTCGGCCGGGGCTTCTTCAGTGGCCGGTTCTTCAGCCTTGGTCTCGGGTTCGGCAGCGGAGGCACCACCGAGGTCGAGGTTGTCAAAGGCGTGTTCCAGGGCCACCAGGTCTTCGCCAGGCTTGAGCTGGTCCAGCTGCTCGGCTTCCTTGCGGAGTTGGTCCTCATCGTACTCGGCGGCCTTGATGGAGAGGCCGATGCGGCGGTCGCTGCGGTCGATCTTGATGACGCGCGCCTCTACCTCGTCGCCGACGTTGAGGGCGTTCTTGATCTTGTCCACGCGCTCTTCGCTGATTTGCGAAATGTGCACAAGGCCGTCCATGTCGTTGTTCAATCCAACAAAGGCGCCGAAGCTGGCGAGCTTGGTCACCTTGCCTTTGACGAGCTGGCCAACCTGATAAATGGTGTCGATCTTGTCCCACGGATCTTCGTCCAGCTGCTTGATGCCGATGGAGATGCGCTGGTTTTCCTTGTCCACCTCGAGCACCTGCGCCTCGATCTCGTCGCCCTTTTTCAACAGCTCGGAGGGGTGGTTGATCTTGCGGGTCCAGGAGAGGTCGCTCACGTGGATCATGCCGTCGAGGCCTTCTTCCAGTTCGACAAATGCGCCGTAGCTGGTGAGGTTGCGCACTTTGCCCTTGATGTTGGTGCCCACGGCGTATTTGTGCTCCGCGGCTTCCCACGGGTTATCTTCCAACTGGCGAATGCCGAGGCTGATTTTTTGTTCGTCCTTATTGACGCCCAGCACAACCGCCTCGATCTCTTTGTCCTTCTCCAAAACCTCGGAAGGTTTGGTGTGTTTCTTGGTCCAGGAAAGCTCGGTGACGTGCACGAGACCTTCCACGCCCGGCTCCAGCTCGACAAAGGCGCCGTAGGAAACGAGGTTGACCACGCGGCCCTTGATCTTCGTGCCGACGGGGTATTTGCTCTCGATGAGTTCCCACGGGTTTTGCGTCTTTTGCTTCAGGCCGAGGGAGACGCGCTCCTTTTCCTTGTTGATATCCAGCACCACCACGTCCAGCTCCTGGCCGACGCTGAGCATTTCGCTCGGGTGATTGATGCGTCCCCAGCTCATGTCCGTGATGTGCAGCAGGCCGTCGAGGCCGTCGAGGTCGATAAAGGCACCGAAGTCCGTGATGTTCTTCACCTTGCCCTTGATCACCATGCCGGGCTCCATGGTCTCGAGGATTTCCACGCGTTTCTTGGCGCGTTCTTCCTCAATCAATTCACGGCGGCTAAGCACGATGTTTTGCCGCTCGAGATTGAGCTTCACAATCTTGAACTCCAGCATCTCGCCGCGGAACGTCTCCAGATCCTTTGGCGGAATAATATCGATCTGTGAACTGGGCAGGAACGCCTCCACACCGATGTCCACGATGAGGCCGCCTTTCACCACATCCTTCACGCGGCCCTCGAGCACCTTGCCCTCTTCGCAGAGGTCATTGATTTGATCCCAGTTCTTCTTGAACTTCGCACGCTCGTGGCTCAGGTGCACCTGGCCTTCGCGATCCTCGAGCACCTCGATGAGCACCTCAATTTTGGCGCCCACTTCCGGTTGTTCGTCTGCGGAAAATTCATTGAGGTTCACGTGGCCTTCGCTCTTATAGCCGATATCCACCACGATATCTTTGGCCCGCACCTCGATTACCGTACCCTCTACAATTTCGCCTTCTGTCACGGAGACCAAGCTCGCGTTAAAGGCTTCTTCCATCGTCAGCATTTGCTGTGAATCCTTTGTGAACAACAAGGCTCAGAAACCGGCCCTGTTTAGAAACCGCTGTTTTTCCAGCCTCAAACGGCCAAAACCCCAGCGGGTTTGTTGTTAATTTCCTGTTAACATTGTGTTAATGCCCTCAAGGAATCACCGCACTCGCGGGATTCAGGCGGACGGGGAAACTACGCCCAATTGAAGCGAATGCAAGGCTTTTTCGGCATTTTTTACACCGTGCGGCCAAATTTCTTTTCCAGCTCCGGATAGCTCATTTCGATCAAACACGGCCGGCCGTGCGGGCAGGTGTAGGGCATGGTGCAGTGGCGGAGGCTCTCGAGCAGGGCGTCCAGCTCGGGCGCGGCAAGGGCGTCGTTGGCCTTGATGGCGTGACGGCAGACCGTCTTGGTAACCATATCCTCGCCAAGGCGCATGGAGTTCACGCCGGCCCCGGCGGATTTCAATTCATCAATCAGCGACAGCACAAAGGCTTTTGCGTCCTTCACTTTCACGAAGGGCGGCAGGGCATCGAGCAGAAATGTCCGCTCACCAAAGACGCTGATGCCGACGCCCAGACGGCTGAGGGTTTCCACTTGTTCGGCAACAAACGTCGCATCGGTAGCCGACAGTTCGACCGTTTCCGGCAGCAGTAATTTTTGCGAAGCCGTTTCCTCACGTTCCATTTGGCCAAGCAACTGTTCGTACAACACGCGCTCGTGCGCGGCGTGTTGATCCATGAGCACCAGCCCGCGGTCGGATTCGAGCACGACATACAGCTTGCCCACCACGCCAATGATCTTGAGCGGCACATGGAGCAGCGGCGGAGCTGGTGAAGTTTGCGCGTTGGGATTTGCGGGTTGAGGAGGCGTGGCGGTTTCAGGAATAGTCGGCTCGGCTTTTTCGATTGGCATCGGCGCGCAAGGTTCGCTGAAGCCCATATCCAAAGGCTTTTGCTCGGGCCCGGGCGTGGCGATATCTTCCGCCTCCAAGCCAAAGTCGGGTGTCGTCACCGGCTCCGGTCTCACGTCTGCAGTCTCAAGTCTCGCGGCCGAATGATATTCGGCCAATCCCTCACGCACCGCCTCCGCCACAAACCGCCGCACCTCACGTTCGCGGTGAAACTTCACCTCACGCTTGGCCGGATGAATGTTCACATCCACCTCGCCCGGGCCAATCTCGAGGAAGAGGCAGCACACCGGATATTTTCCCTTCATCAATGCCGTGTGATAACCCTCGCGCANGGCCATGCCGAGGCCGACGTTGTCGACGGGGCGTTGGTTGACGAATATGTGCTGGTTTTCGCGATTGCTGCGGCTTACGCCTGGCGCGCCAATGAATCCCCAAATGCGTATAGCTGTCGCAGGTGTGTCTTCATCATCAAATGGCCGCTTGGGCAATTCGCCAGCGGTGTCGATGGCGACCAGTTTCAGGCCTTCGCCCCACAGCGCATTGAGCCGACGGTGCAAGGCCTCGGCCCCTTCAGCGGTCTCGGCCGGCAGCCGCCAGACCGCGCGGTCATTGTGGCGAAAGGTGAAAGCCACGCCCGGATGGCCCAACGCCATCAGCGTAAGCGCGTGTTGCACGTGGGAGCGTTCGGTTTCTTCCGTGCGCAGAAATTTGCGGCGGGCAGGCAGGTTGAAAAAAAGCGAACGCACTTCCACCTCCGTGCCGGGTGTGGCACCGGCTTCCTGTACGGAATTCATTTTGCCGCCGCTGATGCTGATTGCCGTGCCGGCCTCGGCCTCGGCTTCGCGCGTGGTCAGCGTGAAGCGGCTGACGCTGGCGATGCTTGGCACGGCTTCCCCGCGAAAGCCCATCGTCCCGATGGAGGCGAGATCTTCAGCGCGCGTGATTTTGCTGGTGGCATGGCGCTCGAGGCTCATTAACGCATCATCGCGGCTCATGCCGTGGCCGTTATCCGTCACGCGAATGAGGCTGCGCCCGCCAGCTTTCACTTCCACTTCGATCTTGGTGGCGCTCGCATCCAGTGCGTTTTCCACAAGTTCCTTCACTACGCTCGCAGGCCGCTCCACAACTTCACCGGCGGCGATTTGATTCGCCACTTGTTCGGGAAGGAGCTTGATTCGGTTCACGGGGTCAGGTTCATTTTTCAAAGGCCAATTATCAAGGATGTTCAATGAACATTGGCCTTTGAAAAATGAAAATTGACCCGATTTTAGATCGCCCGTACATTGCCCCGCTCCAACGGTGGCCGTAGCTCAGTTGGTAGAGTCCCAGATTGTGGTTCTGGTTGTCGCCGGTTCGAGTCCGGTCGGTCACCCCATTTCTTTTTTTATTTTGATGCCGCTTTAAACGTGGTGCTTTCAGCAAAATCCAATTAAATCAGGCATTCTAAAACTTACTAAATTGTGACAGATTTTCCATCCAGTTGTGGAGTGATGTTTTTGCCGGGAGTAACTCTTTTCCCACAAACACAATTACCCTTGCGCATATTTGAGATGCGTTATCGCAGGATGCTGGAGGCTGCACTTGATAATTCTAGAATGTTCGCTGTGGCGATGGATTGTCCTGAAGAATCACCTGAAAGTTCTGGCCCCGTAGTGGGGTTGGGGCTCATCAAATCCAGTCTTCAGCAGCCAGATGGTACATCGCTATTGGTTTTGGAGGGGGTAGGTCGGGTTCGTTTGCTTAATTGTATACATGAAACACCATATCCTCGGTATGCAATCAATAGAGTTGCGACGGTTGATGACATAGACGAACCTGAGGCGACTATTCGAGAACAGCTAATCGGACTGTGTTCTGTCAAAATATCAGAAGAGGAAGGTCAACTATTGACTCTCCTGAATGAAATAGGCCAGTTCGAAGCTTTGCTTGACCACTTGGGAGCGCATTTTATTCCCTCTCCTAAAGACAGAAACATCCTTATGAAAACAGTAAGCCTAAAGGAGAGGGCTGAGTTTTTGATGAGGCTTCTGGGAAGCTAGATTTTTTCTATTTGTGAGCAATGGGTTCAAATGATTTTAGAGAGATTAGAATATGGATCATAATAAAGACGAAATACGAAAAATTAGGGTAGAACTACAATGGCTCTCTTGGGGGCTGGTAAAGGTACCGCTTATTGCCCTAGGTTTGTTTCTAGTCTATAGCCTTGTAAGTAGATCAGGAGGTGAGGGAGGCGAGAATGGTCCCACTGGGCCTGCTGATTCTCTAGAACGCGTGTGCACTGAAACCGAGGATGGTCGTCTGGCGATTGAAGTAGGGCAACGCACTGTCTTTCTTGATAAGGTCCCCTTTTACGAAAATTTAAGTGCTGAGCAAAAATGGCAGTTTTGGGATGCTGACCAGTCTGGGGAGGCAACCGAGAAAGAAATAGAGGCTGGCATTTTAAGACTCAAAGAGCAGCCTGATGAATAAGTAATCATTGGTGGCATTTGACAGTCAATTTGGGATCGGTAACTTACATATATGATTCGTAAGACTACAAAATCATGTTTTTTCGCGGTTTTAGCATCCTTTGCTACAGAGTTGGGTGCATCTGATCTGAATTCTGAGTCGACAAAACTTCATGTTGTAGAAGATTTTGAGGGAAAAAATGCAACATCTGAATGGATGACTGTAAACGATAATGTCATGGGTGGCCGTTCAAAAGGTGGCTTTTCCATTAAACGCGGGAAACTCCTTTTTTCAGGTTCAACCAATACAAATGGTGGTGGCTTTTCTTCGATTAGAATGAAGCCAAATCAATTAGCTTTAGCCGGAAAGGAAGGCATCTTAATCCGGTTCAAAGGTGATGGGCGAACTTACAAATTTGATGTCCGTATGGGTAGGAGCTCAGTTGCCCATAGGGCAGATTTCAAAACAGATTCCAACGCCAAGGGGTGGCAGACGGTTCGGATACCCTTCAAAGATTTAACGGCAACATGGCGAGGAATGCGGTTGCCTCGGGACAGGTACGGTCTGGACTTAGATAAAATCAGCAGTGTTGGTTTTATGATTTATGATAAGAAAGACGGCCCGTTCCAACTTAGGGTGGACTGGGTCAAGGCCTATTAGGAGTTTGAGCAATTTACGGGTTTTGGGAATTGAACATCATATGCTCGGGCAATAAAATCTCTTGGTGATCCGACAACTGCACCTATTAGCAACATTTCTACTCCTAGCATGGGTTAACTCAGCGGCCTCCCAAGCACCAAAGGTTCAAAAACTATCAGATGAGCTTTCAAAGAAAGCTAGAACCCTGAACCCAGAATATCTGGTATTTCAGCAGAGTACAAAATCGGACCGCCCCATCCCGATGGTCATTTACCTCCACGGAGCTGGGGGCGTTGGAGACAATATCCTCAAGATTAAAGGGCAGGCTGGACAGGTATTTCGCGGTATTGGGCAGCATAAAAAACACCCATGCATCGTTGTTGCTCCTCAAGTCAGTCGGGAGAATCGCCAGAAGGGAGGCTGGGTTCCTGCTCACTTGAACATTCTGCTTAGCCACCTAAAGGCTACCTTCAGGATTGATGAGAAAAGGATTTATCTCACTGGCAATAGCATGGGAGGGTACGGTTCTTGGACTTGGGGAGGTCACAATCCAGAGCACTTTGCCGCGATCGCACCTGTTTCCGGAGGAATAGGCCCAGGTGGGCCCAAGGATGTATCACCAGATATTGATAAGTGGGCTAAGAATCTGGCCAAAATCCCAGTCTATGCTTTTGCTGGCGGAAATGACCGAGTGGTGCCAGCTGAACGATCGCAACGCATGATTTCTGCAATTCAAAAAGCAGGCGGTAAAAAGGCGAAGATCAAAATCTATCCTAATGAAGGACATGCCGCAGGGCGCAACGTGTTTGGCGGGCAAGAACTTTACGAATGGATGTTTGCCCAGAAGCGTCCATAAGCTGTCTTTTAGGCCATGAAAAATATCTTCATCATTTTGATCCTTTGCGTGAGCCCTTTGCTTAAGGCAGATGAGCCAAAGCAAAAGTTTGACCGCAGCCCGCAGAATCTTGGGACAGTCCTCGTGTTTGGCGGTACAGGTTGGTACCGCCATCCGGAAGTGGCCGCTATCAGTGGTTGGTTGGCCAGGCAGTCCAAGGAATTAAAGATGCAGGTGGATGTGAGCGAGAACCCACAGGACCTGCTAACCATTCTGCCAAAGTATAAGGTGCTGGTGCTCAATAATAACACCGAACTACCTGCTATCTTGAATGCGCGGCATCAGTCGGCCGTGCGAGATTGGTATCGCAAGGGAGGCGGCATTGTGGCGCTACATGCGGCGCTTGTGCGGCAGACAGAGTGGAAATGGTTTTATGATTTAGCCGGCTGCGATTTTGATAGTGACTCGGAATATCTGGAAGCCCGCGTAGTGGTTGATCCCAAGGCAAAAGATCACCCTACTGTGCGTGGGCACGGCCTTGAGTTTCGCTACAAGGCGGACTGGACAAACCACGATCGTACCGTAACCGGCCTGAAAGGTTTTCAGGTTTTACTGCGTGTAGATGAAAAAACCTATGAGCCAGTTCGGGAGGCTTTCAAGGGGCGTGGGAAAGCCATGGGAGCAGACCATCCTATCGCTTGGTTGCATACCAACGATGGCGGCCGTTTCTTTTATACCGAATTGGGGCACGACGTGCGTTCATTGAACACCCCTTTCGGGCGACAGCACATCACAGAAGGCATTCGATGGGCTGCCGGGCTCAAACCATTAACTAAGTCAAAGAAGTAAGTATTCTTACTTTTGCTTATTTCGTCTATTCCCCTTTAGGTTTCTCCAGATCGTAGAGGGCTTTTACTTCTTTGGCGGACAGGGCGCGGTTGTAAAATCTGATATCATCTAGCTTTCCTTTCATAAACGCCCTTGGGTCATTATGCCCCGTAAGTGCTTGGCATCCGCGCCAAGCACCAAAGGTGGTGGGGTTAGCGTAGCTGCTCCAAATCGCAACACCTCCATCGTTTTCAATCGATTTATCAACTGTTTTTTCGCCGTTCACATATAGTGAAGCTTTTTTCGTCTTCAAATCGTATGTTGCAGAGATGTGTAGCCATATGTCCTTTCCTATCTCCTTAGACTTATCCGCAAGGCTTATATGTCCTGACTTTTTAGTGAACCCAGATGCATAATGAGCGAAACCTGCAGAACCAGAATTGTCCTTCTTAGAAACAGTCAAACTGTATTTATAATCACAGCTAGCCCCATCACGATCACATGCTATAAAGAAAACTCCGTCTCCATTTTCTTCATCGACCACTATCCACCCAGATACCGAATAAGAATTTAAATTTGCATCTAAAATGGGGGCTTTAATATAAATATTCTGGCCTTTCCCATCAAAAGCATAAGCTTTCCCATTTTCACCATGCCTATCTACTGTCAATGTAGCCCCCATATTTTCGCCATTTTTCCCATTCAGGCTTTCATCATTGGTATTACCATTAAAAGGGTAATAGGCAACAAGCCCTTCATTCATGGGTATATTATTGGCAATTCGTTTTTTTTCTTCACTAGGGGAGGATTGGCTATTCGATGCATTATTGGCCGCTTGTTTGCTGCTTCCTGGGAATTCTACAGTAATCGAACACCCGGAAAATAACAGGCCGAAAGACATTGCAACAACAAACAGTGTGAATTTAGTTTTCATAGAGATAAAGCAGCATTGGTTAGGGGTACTCTAAGCCTTGTCAAGATTGGCATGCAAGCCCCCAATGTGGCACGTATAAATGAAATTAGAAGGCTGCGCTTCTGGGCGTGCGAGGAAAGGGAATCACATCACGTACATTGGCCATGCCTGTGGCGTATATAAGGGTGCGTTCGAAGCCCAGGCCAAAGCCAGCATGGGGAACGGTGCCGTATTTGCGTAGATCGCGGTACCACCAGTAATCAGCCTTATCTAGACCCAGTTCATCAAGTCTGGCATCCAGCACATCAAGGCGTTCTTCGCGTTGGGAACCGCCAATAATCTCTCCTATGCCCGGTGCCAGCACATCCATCGCCGCAACGGTTTTGCCATCATCATTCATGCGCATGTAGAAGGCCTTGATGTCTTTAGGGTAATTCATCACCACTACCGGCCGGCCAATATGCTCCTCCGTGAGCCACCGCTCGTGTTCACTTTGCAGGTCCATCCCCCATTTTACTGGGAACTCAAACTTGTGCCCATTCGCGACAGCCTTCTCAAGTCGCGCGATGGCATCGGTGTAATCCATCCGCTCAAAGCTGGCCTCAACGAATTTCTCTAGTCGCTCGATGCATCCCTTATCCACTCGTTGCTGGAAGAAAGCCATGTCATCGCCGCGCTCATTCAGTAGTGTGCGGAAGATGCTTTTCAAAAAATCCTCCGCCAAGTCGGCATCGTCGGACAAATCGGCAAACGCAATCTCNGGCTCNATCATCCAAAACTCCGCGAGATGCCGCGAGGTGTTGGAGTTCTCCGCACGAAAGGTCGGCCCGAAGGTGTACACCTTGCTCAAGGCGAGGCAGTANCTCTCCACNTTCAACTGGCCGGANACNGTGAGGTTGGTTTCCTTGCCAAAAAAATCCTGCGCAAAATCNANNGCGCCNNNTTCNGNGCGNGGNAGGTTTTCGAGGTCCAGCGTGCTCACGCGAAACATCTCGCCCGCCCCTTCGCAATCGCTGCCGGTCACAATCGGCGTGTGTACCCAGTAGAAACCGTTCTCGTGATAGTAACGATGGATGGCATTCGCCAAACAATGCCGCACACGCGCCATCGCAGAAAAGGCATTGGTGCGCACGCGCAGATGCGCCTGCTCGCGGAGATACTCAAACGTGTGCCGCTTGGCCGGCATAGGATATGTCTCCGGATCATCCACCATGCCCACCGGCTCAATGCGCGTGGCCATCAGCTCAACGCTTTGCCCCTTGCCCTCCGACGCAACCACTTCGCCTTCGGCAATCATCGAGCAGCCCGTGGTGAGGTGCTGCACTTCGGCGGCGTAATTCTCCAACTCACCCGGCGCCACCACCTGTGCGGGCTCAAAGCAAGAGCCATCGTGCAGTTGCACAAACGACAACCCCGCCTTCGAATCACGCCTCGTGCGCACCCAGCCCTGCAGCCGCACACGATCGCCCACCGCCACGCCATTCTCCAACAGCAAATCCGCCACCGAAACCAGCCGGAATTCCCCGCTCATGGGGGGAGGATACCGCGAGCCTTGCCCTGAGTCTACGGGATATGACTTATATGTCGTATAGAACCTATTGGCCCTCTTGCGAACACACAAACACCGCCCCATCCTGTTCACGAACGGCAAACGTGGGTATCCGCACCTCGGGGTCGTCGAGGCATTGGCCAGTGGTGAGGTCGAATTGCTGTTTATAAATCGGTGAGGCGACCTTGGGGGTGTCGCCCTTGGTGCCGACTATGCCGCGGGACAACACATTAGCTTTGGAGAAGGGATCGTGGTTGCTGACAGCGTGCAGGTCTTTCGGGCCGGTGCGGAAGATGGCGATTTGCTGGCCGTCGACGAGGGCGCAAACGCCGGTGTTTTGCGGGATGTCCTCGAGCGCGCAGATTTTGTGGAAGGCACGGGTGCTCATCCGAAGGCCTCCTCGCGCGAATTCGTCATTTCAGCTTTCTCAGCATCGGTGGCGGGACGAATTTATCCACCAGCATGCCGATCACTACGCGCGAGGGAATCGTGAGGGCCACGCTCAACACCAGCAGCGCTTTCCATTGCTCCGGGGTGAGTTTGAACGCCTCGGTAATCACCTTGGAAAGCGGCGCGTGGTTGAACCACACAACGAAGGTTAGGAAAAAGGCGAACCACGTGAAATGCAGGGTGCGAATCTTTGGGCTGCGCAGGTTCAGTAGGTTAAATCCAGTGTCTCCCATGGTTGTTTGGTCTTCGGCGGGCACGCGCCCGAGCCGGTTTCATGCCAAGCGTGTCGTTTTGGCCTGAAAAATGCTTTTCATTGTTTTCTAAAAATGAATGAAACAAATTCATATACTAACAACCCGCTGGACAGCCGCCAATTGCGGGCGTTCCTGATGCTGGCCCGCAAGGGCAGCTTCACGGCTGCGGCCAAGGAATTGCACCTCACGCAGTCCGCTGTAAGCCATTCCATGAAGTCACTAGAGGAGGACGTGGGTTGTCGCCTTTTGGACAGGGTGGGGAAAAAGGTGCTGCTGACGCAGGCTGGCGAGGCTTTCCTGCAGCATGTGGAAAAAATATTTTCACGCATGAGTGCCGCCCGTGAATCCATTGAACGCATGAGTGCATGGGGGCAGGGTCGCTTACGCATCGGAGCGAGTACCGCAGCCTGTCAATTCATCCTGCCGCCGGTGCTGCGGGAGTTTAAAAAGAAATTCCCCAAGTGCCTCCTGAGCATTGAGCCTGGTGATACGGCCGAGATCACAGCTGCGCTTCGTGCGAACCAAATCGACCTTGGGGTGACACTGGAACCGCGCAACGAGCCGGAATTTGAGTTCCAGCCGCTGTTCACGGATGAACTCATGTTTCTGGCCGAGCCCAAGCATCCGTGGGCCGAGGCTGGTAGAGCCCTGCGCACGGATATTCCGCGCCAACAGTACATCCTCTATTTAAAAAACAGTCGCACCTTCGAGCAGATCGAGGAGTATTTCCGTGCCGACAATGTCGTCATCAAGTCCGTCATTGACATGGGCAGCATGTCCGCCATCAAGGAGTTGGTAAAGCTCGGCTTGGGCATCACCATTCTTGCGCCTTGGGTTGCACGGGACGAGTTGCGACGCAAGGAACTCGTGGCTTTGCCCTTGGGGCGGCGCAAGCTCAAGCGCAAGTGGGGGGTGGTCCACTGGAAGAGCCGACCGTTTGGCTGGGCGGAAGAAACCTTTGTGCAGCTATGCCGGGCGGGCGCGGGCCAGTTTGCGGCCCGCAATGGCCTGCGGTCGCATGTCTAGGCGGCCAGACAGGTTTGGCACATTGCCCTTGCGCATCCCGCGCGGGATTTTAAATTTCCTCGATGGATTGGGATGGTTGGCTGCGCGCGAGGTTTGGGCGACCAGAAGCCGAGCATTTGCGGCGGGGTCGCCTTGGTGAACGCGCGGCCAAACGGCATCTCCGGCGGGCGGGATTAAAATTCCTGACGGGCAACTTCAAGACAAGGCGCGGCGAGATTGACCTCATCTTTCGCGACGAGGGTTGCCTGGTGTTTGTCGAGGTGAAAACCCGCTCCTCGGAAGAGTGGTCGAGGCCTGCTGCGGCGGTGGATGCCGCCAAGAAACGCCGGCTTTCCAAGGTTGCGATGGAGTACGTGCGATTACTGAAGGATCGCCAAGTTAAATTCCGCTTCGACATCGTGGAAGTGCTGTGGGGTGATGGGCGCCCGCGTGAAATCCGCCACTTGCCGAACGCGTTTGCCTTGGCCCGTCCCTACCGGCACCATTAGGTGTGCCTGAGCTTCCCGAGGTCGAGATTCTTGTCCGACACTTGGCCCCCTTGTTGCCTGGGCGGACTGTCCGCGGGGTGCGAGTTAACCGCACCAAAAGCATCCGCCCCACCTCCGTGCGTCAATTTCGTGAGCGGCTTGTTGGCGCCAAGTTCCTTTCCGTCATGCGGCGGGCCAAATATCTGTTGTTCGAGGTGAAACCGCCCGGGCGCAATGCCCGGCCTTTTACCCTGCTGGGACACCTTGGGATGACGGGGCGCATGTATCTCCAGCCAGCACGACGACCGCATCCCAAGCATGTCGCTGTTGTCCTAGAACTGGGCCGGGAACATTTTATTTTTGAGGACACCCGTTACTTCGGCCGACTGACCCTCGATCCGACACCGCTGGCTACTTTGGGCCCCGAACCCTTGGGCAACTCCTTTGACGGGGAACAGCTTCATTCTGGCTTGCGCCGGAGTCGCCAGGCGATCAAGCTCAAACTGCTTGATCAATCTGTGGTGTCCGGTGTGGGAAACATCTATGCCAGCGAAGCCCTTCATCGCGCACACCTTTCTCCGTGCAAGGCGGCCGGTCGCCTCACCCGCGCACAATGCGAAAGCCTCGTTCGCGCCCTTCGGGAAATCTTGGCGGAAGCTATTGCCGCTGGCAGCACGGTGCCCCTTGATTTCGCAGGTGATGGCCAGCGCGACGGGCTGTTTTATTATGGACGCGCCAAGGGGGCTCCCGCCGGTTTTGAGGAACGATTGCGCGTCTACAACCGGGTCGGAGAACCCTGTTTGGACTGCGGTACCCCCATCCGTCGTATTGTGCAGGCCGCCCGCAGCACCTACTACTGTCCGGCATGTCAGCGTGGCTGAAAACACATTGACGCCAACCCGCTCCATCGCTACCCTCCCGCCTTTCTCTGAATCCAGAGTAGCTCAATGGTAGAGCATGCGGCTGTTAACCGCAGGGTTGTAGGTTCGAGTCCTACCTCTGGAGCCAACTTTAAATAGGCTTCTTTTCAAGGGTTTTCGCTC
>PBFV01000081.1 GCA_002718935.1 Verrucomicrobiales bacterium
TTGATAAGTTCACGACCACCAGACTTTTGTTTATCCTCCGAATAAATTTTAACGGCCAACTTTAACCACTCAAGAGCCTCCTCTTCACGGTTAAAAAAATACATCCATTGGATCACGCGGCGCAGTAGATGGACGTGCCCGATTTCCGAAGTACCCTCGGTCACATGCCAATCACGGCTATTCTGGGCCAGATTGATAATATCCATGTATGCCATATGAGCGGTGCCGGCTGCATCCAGATTGGGGGATGAAAGTCTCTCTTCGGCAGTTGTCCCGAAATCGAGAATGCGGCCTGAATCGGTGTTTAACTTGCCGCGTTGAAAAGTGTACATCATCGCCACGTACACCCTGCGCTCGAGCCGGTGCAATTCCTTCGAGCGGCCGGGAGTAAGGCTGCAACGCTTAAGGCCCAGACTGGCCCAATAAAGGGAATGAGTCTCAGCCATCCGCCAATCCAGACAGTGGATGGGATTCCCCTCGGCGTCTTTCATGATCTCGCCCTTGTAATCGCGTGCGATGCCATAGCGGCGGTGAATGGCCTTCATTTCGCGCGGATCCAAGCCAAATTCCTGACGCAACCGGCGCACCCGCTCAAGCAATGCAGCGTCATTGGGATTGGGATTGATGAGCGCATCAAATTCCGGTACGCCCTTGGCTGCATGGCTCGCTTCTAGGCTTTCCCATAGCACGCCCACCATCATCCTTACCCATTGCTGTTTGTAATACCGATGAAAGTCATCAAGGTTGTGGCCGATCTTGTGTTCAAAAAAATAAGCCAGCGTGTCGTATATCAAGGGCTCGGTGGGATTGTAACGAATACCTTCGTCACGCAACATCTTGATGGAACTGTAGATATATTCCCACCGTGTTTCCGGATCGGGAAATTCGCTGGCAATATTGTAACCGAGATTCCACGCGCGGTTACTCCAAGCCTGAGGCACGTGAGGCTGGATTTGCGTGATCCACTGGGACAGTTGCATTTGCTCAGGATATTTTTTCTCCTGCTGCATATCATTGGCGCGATGCCAAAGGTAGGTGGCTACTACACCTCTAAAGCCGCCAAATGCCTCGGTAGCTAACGACAATATGGGTGGCGCATCGTGAAGTGGCTCCACATAGGTGGGGCTCATCTTGCCGCGTTCCTCGTTTAAATGGCCCGAGATAAAGGAAACTCCCACCAGACACAGGATCATGATCACCGCCAGCAGCGGCTTGGGCAGGTTGTTGGTGATGGTGACACGCTCGCTCATGTTTGGCTGTTGGTAATGGCCAATTGTCTACGGGTGAATATGATGGCCCCCATCCCCCCCAGCAGCCAGCCGAAAATGCCCCATGTATATGCGTATGCCTTGATCAGTTCGCTCCATGAAATACTGCGCCCCTCCGCCAAATCACCGATCGGTGAATAAGCACGTTGCGCTTCCAGCACGGGCACAGCCACTTTAAACAACGGCAGGGCGTACCAATTTAAGACGGAAGATTCCCGTTCGCCCTCCAAGGTGTACGTGGTCATGATGGTTCCATCCTCCAAAACCAGCTTCATTTGATCCGTGCCCCACGTGGCCATAAAGAGCACCACAAGGCAGGCAAATGCGGAGACGTTAAAGGACATAAAACACGCCGCGGTGAGGCCCATGGCGGTCAATAATCCCAGCCATGCCAACAGGATGCCGCAGGACCGCAGGAAATTCACCCTGAAACCGGATTCGATGTAAATGAGTTGGATATCTTCAGCCTGAATTTCTCCGGTAAAATTATTGAGAAATGGAATTTTTAGCGGGGGCGGTATTTCGTTGTTGCGCGCACTCATTTCCGGATCCGGATAGTTCATTACCGTGAGGTTAAAGAATTTGTTTGTTGAGAGGATGCTAACCACATTGGTGTTCGCATCGGTGTAGTCAGCCTTGATTGACATTTCCTTGGATGTGCGCCCCGGCAAAAACGTGGAGGTTTGATGAATTCGACCATTATCCTCATTGCCGTACATAAACCAGAACCGGCGCATGTTGGAATCAAACTGGTCAGCGGGATTTTCAAAGTAAAATTTAAGTATTAACCGTTCATCTTTCCCGAGCTTAAACCCTTTCGGCTTGGCGAATTTAAATTGCAAACCCCTTTCCGGGTTCATCACCTGGGTCGCCAATAGGAAGGTCGTTTGAACCTGGTTTTCGATCACTTTTCGATCATTGGCACTGAGTTCCGGAAGCTTGCCCTGAATCCCCTTTACCCGTTCATCAAACTCCTGCTTCATGGCAATTTTGTTGAGCGATTCCTGACGATCAATTATCAGGCTCGGGCTGACGACATAATCCACCTTTCGTAACGGAAAAGTCGCCCTTCCCACGAGCACCTCCTTGCGCATCTTGTTTTCCTGGATCCCAGCCAATTCCTTTAACAACGCCTCAGAGGGCTTTAGCTTGGGAAACGCATTGGTGCTGCGTTGAATATCCATAAAGTTTGCCATGTATATGGCCACATCTGGCCGTTGCATCACGATTGCGTCATGTGAACTTTCCAAGCGCCTGCGTTCCGTGGGGTTGGAAACCTCAGCGGCAACCATGTTGCCATTCTCATCGCGCTCGAACACATCCAAATTGCGCGTCAACGCCATGCGGAATATCCGGGTATCCCGGTATATTTCACTTTGGTTTTGATCATCCCAGCGCACTTCCTGCTTCAACTCAGCCAATCGGTTGGAAGTCAACTCCCGGGCCTTGTATTCCACCATTCCCCACACCCCAAAATAAACGAATGCCATGAGTAAAATATTTAGCATCATGATCCCCATCCATTTGCCCAACCAAATTTGCCAGCGGGCCACGGGCTTCGTAGCGACCATTTGAATCTGCGCATCCTCAATGTCCCCGGCCATGGAGCCGGCGGCAAACCACAAGGTGCCCGCCCCCATAAACAAGAACGCAAAGCCAAGCGTATAGTTAATCAGAATTTGTGCCAATCCATCGGAAGTGCCGTCACCTCTCACCATCAACGGCAGTCCAATCACCGAAAGCACCAGCAACACCAGCATGACCCAGAAGAAACGAAACCGGAAAGCTGCCGACAATGTGGCAAGGGCAATCGTTCGCGTGCGAGGGTTTTTGAGGGAATAGCCAATCAATCCAAGCAGGGTGAGCAAACCCAAAAAGCCCATGGTGCCGATGACCCCCAATCCGCCGGTAAAGACATCGCCCAGTTCACCAAAAAATGATTGAACGACCCTCATGATGATCAACTAGTCACCCAACAGGCCCGAGAGCTTGTCGTCGGCTGCGTCGAGTTTCTTCTGTTTATCCTCAGCGCTGGATTTGGATTTTTCCGGCTTGGGTTCAGGTGCGGTTTCGGCGAGGGAATCGAGCTTGGCTTCGTCCACCTTAAGCTTGTCCGGCTCGGCGGGCTTCTCCTCTTTTTTGACCGCGGGCTTGGAGGCTTCCTTGTCGGCTAGGCGATCGAGCATTTTCTCGGCCTGAGTGGGTAGCGGCTTTTCAGCCTTGAGGAAATCAGCCACTTCGTGATTGGCGGTGGCTCCGGAGGTTTCCTCATCCTGAGCAATGGCTTTTTCCACCACGTTGAGGAAATAACCCTCGAGATTTTGCGTTGGGTTATCCACGCGCACATCATCTTTGCCCACGTGTTTTTGAATGACTTCGAGCACTTCCTTTTGGGCATCGGCATCCAAGGCCGGCATGGTAAATCGGATCGTATCGCGCTCGGTGAGCAGTTCCTCCAAGGTGCCGTATTGCTGCACTTTGCCGCCGTAGTAAATTACCGCACGATCACAAACGTCTTCCACATCCGCCAACAAGTGGCTGGAGAGAATCACAGTCTTGCCGCGGGCCTTGAGGTTGAGGATGAGATCCTTGATNTCGCGACAACCCACCGGATCCAAACCGCTGGTNGGCTCATCCANNATGATCANGTCCGGGTCATTGATCAACGCCTGCGCCAGNCCGATGCGGCGTTGCATGCCCTTGGAAAACTCACCNACAGTCCGGAGCTGCACACCGCTGAGGCCCACCATGTCCAGTAACTGTTTCTCNCGCAGCTCTTTCTCTTTGGGATCCAGCGCAAACAATCCACCAAAAAAATCGAGCGTCTCGCGCGAATCGAGGTACTTGTACAGGTACGATTCCTCCGGCAGATAGCCGATGCGTTCCTTGGTGCGCACATCGCTGGGATCATGATTGAAAATCTTAATGAACCCCTTGGTGGGTCGCAACAGACCCAGCAGCAGCTTGATGGTGGTGGATTTACCCGAACCGTTCGGTCCCAGCAGGCCAAACACCTCGCCCTTGCGCACCTCGAACTCAACACCATTCACCGCCTTGGCCTTGGGGCGACCCCAAAAATCGCGAAACACCTTTTCCAGCCCGCGTACCTGCACCACCTCTTCCANAAAATCATCCGCGGCAGCAGCTTGTGTTTCCTCGGCAACAGTCGTTTCGTTTTCAGNCATGGCAGTTATTCAGTTTCCGAAGCCAACTCGCCGGCCTCAAGTTCAGGGGTTGCCTCCGGCGCCGCATCTTCGTCGTCCGCCTCAAAGGCTTCAAATTCCTCACCNTCGCGCACAAGTCGNGCACTGTTAAACACCACGATNAATGAGCCCAGNACGTTAAGCATGGCTGCCACCACCGGCCCGATCAAATCCAGCGATGCCAGAACCAAGCCGAGAATGACGAACAGCACGCCGAAAATAAAATTCTGGTTGATCACCGTGCGCGTCATGCGCGAGAGATGCATCAGGAAGGGCAGCCGGCGCAGGTCATTGTTCATCAGCGCAATGGTGGCGGAGTTCACCGCGATGTCGCTGCCAGCGGCGCCCATGGCNATGCCAATGTCNCCGGCCTTTAGCGCCGGCGCGTCATTCACGCCGTCACCCACAAACGCCACCTTGTAACCCTTGGCGCGCATGGCTTCCACGTAGTCCACCTTTTCGCCCGGGAAACAATCGGCCTTCACCTCTTCGCAACCCACTTCCGCAGCCACCCGTTCGGCCACCGGCGTACGGTCACCNGACACAATCGCCAACCGGCGCACGCCCTCGATCCGCAACTCTTCCAGTGACTCAGCAGCTTCCTCACGAATCTCATCGGTCATGCCCACCCAGCCAATAAATTCTCCATCGCGCGACACATAAACGAGGCTGTAGCCCTGTGTTTCATCCAGGTCCACCGAGCCTTTCAAGTCACCGGCCACTTCATTTTCCTCCAGCCAAATCGCGCGTCCTACGAGCACCTCAGCGCCGATTTCCTTTTGGTCATCCCCTTCCCCCACCGTTTGCTTGATCGTGGCACGCACGCCTTTGCCGGCGGTTTCATTGAAATCTTCCGGCTCGGATAGCTCCAGTTCCGCCTCCTCNGCCAGNGCCATGATGGCCTTGGCCGTGGGGTGATTGCTGTACTGCTCAGCGGTTGCCGTGGCGAGCAGCAGTTCCGCCGGGGATACCCCGTCCACCGGTGCCAGCCGGCTTACCTTCAACGTGCCCGTGGTGATGGTGCCGGTCTTATCAAAAACAAAGGCGTTGATCCGNGCCGCCAGTTCAATATCNCTCACCTGCTTGATGAGAATNCCCAAACGCGAAGCCGTAGCCACCGCTGCCACCATCGCCGTGGGCGTGGCCAAAATAAATGCCACCGGGCTGGCCACAATAAACACCGAAATCACCCGCTCCAAATCCTGTGTGAACGCCCACACGAGCGCGCCGATCACCAGCACAAGCGGCGTGTAAAAGCCCATGTATTGGTCGACGATTTTTTCAAAGCGCGTCTTGGATTGCGCAGCCTGCAGGATCAGCTCGCGCACGCGGCCAAACTCTGTTTCACCGCCCACCTTGGTGATGCGCACCTCAAGCAGGCCGTCATTATTGATCGTGCCTTGAAAGACGGTGTCGCCCTCGCGCTTTTCGACCGGGAGAGATTCGCCGGTGATATTGGCCTGGTTAATCGACCCCGTGCCGCTGAGGATTTCGCCGTCCGCCGGGATGTTATCGCCCGGCCGCACCCGAATGCGGTCGCNGGGAGAAAGTTCATTGGCTGAAAGCTCCTCCTCCTTGCCGTCCTCCGTGATGCGGCGTGCCTTGGTCGGCGTCATTTTCATCAGNCGCCGAATGGCTTCCTGCGCGCCGGAAGCCGTACGGGACTCAATTAATTCCGCCAGCAACATGAAAAAAGCGACGAGACCGGCCGCGTGATATTGGCCGTAACTGAAGGTGGCCANAACGGCAATGGCCACCAGNTCATTGGTGGTCAGCAGGCCTTCGCGGAGNTCGCGCANGGTNGTTCGAAAGACNCGAAAACCAAGGATGAACGCACCGATCATCGCACTGAAATCACCCACGTGCGATTCCTTGCCGAGAATCCAGTCACACAAGAATCCGTTGATCACGAACAGGATGCCCGCGAACATNAATTTCACCGTCGTGGTCGACTGACTGTTCTCNNCNGACTCCTCAGCCGCNNGGGCGTCCGCCTCCGGCATTGTTTCCGGAGNTTNCTCCGTGTCAAAGATGGACTGCTTTGATTCCTCTTCGGCCATGTTATTTCTTGTCCGCCGGCGGTTGATTTATTTGCAACCGAATGATGTTGGGCTTGGATCCCGTTCCCTTGGGAACGAGAAAAATCTTCAATTCGGGATTGGCCGCCAGTTCCTGAATGGTCTCGTGATAAATCTCGCGCATGCGAGCCTGNAGCTCGGCGNGGNTTTTGTTGTTTTTCAGGATGCTCGCATGCTGATTAGCCACGCGATTGAGCAAAGCGATCCGCTGCCGGACTGCCTCCTTTTCNGCATCCACCGTCTGCGTTACCTCTGTCCTGACGGTCCCTGCCATGTCCTCGGCANTCTTCTTGGCCTTGGCNAAAATGGTGGCCTCATTGGCATTTGCACTTGAGTAAGCATCCCAGCTTTTTCGAGCAAACGCCGGAATGTGTTCGAGATTTTTCCCATTGCCAAAGTCCAGACTCACACTGTCGGTTTTGATTGCCACACCCAATTCGAGTTTGATCATGAGCGCTTTGAGTTCCTCCTCAACTTCCTTGCCAATGGCTACACGTTCAGGGCGAACATCCTCAAACTCGTACCGGCGCACAACATGCGTTAGCGCATTTTCCAGCAATAACTTCAGGAGATTCTTGGGTTCATAATAGCCAAACACATAGCGGTTGGCGTCCGTGATGCTGTACGCCATGGTGGCCTTCAGATGGATCGCCTTATCATCCTTGGTGAGAAGATAGCCTTCCTCGGGGTTGGCAGCCATGATGCGGCGCTCCGCGTTGGGATCCTGCGTGGGATTGGAGGGATCCCGGGGGCGATCCTGGGTCCATCCAAATTCCGTGCTGATGGGGCTTTCGCGCTCCAAACGCTCAATGGATTCCAACGGATACGGCAGGGCGAAACGCATNCCGGGCTTCCAAACCTCACTGGTGGGTGTGCGGCTGGCGCCTAAACGCAGCACGATGGCGCCCTCCTGTTGATCCTCCACCGTGAAGGTGTTGGAAAACAACAGGTAAACCACCAGCACCGCGATCACCACTTTGAGGATCACGAAGCTGCTGCGCAACGCCGCATCCATCGCGCGGGAGCCGGCCTCATGGCCAAGCTCCTCGGGCGTCAGATCCGGCTCGTTGTGCTCAGGTTCACTCATCAAATTACTCGCCGGTATTTGCTTCCGGCTTAATCTCCGGCTTCACGCCTTTTAGGAAGGGAAATGGCCCCATGGTTTCGTCGAGGATCAATGTGGATTCTGATCGCACCGATTTTTTGATGGATTCGATCTGCAACAGGAACAACGCCAAGTCCTTGTTCTTAGCCAACTGAGCGATACTTTGGGCCGCTTCCTGACTCTGCTCTTCCTCGGCCTTGTCCGCCGCCTGTTTGGCCTCGGCGATCGCCTGTTTGCGGGCGCTTTCCGCAATCGAAATAATCTCCTGCGCATCTTCGTCGGCTTTTTTCTTCACCTTCTCGGCCTCGCTTTCCCATTCCTTCACCATGGCATCCAGCACCGTGTCCAAGTTTTTCTGGGGAACCCCCACCCGGCGCACTCCAACAAATTGCACCGNCACCCCTCGATTTTGTGCAGTCAATTGCGCTTGAACTTCTTTGGCAACCTGCACCTCCATTGCGGCCCATTGCCCTTNCGTGGANTTTTCGTCACTGGCCATTGCCATCTGGGTGGAACTGGCCAGCTTTTGCACCTCGGCTTTGCCNGCATCCTGCACCATTTTTTGCAGNACNCTCTGAGCGTACTTNATCCGCTCTTCGGCATCNGCNCCCTTGTTNCCCTGNAACGATTGAAAAAACCGGGANGCACCTTNGTCTTCGATTTTCCAGCCAAAATAAAACTGCACNACNAGTGAGGATTTGTCAGCCGTGGGCATCTCNTCGTAATCAGTTTCCGCGACATGCACCCGCTTATCGAACTTGTACAGGGTTTGGAAAGGCCACGGCCAACGGAATTTAAACGCGGGGCCATTATGTTCCTGAGGCGTGCCGCCGCTGGTGGAGAGAAAAGCCACCTCATCCTGCCGCACTTGGAAGGTGAACATGAACGATCCGAAAACTAGGAGCAACAGTGCAAAGATCGAGATGTTAACTATTTTTTTCATGTCAATTATTCGTTTCCGTTATTGGTGCCGGGAACCTGATATAGTTCGCGCCGGAGGGATTCCTGCAGATCCAGATCGATCTGCACTTCCACATCCGGCCCCACGGCAATGACAAATTTGCGAGCATTGGCAACCACTTCACTGAAGGCGTGAAGGTAACGCCATCCCTGATATAGCTCCGGGGATACCTTGTACAAGGGAGCCTCCCGCTCCAGTTCGCTAACTTTGCCTTGCGCCTGACTGACGGCCGTGGCGTTGGCATCCTGTTTGCGTCGATTATGGTGTGCCACGCCCGTTCTGGTGGCGTACTGCGCCACCTCCTCACTATTTCTGGCCACCTTTTCGCTCACCTTACCTGCCACCCGATTGGCGTGTACTGTTTCGATGGCTTGGCCCACGGAAATGGTGCTTAATGAATTCTCGGCATTTTGCCCGGGGGCCTCGTTTTCTTCGGCGTCCCGCTCGCCCTTGATGGAGACGGGCGTTTCAGCCGGCGGCCGGACCCCTTTGAGGCCGACAAATAGCACCTCCACACCCAACCCCGCTTCTTCCAACGCGTTTTGAATGCGGTCTTTCACTTTAAGGCTGTCGGCATTGTCGGCTCGCAACAAGGTTTCCAAATTGTTCTCGAGGAAATATGCGCTTACCTCTCGATAGGCCACGTGGTGCAGGAGGGACTCAGGATTCTGGAAATTGAGCCAACCATTCTTGAGTTTGTCGCGTGGCACTCGGTATTGGACCGGGACGCTGGCTTCCACAATGTTCGGCAGTGCCGTGCCGTTGGCGTCACTGCTGTGGCCGGCCATAAAATACAAACGGCCGGAGAGACGATTGGCATCGTAGTCTTTCCACGGGCGATCCTCCCAGAGCTTGGCGATGACCCCGGTGGGAGCGTCGTCCATGGCGGATTCCGCGCCGACGACGAAGCTGTGGATTTGTTCCGGGTAATACCGATCCACCGAGGCAAAGGGCCACGGCAGTTTCAGGTGAAAGCCCGGCTCCAGGATGGCCGCTTCCTTGTCCGCCGCCAACACATTGGTTTTCAGGCCCACCTCCGATGGGTGCACCACCACCACGCTGGTGGAAATCCACAGCAGCAACACCTGCACCCCGATCAAGGCGCCAAGGCGTTCGCGCAGGAAACGGTACCCCCAGGTTTCCGATACCTTGAAGCCAAACTGGTAGTTGAGCACTTCTCCGGCGGTTGTGAATACGTTTTCCGGCTTGGCAATGAGACCCACGAGGCGGCTTTGGTACAGCAACCGCGTGCGCCGCTCGGGCATGCGCGGGCGATAGATTTCAAAGATCATTCCCAACAGGTTTTCCAGAGCCATGAACCCAAGCAGCACGGTCAAGGCCACGCCCACGTAGGCATCCACGCGTTGGTCGGAAAAGCTGATGGCCACCATGGCCGCCATGGCAAAGAACAGGTAGGAGCTAAAGAGCACGGTATCCGAGGCGGGCTGCAGCAGGCGGGCTTTTTCGATACGGGAATAGTTCGCGGCAAATTGCCCGCGGATAAACAGAATAAGGCCCACGAGCGCGGTAATAATCAACGCCAGAATCTGCTGATCACTGGTGATGATGATCGCGTTTTTGTCCTCGGCAATACGGGCAAATTGTTCCGGAACAGCGTTGAAAGCCAGTAACACGAGACCCCAAATTTGCACGCCGAGCATGAGCACTGCGGTGATCGGGACGCCCCATTTTTCAAACTGCTCGCGCGACCGTTTGCGAGGGAGCACCTCACCATCGGCAAATAGCCCCTCGCCTTCACGGGTGTTTTGAATTTCCTGCAGCTCGAACTGCTCCTTCAGCTCGTTGTTGGCCAGCAGCATGTGAATCCAGCTGACCACCGCCACAACCGTGGCCACAGCGGTAAAATACAACAGTGCCTTGGCCGTCACGGTCGACGTCACCACCGCCAAAGCAATCGCGCCCAGCACCGCCACCAGCGTGATGAGCAGGTTGTAAATGGCGCCCTTGGTGTTGTGGAGATTCATCTCAGCTCAACTCCCGCTTTTCAAAGAGCCAAAATGCCCCGCAAAGCATCAGGCCCACGTAAAGGAGCACATAAAAGAATGACGTGAAAACGTAGCTCCACGGCACTGTGCCCTTTTTATATTCCATGTCCTGACGCAGCACTTTGAGTTCCTCCTCCTCAGGAGTCACCGCGTCAGAAAGCCAGAAAAGCTGCCAGTTTGGCAGTAAAACGTAAAGAAATTTCGCCACTGAAGAGCCCCGGCGGATGGTCTCATCCTGGCCTGTGCGACGGTTGAGTTTGCGCACCAATCCTTCCTGCGGGCGAATCCAAAAGGAAAGATGGCCCGGCAGAGTGTCCATTTGCGCCTGCTCACGCAAAAATTGTACATGCTCGTAGTAGGCCTTTTGCTGTTCCTTAAAGGCATCCAAGGCCTCGGGTTCCATGTTGGAGGCCAACCCATACTCGCCCAGTTCCAGTTCTACTTCGTTTTGGTCGAGCTTCAAATAAATGGCTTGCACCAGTTCGGCCTCCTTTTCGCGACGGATGATTTCCACGAGATTGTCGGTTAGCTCCGCTTCGCGCTTGCTGTAATCCACCCCCGCCTGTGCCGCCTGTTGTTTCCAGCCGGCCACTTTCTTCTCCTTTTCGGCCAGAAACTCCTCTGACCGTGCGAAAGCGGCGTTTTCCCAGTCTTCAGGCGGAAATTCGCCCGGCATCAATTCCCGCGCCACAGAAATGATCGCCTGATTGAGAGGCTGGTTCCACCGATCCTTCAGTTCGCGTCGCATCAGCAGCCGCAGCTCTTCATGCTCCAGTTGCACGGATTCCTTCCGCTGCCCAGCACCGCCGCTGAGGTTGATGTTCTCAATGGCGCCGGCGTCCAGCACGATGCCCTCGGTCAGGGGCGCCTCGGATTCCGCGCGGATCCAGCGGGATTTCACCATGCCCTTTTCACGCCGCAAATGCGCGCCTTCATGCTTGCGGCCGGTGGACACGCGCACTTGATACTCCAGCTTATCCAGCCGCTTGATTCCGCGGGGCTCGATGATGAAGGCATCCACCACTCCGCCTTTGCGTGCGGGAGGTTCGTAGCTGAGGTATTCGCCCGGCGAAATGGCGCCGCCGCCTTCGGAAGATTTGCCGAGCAGATAATCAGACATCATGCCCGCCATAAACACGCCAATACAAATAATCATCGTGGGCATCCAGGTCAGGCGCGTGCTACAGGCCACCGCCACCGCCGCGATTGTCCACAAAGCAAACAGCGTGAGCACGCTCAAGGGCACAAGGCCAAAATCCACGTCTTTCCAAAACAGCTTGTCGTCAGGCATCTTATCCAAGATTTCTGGAGTGCCATCCACCTCCTTCGGCGGGTAGTAACCGCCGGTGTCGGTCCATTTCCAGATCTCCCAAAACGAGGCTTTGATGCCGGCGCTGTCATCAATGTAATAATAGGCAACCGTCTTGTCCTGCGCGCAAATGATCAGAAACCCCACTGTCATCGCCACCACGAGGAACAATACCGTGTTCGGCACAAAAGATTTTTGCAGGAAATAATTCACCAAACCACCCGCCAAATACGCCAACCCGATGACGATGAGCAAAGTGATCGTTCCCACGATGTCGTAATTTACATAGGCATCATGCGCCATGCGGCTGGCTAGCAGCACGCCGATGAGGTTTAGGTATGCCCCCACCGACAGGGCGGCGATGATGCCGAGGTATTTGCCGAGAAGAAAATGGACGCGTCCAACCGGCTTGGACAACACCGTGAGCGCAGTGCCAGTTTCTAATTCACGCGAGATGGACGCGGTGGCGCACAGCACNGCCGCCGCCANGCCNGANAGNANGGTNACCATCAGNGCNCCGTCCTTCACCGTNTCNANNTCNGCATTNACNGGCCCCGTGGTGGTGCCGCCAAAGCCAAANTAACTGGGNANCGCCAGCCCNANNCNCANCAGCGGCGCCAGCGTGAANANCAGCAGAAANACCGGCTGGCGGATCAGCTCCATNAAGGCNTTNANCGCGATGATCGGGACTTTCCGCATGGCGATTGGGNCNGCGCATNATACGCAGATTTCCTCTTNATTGCAATTGCAAACCGCCTTGAAACTCGACANTTTNNGNCANTTCNCGTAGNCTTCANGCCCNGCGNNCANTGGATGGGGCGCGGNNAAGNAGGAGATGGGCAATCCGATTTTTCAACTGGTCGCCACCAAGGCCGGCCAGGAACTGGTGCGNTATGCGCTCGAGNCGGGGCAATACCTCATCGGGCGCGATCGCTCCTGCCAAATCACCGTGCCCAGCCCGGAGATTTCCCGCCAGCACGCACGCACGCCTCACCGTTGCCGATGGCTACTGNACNCTGGAAGATGCCGGCGGNAAATTNGGCACNCGCGTGGANGACCGGCAGATCGCCGGNCCNGTCACCCTGCAGNCCGGGNAATCCTTNACCCTGGGCCGCACCACCCTCGAGCTNNTNGCGCTGCAATCCGAAACCNCCGAGCGCTANGTGCGTGTGCGCCAGCTNGCCAAAGGCGGCATGGGNGANGTGTACCTGGCCCACGATCACACTCTNCAGCGNCACGTGGCCCTCAANGTNATGACCCCNAAGATGGCCGCCAACCCCGACCTCGCCGGNCGNTTCGCGCAGGAAGCCCTCGTCCTNGGCCGNCTCGATCANCCNCACATCGTGCCCATTCACGACCTCGGCACCGACGCGCAGGGGCAAAATTATTACGCCATGAAATACGTGCGCGGCACCACCCTCAAGGATGTGCTCACCAGCCTGCGCAAGGGCCAAAAGCACATCGTTGAACGGTACCCCCTCGCGCGCCTGCTNGAGATTTTCCTGAAAATCTGTGACGCCATCGGCTACGCCCATTCCAAGGGCATAATCCATCGCGATCTCAAGCCCGCCAATATCATGATCGGCGAATTCGGCGAGGTACTCGTCATGGATTGGGGGATCGCCAAGGTACTGGGTCAGGCTGATGCCCCCGNGGAGGCCAACCATCCCGGCGGCAGCGGCACCCTGTACGGCACCGTGATGGGCACCCCGCGCTTCATGGCCCCCGAACAGGCCGAAGGTCGCCTGGATGCCATCAACGCCCAGACCGATATTTATTCATTAGGAGCTATTTTATACAATATCCTCACCCTGCGCCCGCCNATCGCCGGGGAGGACTCCGATGCCGCGTTNATGGAACGCGTGAAGGCCGGGCAGATCACTCCGCCCANCNCCTTCAATGCCGATGAACGNGACGCTGCCGTGCTGTTACACTGCCCGCAACAGGAGATTCCCGAGGCGCTTTCCGCCGTGGCCATGCAGGCGCTCGCCCGCAACCCGGCCAAGCGGTACCCGGATGTGCCCGCCCTGCAGCGCGACATCGCCGCCTACACCGCCGGATACGCNCCATTGGCCGAGCGCGCCGGCACCCTGCGCCAAATTCGCCTCACGCTCCGCCGTAATGCTACCTTGGCCACGGCGGCCGCGGTGGTGATCCTCGTCACGCTGGGATTCGGCATTCACGCGCATCTTAATTCTCAGGCGCAGGAACAAAAATTTGCCCGCTTTGTCGAAGCCGCACCGCAAAGCCACCAGCTCGCCATCCAACTCATGGCCCGGGGCGATTTCCGGCAGGCCGCCGAGTCCGCCCGCCTCGCCACCCAGTTGGATCCTGATGAAGGCCGCTATTGGCACGCGCTTGCCCGCGCCCAGTTGGCCCTGCAAAATCCGTCTGAAGCCCGAAAATCCCTCGCTCAGGCCAAGGCCCTCGGCACCACTGATAATTTTGCGAAACAGGCCGGCGCCTTTTGTGACCGGCTCATCAAGGCCCACGGCCCCGGCCCCTTGCCCCTGCACGGCATGGTGGAGGTGGCTCACTGGCAACACCGGCACGGNATGAAGATGGATACCCGCTTCACGTTGTACCGCATTAAACAGGAAAAAGCCGCCGCCCTGACCACCGCTCAGGCCGGGGTGAAACAGCTCGGCCTCACCGGACGCGTGCAACAAGACGCGCACGGTTATCTGAATCTAAACCTCGCTGGCACCCGCATCAACAACCTGCAGCCATTCAACCGCCTGCCCGTTACCCATCTCAACCTCTGGAGTACGCAGGTGGCCGATCTCCAGCCGCTGGCGCGCATGCCGCTGGCCGAGCTGCACGTGGCTTATACGCCTCTGCGTGATCTCGCCCCCCTGCGCGGCCGCCGACTTTCCACCCTGACCATCGCCTACTCACCCGTGGAAGATCTCCGGCCGCTGGCCGGCATGCCCTTNAAAAATCTGAAACTCAGCAGCACGCGCATCACCGATCTCTCGCCGCTGACCAAACTGCCNCTGCAAACCCTGCACTTGGATCGCACGCCCATCAACAACCTNAAGCCCTTGGCCGGCTNNCCNATTCGCGAGCTGCGCCTTGATGGCTGCAACAACCTGCGTGACCTCACCCCGCTCGCCCAATGCACCAACCTAGAAACNCTCACGCTTCCGCGCACGCACGGCAACATTACGTTTCTGAAAAATCTACCGAAACTGAAACGGCTCTCGTATCACTACGATGAACGCGGCCCGGTGAAGGTGGAACCGGCTGCTCAATTCTGGCGCACTCACCGCCAGCTGGCCGCCAACCGGTAAACTACTTTTCCTTTTTGATGTCCGGCTGATCGCCGAGCGACTTGAAGCCCTTGACCCGCGCCTCAACTTCCGCCGACTCCAGCTTGGAAAGTTTGGCAGTCAGTGCCTTGTCGGCATCCACCGCGCCCGCTTCCTTCGCCTGCGCCGCCAAACGCAACCACACCGCCGCTTCAACGGGAAACTTGGCCGCGAGCATTTTGCCGCGCGCCAATTGCGCGNCACTGTCACCGGAAGCGGCTTTCACCANAGCCGCGCGGGCAGCGGCNTCCNCCGGCACGGCAAAATTTGCACTGTTGGTGAGCCCNTTNATAATNAGATCCGGATCNAGATCCTTGGAGATGGCCGATTGCAGCGTGCGCAAAATCTGCTGGCGCCGGGGTGTTTGATCTGAGCGCCGGGCAATCAGCATCCAATGGTACGCCTCCCGGAGATTCTTGGGCAGACCGTCCCCCTTNGCGCACATCACGGCAAAATCCACCTGAGCCGCAGGATGCCCCAGCCACGCGGCCACCCGCCAATAACGAGCCGCCTGTGCCATGTCCTTCGGGATGTGCCNACCGATTACAAAATAACCGCCTAATTGATAACTGGCCTCGGCATCGCCTTGCTGCACGGCGCGGTGCAGCCAGCTGGCGGCTTTGGCCAGATCCAGCCGCACNCCGTCACCGGCNTGAAATCGCAAGGCCAGTTTTTTTTGCACGGCCAAGTCACCNGCCTCGGCCTGTTTAATCAGCGCATCAATATCCGGCCCCTTGGAGGGCGGATTTTTCTTCAGGCGCATCAGCAAATCCTTCGCCTGNGCNGCNTGNGCGGGATGNCCGGTGGTGCTGGCGGTTTCCAGCCATTTTAATCCNGCNGGAATGTCCTGTCGCCGACCCTGCCCNTGCACGTAGAGGATGGCCAATTGAATTTGCGCGCGGCCCAGTCCGGCTTGGGCCGCTTTCTCAAACCATTCACCGGCCAGTGTCGGATTGCGCGGCAGTGCCCGGCCNGAGAGATAGGCTTGAGCAAGATCTTCCTGCGACTTCGCGTGACCGGCACCGGCAGCCAATTGAAAGTATTCCACGGCCTTNGTGTCATCCCGTTNCACCCCCACGCCCAAAACATGCAGCACTCCCATTTTGCCCTGGGCGTCGGCGTCGCCTTCTTTGGCAATTTTCTCGAGTGCCGGCAGGCATTCTTTAAATTTTTTGCGGCTGGCTTCGGCATCTTTCGTCATACCCACGCCAGTGAATTGCATCGAGGCCAGCCGGTATTGCGCTTTGGCGTTGCCGCGGGCGGCGGCTTTCTCAATCCACTGCTTGGCTCCGGGCACATCCCGTGGCACGCCGCGGGCTTCGTACAGGCGTTCCCCCAGTTCGTACTGGGCGGTGGCATTGCCGTCGGCGGCTTGTTGCTTTAGCAAATCCAGCGGAATGGCATGGGTCAGCTGAAGGCTGGCGCAGACCAGCAAAAGGATTGTGAACCTAGTGGACTGGTTACTCATTTGTTGGCGCGGAACGCTTTGACCATGTCCCGGGCGGCTCTTATTTTTGTGATCCCCATGGGATACACTTTCATCATTTGTTTCCGCTCGGACTCCGCGGCGGGGTGGCCAGTTTTCTCGGCGATGTACAGCCACTTGTAAGCAATCACGGTATCGACATTTACACCGTCGCCCTTGGCATAGCGAAGGCCGAGCTGGAATTGCGCCTCGCGATCCCCACCTTCGGCCTTGTCCTGCAGGGTCTTTAGGTCCACCTCTGCAAGATTGGCCACCGGTGCAGATCCGTCGGGTTTATAAAAAACCTGGGCCACAAATCTGGACGCCTCGGCATCCGCCTGGCGGATGTCGGACGCACTCATTTGTTTGGCCAAACTTTCCAACTCGCGGTCCACGCCTTGGAAACCATATTTTTTGGCGAGGGTAAACCAGTAATAAGCTTTGGGCAGATCCTTCTTGGTGCCTTGGCCGCGCAAGGTGAGCAGGCCCAGAGCAAACTGTGATGGCGCTTCGCCTTGGCGGGCGGCCAAGCGATACCATTTGATGGCTTCCTCATAACGCTTGGCCTCGGCGTGGTATTGGCCAAGATTGCCCTGTGCCACGGCATAATTTTGCAGGGCGGCCTTTTCAAAACATTTAACCGCAGCCTTTGTGTCCTGCGCAATCAGGTCACCGCGAATGAGAAACAACCCCATCATGGAGAGGGCCGGCGCGTGGTTTTTATCGGCGGCCTTTTGCAGCCAGGGGATCAGGTCCTTGCGTTCCACGCCCTTTACCTGGCCTTCGTGAATTAAGGAAGCATAGCGATACATGCAAAGAGTATCTCCCAATCGTGCGCCTTGATGATACCAGTGACCGGCCTGCGCCGGGTCCGCGGCCGCCAATTGATCCACGCCGCCGTGATAGATCATGGCCAGCGACACACAGGCATCGAGGTGTTTATTCTCGGCCGCCTTGGTGTACCAAGCCTTCACTTCCTTTAGGCATTCGCGCGCCAGCTCTTCCTCGTTGCGGGCGCGGTCGGGCACATTGTTTTGCTTGAAGAAAAGCGAGCGCCCCAAATGCACCTCCATTTGTTCAGCGAAACACTCCGCCAACACAAACATGGCTTCCGGTTCGCCCGCTTGGGTGAGGGGGGAGAGCATTTCCCGGCGGAGCTGAAGAATGAAAGCGGGCTTGGCGCTGTTCAGGCCATACTCCGGCCATTCCGTGACGGCCGTGGGTTGCGGTTTGAACTGCTTGGCTTCATTGATCAATCCCAGCAGCTTGTCGGCGGCCACATCCTGCCGCACCCGGGCGATTTCCAGATCGAGCCGGCGCGCAATAGCCGGCGGCAGATTACCGGAGCGCGCCCGGGCCAGCCAAATGAATGATTGGTTGATGTCCCGCTCGAGTGACTTGCCCAGCACGTATTCCAGCCCCAGCACAAACTGCGCGGTGGCGAAGCCCTGCATGGCTGCCTTGCGCACCCACTCCAAACCGGCCTTTGGATCCGGCACGCCGCCGATGGTGCCCCGGTTAAGTTCCGAGCCGTACTCGTGCTGTGCGATGGACAAGCCCGACCGGGCCGCCGCCGCCAGTTGTTCGCGGCCTTCCTCGCGCAGCACCACCGTTCCCTGAGTGTGCCGGGAGATGGCCCACAGCTTGTGAGCGGCGTGGGCATTTCCTTGTTTCGCAGCCTTGCGCAGCCAGTCCACTGATCCCGTTAGGCTGTACTTAGGATGCTTCTGGTTTTGCATGATGGCAGAAATCAGAAGTTGCGCGGGGACATGCCCGCCCTTGGCCGCCTGTTCCACCAGAGCAAAAACCGTCTCTTTGCTGCGGCGTTCGTAGGGCCGCCCTTCGCCAAAGCGATCCAGACCAGTTTCATAAAGTAATGCTAGCTTGAAGGCAGCATCCGCATCGCCAGCCTTGACCAGCGCGGGCAGGCCCTTGGCGGCAGCATCCAGCATTTGCTGCCCCTCCTTAATAGTATCCTCACTGAGTGCCACGCCCTGCGAGAGAAGCATCTGTACGGCCAGCCGGTATTGGGCTTTGGCGTTGCCCTGCTTGGCGGCAGCTCGCGCAAAGTCCAGCGACTGCTTCAGGTCGCGCTGGCCGCCGTCGGCCCAGTATAGTTTTTCGGCCAATAAATATTGCGCTTCGGATTCGCCCTTGGCGGCACGGTTTTCGAGGGCCTTGCGGTCTTCCGCCACAATGGATAGCGACACGGCGGCCAGAAAAATGAGAGCACGGGGGATCATGGCGAACAATTACTTGAGCGACGGACGCACCACGCTGATGGTTTGCTTGAGGCGCTCCACCTTACGATGGAGGCGCTTGGCGTATTCCACATCCATCAGGCGATAACGAATCTGGTCACGCACACGTGGGTTGGTCAGGCTGGGCGCGGAATCTTCGTTCTGCTCGATCACGAACAGCATGTGATAGGTATCGCCCACTTTTTCAAAACCGGCTTGGCCGTTTTCTAGCTCGGAAAGCTTCAGCGTCAAGTCGCCATCACCAAGGTACCACGTGACCTTGAATTTCTCGTCAAAGTAAACACGGGCGGTCTGGCCGTCATTAGCCAGCGGCCGAGTTTGGGTTTCGGCCAGTTTACGGAAGGCTTCCTCGGAATCAACCGTCCTGGCCAAATCCATCACCTGTTGCTCGGTGAACTCATTGGCAGCCAGCTCAAAGGCGAGATATTTAGCGAACGGACCCGCGCCAATCTCGGTTTTGGTGGCCTCAAAATAATCCTTCACTGCCTGCGGCGAAATCTGGATGGAGTCCTCAATGTCCTGACGGGCAATGCGCAGGAACGCGTCATCCATCAACTCCTGCTCCAGTCGCTGCAGGGTACGGCCTTCACGTTGCAGTTCGCGAATGAGATTGCTGCGGCTCTTGTCGGCGCGTCCGCCGATGTGGCGTTTCACGAGGTCCTCACCGATACCGGCGGGCAGCACGAAGTTTTTGCGGCTGTAAATTTCCTGTACCAGCAACGCCTCGTTGATCATCTCAGTTAGCACGGCATTTTGCGACACCACGGCATTCGGGTCGAATGCCTGCAAACGATTGCGCATGCGGTCTTCCGCTTGTTGCACATCGTACAGCGTGATTACCTTGATGCCGCCCACTACGGCCATCACGCGGTTCACCACCTCCGAATCCTGAGCCCGGGCTCCCAGTGCCAGTAGCACGCTGATTCCCATTAAAAACAATCTTATCATCTGGGGCTCAATCTAGGTCCCACAGGCCACTTGTCAAGGGCGGCTCATTCACTTGGGGCAGTGTTTTCTGTCAACCACAGGAGGTATTTTTCACTCCCGGCAGTGATCGGCCAGGTCACAAATTCCGGCGTGTCATAAGGATGCGCCTCCAGCACATAGGATTCCAGATCAGCCAAGCACACCTCGGTCGTTTTGAGGATCATCAGCACCTCAGCTTCATTACAGATTTTACCCTCCCACCAGTAGTGCGATTCCACGCCAGGCACTAGATTCGCACAGGCAGCCAAACGGCGCTCGAGGATGCCGGCGGACAGTTCCCGGGCTACCTCGAGGCCGGGTGCAGTGACGAAGACGATGTGGTGCATGGGCTGACTGTCTATTTTGGCATTTGAAAAATCAACCTTACTCCCTAGTCTCCCGCCCATGAACCAGATTGATCTTTCTGGAAGGAACGCGGTAGTGACCGGCGGCGCGCGCGGAATCGGCTACGCGATCGCCCAGCGGTTGCTGCAATCCGGCGCCAGCGTGAGTGTGTGGGATGTGGATCCCGAGGCGGCCGCCGAAGCCAAAGCCGGTTTGTCGGAACACGGCACCGTGGATACACAAACTGTGGAGCTGACCGATNCCNATGCCGTGGCGGCGGCGNCCGAAGNCACCATCGCCGCCCTCGGGCACATTGATATTCTCTGCAACAACGCCGGAATTGCGGGGGGTAATTACAAGACGTGGGAATATCCGGTGGAGGAATTTCGCCGGGTGATTGATGTGGACCTGAANGCGGTGTTCATNTGCTGCCGCGCCGTGGTGCCGCACATGCGCGAGCGTGGATACGGCCGCATCATCAACACCGCCTCCATCGCCGGCAAGGAGGGCAACCCCAACGCCAGTGCCTACAGCGCCGCCAAGNCCGGCGTGATCGGTCTCACCAAGAGCCTCGGCAAAGAGCTGGCGCAGGACGGCATCTGCGTGAACTGCTTTACACCCGCCGTGATCCAGACCGATATCCTCAAGCAGATCACCCAGCAGCACATTGATTATATGCTGAGCAAAATTCCCATGGGCCGTTTTGGTGAGGTGGAGGAAGCCGGCGCGCTGGTGGCGTGGCTGGCCAGTGAGGATTGCTCATTCACCACCGGCGGCGTGTTTGACCTATCCGGCGGTCGCGCCACGTACTAGCCATGCCTGAAACGCCCGACACCAAACTCATCAAGGACGGCTGCAAAACCATTGCGCTGGAATTAATGGATCTTAACCCGGCCATCGCGCGGCTGGACGATCAGGAGACCCGCGAGGCCCTCTTTGAGGCCAGCTACGAGCTGACCAAGCAGCTTGAGGTGATCAAAAAACGCACCATCAAACTCGAGCGCCGGGACGATGCCNGCGCCGACACATCCACGGAGGTNTGACATGCTCGCCATCAACGGAGCCGACCTTGCTGTTCGCGGCACGGCATGGCTCGCGATGGCCTCCTACTTCGTCGGCGCCTTGCTCCTGCTCAAGACACCCGGCTCCACNCCGCGCTTCCGCGGCCTGCGCTGGGTGTGGGCAGCNGGCTGCGAGTTTTACCTGTGGCATATGCTTGCCGCATTTCACTTCGTGCACGATTGGAGCCATGCGGAGGCCATNCAGCATATCAACGAGCNCGCCATCGCCATGACCGGCCAGTNCGCGCCGCTGGNTATCTGGCTCAACTACGCCTTCCTNGCCGTGTGGGCGTTTGACGCNGGTTGGCTGTTCTTCAGTCCCAANGATTATTTACAACGCGCCAAATGGATAAGCCGNGCGATTCATGGTTTCTTACTTTTCATGGTGATCAATGGNGCAATCATCTTCGCGCCGCCGGCCGTGCGTTGGCCCAGCGTGGTGGCGTTGAGCGTGCTGGCATGGGCGTGGTTTACCAACCCAGCACGTGAGCGAAGATGAGGGGCGCGACGATGGTGGCGTCGCTTTCGATGATNAATTTTGGGGTGTCCTCTTCCAGCTTACCCCAGGTGATTTTCTCGTTGGGCACGGCGCCGGAGTAGCTGCCGTAGCTAGTGGTGGAATCGCTGATTTGGCAGAAGTACGCCCAGCACGGGCACTTGAGGCGGAGGTCCTGATGAATCATTGGCACCACGCAGATCGGGAAATCACCCGCGATACCGCCGCCGATCTGGAAGAACCCCACCGTGCTGCCGCGCGCTGCGCAGGGGCCGGCATTGGCGGGGAGGTTTGCGGTGTCGGCCAATGAACGGGCCTGCTCTGCGGCAGATTGCCCCATGGTGGTTTGCAAATACCACTCGGCCAGTGCGCCCATGTACTCGGTGCCGGACCGGACAATGTTGTAGTCCAAATCGCCGGCGAGACAGTGCGCCACGAAAATGTTTCCGAGCGTGGAATCCTCCCAGCCGGGCACAAAGAGCGGCAAGTTTTTCTCCGCAGCCGCAAACAGCCACGAATTTTGCGGATCAATTTGGAAATGCGCCTTCACCCGCTCTTCGTTGAGCAGGCGATAAAGATACTCGTGCGGGAAATGGCGCGCGCCCTTGGCCTGCGCCTCCTGCCACAGTTCCAACACTGCGTGCTCAATGCGGCGCATGGCCTCCTCCTCGGGAATGCAAGTATCGGTCACGCGATTAAGATGCCGATCAAGCAGCGCCTGTTCATCAGCCGGCGTGAGATCACGATAATGCGGCACACGCTCGTAATGCTCGTGCGCCACGAGGTTAAACACATCCTCCTCGAGATTGGCACCCGTGCAGGTGATGGCGTGTACTTTGCCCTGCCGGATCATCTCGGCCAGCGACAGGCCCAGCTCCGCCGTGCTCATGGCGCCCGCGAGGGTGATCATCATTTGGCCGCCATTGGCCAGCTGCACATTGTAGGCCTCGGCCGCGTCCACCAGCGTGGCGGCATTAAAGTGACGATAATGCCGCTGAATAAACTGGCTGATGGGGCCGCTCATGGGCGTCAATTTTCCGGCGGGAAAAAAGTGTCGTGCAATTGCTGCGTGGCAGCCTCGCCCTTGTCTGCCTCAACGACCACGGAAATTTTGATTTCGCTGGTGGAGATCATCTCGATATTGATGCCGCCCTGCCCAAGCGTTTCAAACACCTTCGCCGCGATGCCCGAATGGCTGCGCATGCCCACACCCACAATGGAGACCTTAGCGATATCTTCATCCGAAATCACTTCGCCAAATTCAATTTCCTGATGCAGCTCTTCAATCACCTTGAGCGCCTTGGGCAGATCCGGCTTGTCGGCGGTAAACGAAATATCCGTCGCTGGCGTGGCGGATCCGTGGCTGATGTTTTGCACGATCATGTCCACGTTGATCGCACCGGCGGCCAGCGCGCTGAAGATGCGCGACGCCGTACCCGGCGTATCCGGCACGCCCACCAGCGTCACCTTGGCCTGATTCTTGTCCAGCGACACGCCGCGCACCACGACGTCCTCCATGCTTGCAGTTTCTTCCTTCACAATGGTTCCCGGGTTGGTATTCAGGCTCGAGCGCACCTCAAATTTTACGTTAAACTTTTTGGCAAACTCCACCGAGCGGCTTTGCATCACCTTGGCGCCCAAGCTGGCGAGCTCCAACATCTCGTCATACGAAATCTCCTCCAGCTTGCGCGCACTGGGCACGACGCGCGGGTCAGTGGTGTACACGCCATCCACGTCAGTGTAAATCTGGCANAAGTCCGCATCCAAAGCGGAGGCCAGCGCAATCGCCGTCAAATCCGAACCACCGCGGCCCAGCGTCGTGATCCGCCCATCCGGCGTCATGCCCTGAAAACCGGCCACGATCACCACGTTGCCTTCATCCAGCATCGCGTGCACTTGGCTCGGTGAAATGTTTTTGATCTTCGCCTTGGTATGCACGCCGTCGGTCACAATGCCCGCCTGCGCNCCGGTGAGNGACACCGCCTCAAGCTCCAGTGAATGCAGTGCCATCGCCAGCAAAGCAATAGTCGTCTGCTCGCCCGTGGCCAACAGCATNTCCATCTCGCGCTCACTCGGCAGCTCGTTGATTTCGCGCGACAATCGGATGAGATTATCCGTCACCCCACCCATNGCCGATACCACCACCACCACCTGATCGCCCTGCCGNCGATATTCCGCCACGCGATTGGCCACATTCTTGATGCGGTCGATATCCTTGACGGACGAGCCGCCGTATTTCTGGACGATCAACGCCATGTGCTACAGTCCCATGGCGACCTTCACCGCGTCCAGCTCCGGCTCCACCGCCGTGGTAGACGCCTCGGCGTNTTCNAACGCGCAGTCTGGGTCTTTCAGGCCGTTCCCGGTGANCGTGGCCACCACGATGCTGCCCGGTTCAATGCCGCTCGTGCGTTGCACTTTCATCAAGCCCGCCAGCCCCGTGGCTGAAGCCGGTTCCCCGAATAAACCTTCAGTGGCGGCAATCAACTTATACGCGCTGAGAATTTCCTCGTCGGTCACCTTGTCGATGCCGCCCCCGGACAAATCCGCCGCGCCCTTGGCCGGTTGCCAACTAGCCGGATTGCCAATGCGAATGGCGCTGGCGACCGTTTGCGGATTTGTTACTGGCTCNCCGTCTACGATGGGAGCGGCGCCAGCCGCTTGAAAACCCATCATACGGGGCCGCGTATCACTGAGACCGGCATCGGCATACTCGCGATAGCCTTTCCAATAAGCAGTGATATTGCCCGCATTGCCCACCGGCAAAAAATGCAAATCCGGCGCATCGCCCAGCGCATCGCAAACTTCAAACGCCGCGGTCTTCTGCCCTTCAATGCGCACGGGATTGATGCTGTTGACCACCTCCACCTCGCGCACTTCGCCCAACGCACGGACCAGCTCCAATGCCTGATCAAAATTGCCGCGCACCTGCAGGGTTTGCGCTCCGTACATCAGGCTCTGTGCCAGTTTCCCCTTGGCGATGTTGCCCTCGGGAATGAGCACCACGCACTTCAAGCCGGCGCGCGCAGCGTACGCGGCGGCGGCCGCGCTGGTGTTACCCGTACTGGCGCAAACGACCACCTGCGCCCCGCGCTCTTTGGCCTTGGAAACGGCCAGCGTCATCCCGCGGTCCTTGAAGGATCCGGTCGGGTTGAGCCCCTCGAGCTTCAGGTACAAATCAAACTCGCCGCCAATCGCCTCCACAAAACGCGGCACCCGCACCAGCCGCGTGCCGCCTTCCAGCAACGTCACCACGGGCGTCTCCGCCGTCACCGGCAAACGCTCGCGGTAGCGGTCAATCACGCCGCGCCAACCGGCCGTGTTTTGGGGTGCATCANTCATTATTAAAATCCATCCTATTCAAAATGNTCCACGCGAATCATCGTGGGGNCTGCCTTCACCGCNCCGAGCCGGGCGATGGCTTTCAACGCCTTTTGCATCGCAGCGTTCTTCGCATAATGCAGCATGAACACCAGCGGCACACTGTCACCCTCGTGGCCTTCCGGCTGGAACACCGACGAAACGCCAATGCGATTTTTCGCGAGGATCGCTGAAACCTTGGCCAACACGCCCGGGCGATCCAGCACCGTTAGCCGCAGATAATAACAGCTGGTCACCTCGTCCATCGGCTGCACCCGGCCATTGGCCTCATGCGGGACAAAGGCTTTCAGCCGGCCGGTGGCATCATGTTGGAGATCCAGCACGGCATCGCCGATATCACTGAGCACCGCACTGGCGGTGGCATCGCGGCCGGCGCCTTGGCCATAGTACAGCGTGTCGCCCACTACGTCGCCGCGCACGAGGATACCGTTGTAAACATCCTTCACGCTGGCCAACACNTGGCCGCGCTGGAATCAGCGCCGGATACATGGTCACCTGAACNGCGCCGCCNTTTGANAGNTTNACGATCCCCAGCAACTTGATCGCGTAGCCAAGTGTGTCGGCAAATTCCAAATCCAACGGGGTGACGTGCCGAATGCCCTCCGTGTAAACCTGCTCGGGCTTTACCCAAAAACCGTGCGCGAGTGAGGCAAGGATACCCGCCTTATGAGCGGCGTCGTGCCCGTCCACGTCCAGCGTGGGATCNGCCTCCGCATAGCCCTGCGCCTGNGCNGTGCGCACNGCGGAATCAAAGTCCATGCCCTCGACCATTTTGGTGAGGATAAAATTGCAGGTGCCATTGAGGATGCCGAAGAGGCGCGTGACGCGATTGCCCACGAGCCCTTCGCGCAGCACCTTGATGATGGGCACGCCCCCGGCCACGCTGGCTTCGTAATATAGATTGGTGTCATGCTTTTCCGCTGCGGCAAAAAGCTGCTCGCCGTGAAAAGCCAACAGCGCCTTGTTGGCGGTGACAACGGGTTTGCCCGCGCGCAGGCCGGCCAGTGCAACGGATTTTGCGGTCGTCGTGCCGCCGATCAATTCCACCACCAAATCGATCTTCGGATCATTCACCACGCTGCGCCAATCCGTGGTCAGCGCGCCTTTNGGCACGGTAAAATCGCGCTTTTTGCGGAGGCTNCGCACCGCCACGCGGNCCACNCGCAGGCGCACGCCCAGCCGCGAGGCGAGCAACGCGCCATTGCGCCGCAGGGCTGTCGCCANGCCGCCACCCACGGTGCCGGCGCCGATCAAGCCAATGTTGACTGTCCGCGTCATATTCAAAAAGGCGCGGGACTATGCCGACAAACGGCCTTTCACACAAGATTTTTGCCCTTTTTTCAGGGACGCTCGCCCCGCATACTCCACGCCGATGGCGTGGTACCGGCAACTGCACTGGCAAATCCTCCTTGGCATGGCGCTGGGCACTCTCTTCGGCCTGGCAGCCGTGCAGTATGGCTGGAAAGATTTCACGACTAATTGGGTGACACCCTTCGGGGAGATTTTTCTAAACCTTCTCAAGCTCATCGCCATGCCGCTGGTGATCACCTCGCTGGTGTGCGGCGTGGCGTCGCTTTCGGATTTCAAAAAGCTCTCCCGCATGGGCGGCAAAACCATCGGCCTGTATCTGGCCACCACCGCCGTGGCCGTGACCATCGGCTTGCTCGTAGTGAACGCCATGCAACCGGGCAAGGCGTTGGCCGATCAAAATGCCACCGACGCCAACGCCACCGCACAAGTGGACACCAACAGCAGTGCGCCGGAAGTCAGCCAAAAAGTTAAAGACCGGCTGGCCCAGGCTGAGGCCGCCAAGAAACGCGGACCGCTGCAGCCATTGGTGGACATGGTGCCGGATAATGTTTTCGGCGCCTCTGCCAACAACCGCAACATGTTGCAGATTGTTTTTTGCAGCCTGCTCGTGGGCCTCGCGCTCGTGCAATTGCCGGAGGATAAACGGCGGCCCGTCCTCAACGTGGTGAGCGGCCTGCAGGAGGTGGTCATCAAGATCACGTTCATGATCATGTACATCGCGCCCATCGGCGTGTTCGCGCTGATCGCCAAGACCATCACTTCCCTTGCCGGCGACAGCCCGGGCGATCTGCTCAAACTCTTCAGCTCGCTTGGCTGGTATTGCGCGGCGGTGATCATCGGTCTGCTCATTCATGGCACGGTGGTGTATCTTGGCCTGCTCAAGGCATGCACGCCACTGGCGCTCGGACAATTTTTCCGTGGCATCGCTCAGGCGCAGCTGCTGGCCTTCTCCACCAGTAGCAGCGGCGCCACCCTGCCGGTCACCATGAAATGCGCGCAGGAACGACTGGGCGTATCCAAGGAAGTGTCTTCATTCGTGCTGCCGCTCGGCGCCACAATCAACATGGATGG
>PBFV01000082.1 GCA_002718935.1 Verrucomicrobiales bacterium
CCGCGCTCGGCGAGGTCATTGATCAGCGTCGCAAACGGCCGGTCGAACTCGCCCAGTTGCTCGAAGTGAAACTCGAAGTTCTCGTTGTGCGTGTCGTAGTTGCTGTGCTGCACCTGCACGTAGCTGATGCCCTTCTCGATGAGCCGGCGCGCCAGCAGGCAGTGCTTGCCGAAGTCCGTGCTGCCGTAGCGCTCGTGATCTTTCTTCGACTCCTTCGAGAGATCAAACACATCGCGGCGCTTCACCAATTCCTGCGCTTGCTCGAAACTTTGCACATACGCCTCCGTCTCGGCGGTGCGGCGTTTGCCGGCAAAATGTTGATTGGCCGCCTTGCGAATCGCTTCCGCGCGAGCCAACGACTCGGCCGTCACATTCTTCGGCACCGTCGTGTTGGCCGGGGGCTTGCCGCCACCCAGCGAAATGCTCGCGTACTTGGGCCCAAGATAGGCGCTGTCATTATTGCGCCCGCCACTGCCGCCATTGGAAACCTTAATGTGACCGGGCAACGACAGCTTGCCATCGTCCATGCCCTTGGCCACCACCGCGCCCAGCTCCGGATAAGTCATCCCAGGCGCCCGATGCCGGCCGGTCATCATCATGTACGTACCCTTGCCGTGATCGCCGTTGCGCGTGTTGATGCCGCGCACGAGGCAGAGATTGTGCATCTGCTTGGCCGTGTGTGGCAGTAGTTCGCTGATGTGGATGCCCGGCACGCTGGTCTTGATGGCGCGGAACGGTCCGCCCGTGTCGGTGTTCGGCTTCGGATCCCAGCTCTCCAGCTGGCTCAACCCGCCCGCCATACGCACCACGATCATGCGCTTTTGCTCCTTGGCCAAGCCGGCCAGCGCCTCTTGCGTGCAAAACGAGCTGAGCCCGCCAATCATCGCGCCGCCCGCGGTCAAGCCGCCGAGAAATTGGCGTCGTGCGATTTCGTGTTCCACCGAGCCGCATGCATGTAATTTTTTCTTCATAGATCGCCCCCCGCCTTTTCACGGATCGAGCATATTATAGCCCAAAACTTGGACGCCGGAAAGCTGCGAATCCATCAAAACATGTTCAGGAAAATCACGAAAACCGGAGAATTCGACTGGCAATCCCCTCGCAGACCGCTAGCGTCCCGCCCATGCGAATTCGTGCTGGAATCCTCGCGCTCTTTGCCGCCGTCAACGGTCAACTGACCGCCGCCGAGTGGAACCAGTTTCGCGGGCCGAACGGTTCCGGTGTGGCGACGGCGAAGCCACCGGTGAAGATTGATCCCGCCAAGCCCACTTGGAAGGTGCCCGTGCCGGTGGGGCATTCGTCGCCGGTGTTGTGGGGCGGAAAGATTTTTTTGACCGGCGTGGTCGAAGGGCGTATGGCAACGCTGGCGTATGAGGCGGCCACCGGCAACCGGCTCTGGGTACGCAAGGCGCCCGAAGTGCCACTGGAACGCGTTCACCAAGCCAGCAGCCACGCGGCGCCGACGCCGGTGGTGGATGCGGATCGGCTGTTCGTGTACTTCGGCTCGTTTGGATTGATCTGTTACGACCATGCCGGCAAAGAGCTGTGGCAGAAAAAACTGCCCGTTCCGCGCACGTTGTATGGCACGTCGTCCTCGCCGATTGGCTACGGCAAGCACCTCATCTTGGTTTTGGACGATGACAACAACCTGCCACGCAGCCGATTGAGCCGCTCGAAGGTCGTCGCCTTTAACAAGGCCGATGGCGAAACCGCCTGGGAAACGGCGCGGCCGTTTCATCGCAGCGGCTGGTCCACGCCGGTGGTTTGGAAGCAAGAAAGCGGCGATGAACTGGTCGTGCTCGGCAACGGCGCCCTGCGCGGGTACGCCCTGCCATCCGGACGCGAGCGGTGGCACGTGACCGGATTTTCGCGCGAGACGATTTCCGCACCGATCATCGGCGATGGCGTGGTGTACGCCTCCGCCTCGCGACGCGGCGGCGGCGGCAATGAAAAGGTGGACCCCGAGCCGTTCTGGAAATCGGTGATCCATTTCGATGCCAACAAGGACGGCAAACTGCAGCGCAAGGAAATGACCGGCCATTTCACGTTTCCCTTCCGCCCCGAGCTGCCCTACGGCCATCCCGGCTACGGCATGCCGCTGCCGAAGGATCCGCGCCAACGCGCGCGGCGGCTGGACGGCATTTTCGGCTGGATGGACAAAAACCGCGATGGCGTCTGGACGCGCGAGGAATTCGTCGGCAACTTCGGTCACGGCTCCGGCAAGCCGCTGCTCATCGCCGTGAAACCCGGCGGGCGCGGCGACATCACCGGCAGCCATCTCGCGTGGGAATACAACCGCGGCATCGCCGAGATCCCCACGCCCCTCGCGCACGGCGGGCGCATCTATTACGTGCGCAGCGGCGGCATCCTCACCGCCCTGCGCGCCGCCACCGGCAAACCGCTCTACAGCGAACGCCTCGGCGCCAGCGGCCAATACAGCGCCAGCCCCATCCTCGCCAACGGCCACCTTTACCTCGCCAGCGAGCCCGGCCAAATCACCATAGTGCAAGCCGGCGACGAGTTGAACATCGTCCATCGAGTGAAACTCGGTGACAGAATTCATGTTACTCCCGCGATGGATGAAAACACAATTTATGTCCGTAGCGAAAAACACCTTTGGGCTTTTAAACGACCATGACAATAAACCTATCATTCAATTCCGAAATTAGGCTTCTTATTGCCGCCTTCTTCGTTTCGCTGTCCCCGAATCTTTGGGCGGCTGCTCCTTTGGAGTTCGACACAAAGATCGGTTACTACAAGGACTTGTCCTACGAGGCGCTGACCGATAAAGGGCTGTCGGCGGCGGAGCGTGCGCGGTTGTTTGGTGGCCAGACAGTGCATTTCGGGTCGCTGACCGCCGCCCAACGCGCGGCCAAGGAAATGGAGCTGGCGGCATTGCTGACCAAACTAAATCACGACCTCACCAAAAAATGCGAAGCGGACATTCGCAAGTGGCTCGATCAACAGACGCAGGCGTTGCCGGCGGCGTATGGTGGGCGCGACCTTTTTCGCGTGCGCGCGGCGGCGGTGATTTTCTTTCGGGCTTACGAAATCTTTGGCGACAAAAAATTTCTCGAGGCCGGCCAACGCGCGGCGGATCTCATCCTCAAGGCGCAATGGCCGAAAGGTCACTGGCCATGGCCGGGCAAGGGTGAGAATTTTGTGCGCGTGCAGGATGGCTACACCACTGAGCCGTTTTGGATCATGCTCTACGCGCACAAGCTCACCGGCGACAAAAAGTATTTTGAATCCGCCCGGCGCTGTGCCGATGTGCTGCTGAGCATCCAGCGCCCCGCCGGCGGTTGGCCGGATCAATGGTCCTTTGACGGCCGCGGCTCGGGCAACACGGGCGTGCGCAACGGCATCTCGTTCAACGACAACGGCACGAACGCGCCGTTTCGCATCATGCTGATGATGTACCACCTCACCGGCGACAAAAAATACATCGCGCGGCTCAGCAAGCTCGGCGACTTCATCAAGCGCGCCAACTTCGGCGAAGGCAAGGTCGTCGGCTGGGCCGAGCAATATCACGACAACGCCAAGCCCACCCGCGCCCGCGGCTACGAAATCGAGCTGCTGTACCCGCGCACGTTGACCCGCGGCACCGGTCCGCTGCTCATTTGGCTGTACCTGATGACCGGCGACGAGGCGCACATGAACCTCATGAAAAAGGCCTACGCCTGGCACGAGCACATTCGCAAACAAGAGCTGGATCCCGCACGCATCGACACGTGGGACCGCATGGCCGACAGTTGGACCAAAGCCGGCCGGCGCATGCACTATCGGCCCGGCTGGCCCGATGCGTGGCTGCCGGACGGCTCCAATTGGGGCCGCGTGACGGCGTTTAAAATGATCGCTTGGAATCCCGTCAGTCTCGACATGAAGAAAAAATATGGCGGCTTGGTTCATCGCTCCGAAAGCGACGGCGGCTTTCCCGGCAACTGCGGTTACCTCAAAAAATGGGGCGAAGACCTCCGCGCCGGCGGCAAACATCCCGAGTGTTCGCTGGGCTTCAGCCACGCCTCGCGCGGCAATTCGCTCGCGCAAGTCCGCCGCGCCCTGCTGGAGCACAAACGCGGCGGCCACCAGGGCTTGCTCAAGTTTTACAGTCACCCGACAAAGTTCACAGCTGACCAATATCTGCAGGCCCGCATCGCTGCCGCCCAACGCGCGCTTGATGCAAAAAATCAAAAGCTGGCCGCCGATCCCGAAAACAAAGGCATCCTCGCCATCACCGATCCGTACAGTTTACTCGCGCAAAAAGGCCGCTGGCACGGCGGCACCTTGCGACGCGGCGAACGCATCACGAAATGGGGCGCCTCATACAGCACCACCGGTCAATACGGCAGCGTGGCGTGGTATCAGTGGCAGCTCGCGTACGACACCCTGCTCGCCACCGGCAAAATCTCCGCCGCCGCCGCCGCCCGCGGCAGCCGCGGCGTGGAACACGTCGCCAGCATGAGCCACCTCGATTCCTGGGACGTCCTCGGCGAATGGGGCACGGCCACGCACGAGGTGGAAAATTTTTTCAAGGTGCCGCTGCAGAAAGAGTAGCGATGGTGGCGGCAAAATCTCATTGTCCTAAACTAAACAACCGGTAAAATAACGGCGCGAGGAAATACAATCCGTGAACGCCAATTCATCCAGCAATCTTTCGCGCCGGCGCCTACTGCAAGCCGGGGGGATAGGCGCGTTGGGATTGGCGCTGCCGGAGCTGCTGCGCGGGGAGGACAAGCAGGCTTCGGCGAAGTCATGCATTTTCATTCACCAATATGGCGGGCTCAGCCAGTTGGATTCGTGGGATATGAAGCCCGAGGCGCCGCAGGAAATCCGCGGGCCGTACCGCCCCATCAAGACCGCCACGCCGGGCTTCCAAATTTGCGAGCTGATGCCGCGCCTCGCCAAGCTCTCCGAGCAGTACGCCGTCATCCGCTCGATGACGCACAAGGTCGCCGAGCATAAGCTCGCCAACTCAATGCTGCTGGCCGGGCGCGAAAACCCCGCTGCGGACGATCCCTGCTTCGGCGCCATGGTCACCAAGCTGCGCCCGTCCAAGGCAAGCATTCCGGATCATGTGTGGCTGCAGAAATTCGGTGGAGGCGCTGCGCCACCCGATCACACCTACCTCACCGGCGGTCATCTCGGCATGGCTTACGCGCCGATGCTGCTCGGCCAAAAGCACGATGACAATCCCGCCACGCCCGGCTATCGCGTGCGCGCGTTTGACACGCCGGAGAATATATCGCCCACGCAAATCGCCGACCGTCGCCGCCTGCTTGAGGCCGCCCAACAACTTTCGCCCGTTGGCAACACCGCCGAGTTTGATGCTTTCGATACCCATCAACAACGCTCCATCGACCTTCTCAACGGCCGCGCCGCCAAGGACGCCTTCAATCTTGACCGCGAATCCGCACGCATGCGCGATCGTTACGGGCGCAATCCGCTCGGCCAACACCTGCTGCTTGCCCGCCGCCTCATTGAGGCCGGCACACGGCTGGTTAACGTCGCCGCTTGGACCGGCCTCGGGCGTGGCGAAAAATTCGTGAGCGTCGAGACGTGGGACATGCACGGCAACGCTGACGTGGGCATTTTTGAAAACGGCTGGAACGGTCTACCCTTCGCCCTGCCTCGCACCGACCAAGCCGTCGCCACGCTGCTGGAGGATCTTCGCGAACGCGGCCTGCTTGATACCACTCTCGTTGTACTTGTGGGTGAATTTGGCCGCGCGCCGAAGATCAGCAAGGGCGCCAAGCGCATCGGCCGCAACCACTGGCCCGCGTGCTACTCCGCCATGCTGGCCGGTGCCGGCATCCGTGGCGGTGCAGTCTACGGCGAATCCGACAAACACGCCGGCTATGTGAAAACCAATCCGGTGACCCTTCCTGATTTCACGGCCACCCTCTTCACTGCGCTAAACATCAATCCCGCTTCGCGCCTCGCACCCGACGGCTTCACCATTCCCGCAAGCGAAGGCCGCCACATCGAGGCGTTGTTTTAACGGTCCTGCCGGTAGCGGAACTGTTTCGACAACACGATCTGTTCGACAAACGTGTTTGTCTTGTAACCGTCTTTCTTTGCCGCACTAACAATTTGATTGAGTGATATGCGATCAAAAGGCTGTAGCTTGCGCCCGAGGGCATAGGCGAAGAGTTGGCGCGCGAAATTCTCGGCGATGTCCTCGCCGTACAACTGGAGCAAGAGTGCCTTTATCTCTCGCGGTGACTTGAACGCCTTACCATTGGGCATTACGCCTGAGGAAACGACCGGCGCCTTATCAGGATAATGCGTACGCCAATCACCAAATTGCGCGAAATTTTCTAGGCCAAGCCCAAGCGGATCAATCTCCTTGTGACAGGCGTTGCAAACTGCCTTCGATGTGTGCTGTTTCAACAACTCGGCAACGGTCGGGTTCCGCTTGATGTTCAGCGCTTCGCGGGCTTCCTCGATTGACGGCACATCCTCGGGCGCTTCCATCGCCTTGCCAATCAGCGTGTTCAACACCCACACGCCGCGCCGGATCGGGCTGGTGCGCGTCTTCGAAGCCGTCACGCGCATGATGGCCGCGCTGGTGATGATGCCGCCTTCGCGATCGCCCTTGCGCTCAACGAGGATCGGCGGATCATACCGCAGCTTCCGGTTGCGGCTTTTGCTTTGGCGTGGTGCAAAAATATCCGCGTGCCGTCGGTTCATGGAAGCGGCATCGGCCTTAGAGTAGCCGTGGTTTTTGGGCCGCAACGCCGTCGCCCGCTTGTAGAGCCAGTCGCTTTGCACCAACTCCAGCACACTGCGGTCCGAGCGAATCAGCTCATCAATGAAGAACAAAACTTCGTCGTAAGCTTCGCGGTTCCAGCGTTCGTCCCGCAGATATTCGTGATTGGAAATGAGTTCGCCAAAGCCGAGCCATTGGCCCGCGAAGTTTTCGGCCAACGCAATCCGCTTGGGCGAGTTGAGCATTCGCGCAACCTGCGCTTTCAACGCCGCGTCCTCGAGCAGGCTGCCATCCCGGCCGTGCTTCAACAGTTCGGCATCCGGCGGACTAGCCCAAAGGAAATAAGCCAGACGCGTCGCCAACTCCACGCCGGTCACCGGATACGGCGTGTCCCGTCCCCGGGATTGCTCCATGCGATAGAGAAACTCCGGCGACACCAGAATCATTTCGAACACGTGCATCAGGCTCGCGGTGCTGTCATTCGAGGCGCGCAAATGCCGTTGGTATTGGCGGAAATACCCGGCTGCGTATTCCGCCAACCGTTGGTCATTCCCGCGGTGGGCGCGCAGAAGGAATTTTGCAACGAGCTGTTTGAATTCGGCTTCGCCAAGTTTTTCCGGAATATCCGACCGTCCCAAAACAGTCTTCATCGCCTTTGGATCCTTGCGAAATTTTTCCAGCGCAAAGTTGGCTGCATTGGCCAGCTCTTTCAGCGGCGGCCGGAGTTGCCCCAGCCGATGCGCGTCATTGTCGAAACCAGATTCGCCGGGAATATCCGAGGGCACCAGCGTCTCAATTTTCGATGCCTCAAGTCGCCCGGTGATAGTGTCGCGATATGGCGCCTTGAGCGGGATGGCCAGCACGGCTTCCAGCGAGTTTTGGAATTCGTACCGCGTCAGCCGCCGCAGCGGCGTGGGGCCGATGTGCTCCTTGCCCTCGCGCAGCACGAACGAATGGTGAAACCAATCAAGGATCGCTTTCTTTTCCCTGCCCGCCAGCGGCTTTTTGTTTTCCGGCGGCATCGCGCCGCGGGCCACCATCTTCTCAAGCCGCACCCAAAGCTGGGTGTGTTTGCCATAGGAGGCATTGGCCTTATTGAGCAGCGGCGTTAAGTCGATCCCGCCTTTTCGGGTGTCGATGTCATGGCAAGTCAAACAACGGTCTCCAATCACTTCTGCGGCCGCCGCGAAATCTGCCGCGTTCAACGCGGGCGACACACAGACGAAGAAAACCGCCGTGAAAAGTTGGCGCGCCGACCTCATCGGCTATTGGGCCTTGGCCGATTTGAGCGTGACGACGACCTTTTTGCCAGCGGCCTCCTTGTATTGCCCGGTCAATGTCACCACCTTGCCTACGTTGCGATCGAAACGCAGTCGGTGATTGTTCATGAACGGCACCTGAATGCGCAGGTCGCTCTTGTCGGACAAGCGCAGGAGATAATACTCCTGCTCACCCTCAATCTCGATGCGCAACAGGCCCTTGGCCGTGAGCGTCTTGCCGTCCTCCTTCGTGATCTTCCACGTGCCGTTGTCGGGATTCGTGGGCGCAAAACTCGCTGGGTCGGTGATGCCCGGTAACAACCCGGTGGAATCGCCAATGCTTGGCGCGGGGGCACCCATAAGTTTCATCAACGTAAGCAGTAGGTTGGCGTACGGCTGCGCCTCGGGATAACGCACGTGCCGCCCCAGCGCCACCTGCCCACCACCGCCGCCGGCGAGAACCAACGGCAGATCGGTCAGCGAATGATAATCGCCATGCTTAATGCCCGAGCCCCAAAGGATCAGCGAGTTGTCAAACACCGTGCCCGCGCCGTCGGGCAGTGTCTTCAGTTTTTCGATCAAGTACCGCAACTGCGCGGTGTGCCACGTGTTGATGCCGTCGTATTTCGGCAGCACCTTCTTNTTGCGCACGTGATGCGACACGTAATGAAACTCCGCGTTCACGCCCATGAAATCGTAATNGATGCGGCTGTTCGTGTTGGCGAGCATGCACGAGGCGACGCGCGTGGAATCGGTCCAGAACGCCAGCGCGATCAGATCCATCATCGCCTTGATGCGCTCGCCGAGGTGGCCCACCTCCAGGGCCGGATCGATCTGCGCCAGCTTCGGGTCCGCCGCCGCGGCCTGCCCGTTGGCCCGCGCCCGCTCGATGCCCTTTTCCACGTCGCGCAACGAATCAAAGTACTGCTGCAACACCTGCTGATCCTGCGTGCTGGCCTTGCGCAGCAGCGACGAGGAGGCGTCTTTCACGCCATCCAACACGCTCGCCAATTCCGTTTGGCGCTTCGCCTGCGCGGCATTTTTGAAAATCACATCAAATGCAGACTGCGGATCATGCTGGCCTCGTAGCGGTTGATGCGTCTTGTCATACGAGAGAATGTTTAGCCAAGGATGCTGCTTCCAGACATTGTCGGCGGTTAGTTGCACGGACTTGATAGGCGTCTGGCCACCGAGGCGATCTGCAATTCGTTGATCAAATGAATAGCGGTTTGGGTCTTTGTGCTTCGTAGCACTCATGAAGGTGCCAGGGGCATCCATGTGACTCGACACACCGTCGTTATCGAGGTTTCCAAGGACAAGAATGTCCTTCTGCACAGGCGCCAGAGGCCGCAGGATTTTGGACAACTCAAACTTCGTTTCCGTGCCGCCGACAATATCCCACGAATGCGGATTCACCCCGCAACCCTTGTACAGCACACACAATCGCACCGGATCGGCCACCGCCTTCGCTTTCGCGTAGCTCACCGCCGGCGACATGATGTCCAGGAACGGCACCGCCAGCGATACGCCCGCTCCTCTCAGGAATGTGCGCCGCGGAATTTGATAAGCGCTTCGGTTCATCGATTTATTTTTTGCCCATCAACTGCTTTAGCGTTGGCACAATCGCCGCCGCCCAAATCTCGTGGCCCTTGGTGCTGGGATGCGTCGTGTCCGGCATCATCTCCTTGGACAGGTGCCCTTTGTCATCAAGAAACTTCGGCCCGATGTCCACGAAGCTCACGTTGGGGATGCCCTTGAGTAACTTGGGGAGATGGGAATTCAGCTCGATGATTTCCTTGCGATGCGGATGCGTCAGCTCGCGGCGGCGCGGGAACACCGCAACCACCAGAATCTTCATCTCCGGATACATCTCGTTGAGCTTTTTGGCAATTGCCTGCACGCCATCGGCCGCCTGCCGGGGATGATCGCTGCCCCAACAAATGTTGTTCGTGCCGATCATCAACGAAGCCGCTTTCGGCGACGTCTTCAACTTCGGCAAATGCTCCAGCCGCCAAAGCACGTGATTCGTGCGGTCACCGCCGAAGCCGAGGTTGAGCGCGTTCAACGGCGCGAAGTGCTTCTGCCAAACCACCTCGCCAGGGCCGCCATTGTCGAAGTTGTGCGTGATCGAGTCGCCCACCATCAGCAACTCCACTTTCGTTTCCTTCTTCGGATCATTCGCGGCCTCAATGATGGCCATCTTTTCCGCATGCCGCGTCATCCACCAGGAAGCCAGCCGCACCTGCGCCGAAGTGGAGGGATGCGGCTTTTCCGCTGAGCAAGCCGGCAGCCCCGTGGCCAACCCGAGCACGAAAGTGATGATGCATTTCATACGCCGCCGACTATATCGGCAATCAGCTTTGAAGCAAGAATAGTGAGCGCGATTTGACCTACCGCACTTGACGATCATGACGCCGCTTTCTACCGTTCGCGTTCACACATATATTTAACCGGAGAAGGACATGACCATGAATCGGACACTAAAATTTTTCATCGCCACTCTAATGACGACCGGCGCAGCCACCTTTGCGGAAAGCCCGGCGGCGGTGGAAGGGCACGATGCCTTCATCAAGAGTCTGCGCGAGATTAAGGGGAACACCAGCAAACCGCGCACGCTCAGTCCGGTGGTGTCGCGCTTCAAGGGTTGGTTCATCGACGTTACCGAAAAAGCCAAGCCCGGCAAACTAAACGACGTCGATGTGGTCGAAGGCATTTCATTGGCCAACAAACAGCAAGCCACCTCGGCCTGGGAATTTNTNNNNACNGAANANGGNCANCTCGTCCGGGCNGCNGGNGGNAAATACAAAGGCTGGGTGATNGTNATTGATGACCGTGCCAAGACNCGCCCCGAAGGCCCNNNNCTNACNGTGACNCCNGCNCTNCGCTTGGCCAAAAAANCCACCGCCAACAGCCACTGGAAATTNACGCTCACNANGCNAGGCCTCGTGCTCGAAGCCACCTCCGGCAAATACAAGGGCTGGTTCTGGGATTTCGGCGGCAACGATCCTTCCCACAAGGAGTCGGGCCGTGACGTCGCCGTGAACGTCCTCCTCGCCGCGCGCGTGGTCGCCGGATCCTATTTCGCCGTTAGGGCGGCCAAAAAATGATCCGTCCCTTTTTCGAACTATTTAATTTCTCTCGCTCGAAGCCGTTGCTGGCAGCGGCTCTAATGGCCGTGTTGATCAGTCCTAACCAAGCCCTCGCTGACCTGGGCGACTGGGGGCACTCTGGCATTATGGATATACTGTCGGGTTTGCGGACTCGTGGCGGTGAGCTACTTCAGCAGCTTAGGATTATTTTTGAGCATCTCGCGGGAAAGTGCCTGCGCTTTGCAAATTTCATTATTTGAAAATCTCTCAGTGATGATGCCTTTGTACCTCTTGGCTGCGGCATGCCCACTGGCAGATGCAATATTCCACCAAGCATAAGCAGTTAACTCATTCTTCAGCACACCTTGACCATTGGCGTACATCACCCCAAGACTGAATTGGCTCTGGGCATTTCCCCGTTCTGCCGCTATGCGAAACCATTTATATGCTTCCTTAAAATCTTGAGGTACGCCTTCTCCCATAGCATACAGCAGTCCAAGGTCGGTTTGCGCTTGTGCGAATCCTCGCTCTGCCGCTTTGCGATACCATTTCACGGCTTCCCTGAAGCTCCTCGGCACTCCTTCGCCAAATTCATACATTACCCCCATGTTGTATTGAGCATAAGCATGCCCTTGCTCGGCCGCTTTTCGAAAAAATTTCGCCGATTGTTTTGTATCCTTCTCTAGCCCTCTGCCAATGTTGTACATTATCGCAAGGTTATTTTGTGCTTTTGCATTTCCTTGCTTAGCTGCCTTGCGATACCATTTTATTGCATTCTTATCGTCCTCCAATAATCCGTCACCTTGGTCGAACATTGCCCCCAGACTGTATTGCGCATCTGCATTGCCCTGCTCTGCGGATTTGCGGAACCATTTAGCCGCCATCTTAAAATCCTGGGGCACACCTACGCCTCTGGCATAAAGCTTCCCAAGCAATAGTTGATCAACTGCCTCCCCTTTCTCAGCCCTGACCTTTATATCCTCAAATGTACTTTTGGTCACCTCATCACCCATTATTGGGATGGAAAGAAAAACCATTTGTAATGTAGTAAGCACGGCTTTCATAATGAGCAACTGGAGTCCATGTCAGTGCAGTTAAAAGGAGAACCATTTAACTTTTCCAGAAAAGTGAAGAATTTGAAATTCCTCATGCTGGCAACCTAAAGCACAATCCTTACTTGGTCAAGGCAGAGGTGGGAGAGTGAAGGTGGAGAGGCTTCTCATCCGTAACCATCGATTGCCCCACCACCAGACTCATTAAGCAGCTATAAAATTCCCTGCAATTTACAGTATGCAGGCTTAATATACATGCGGTAGGCTGATGGGCGTGAAGCAGGTTCTGGTGGTGATTGCGACGGTGGTGTTGGTTGGCTGTGGCCATCCACACGTAATCTGTGAGGAGGCTGAAAGGAGAGGCTAGAGATAATGAAAGATGATCCACTTACCATGGAGTTTAATGATTTCTACGAGAGGAAAATTAAGCCTAACCTACTGGAATTGGAACAGGAACGGAAAAAGCTTTGCGTAAGACTCCTGAAATCAAACGCCATTGCTGCCTTGGCTTTCCCTGGTGTTTTTCTGGCTGTCGTGCTTATCCCTGCTATCCATGATGGAGATCAGAATCTTCTGATCAGTCTCCCGATTTTTTGCGTGATCTTTTACCTATCTGGATTCATCCTGCTACTTAGTTGGGGGATAACCCTGTTTAGGTTTAAATCAGTCGAAAAGCAAAGGTCGCTTTATTTGGATGGTTTCAGTCAGTGGATTATGGATCCATTGGTCACGTTTATTAACCCGAGTTTCACTTATTCCCGAAGAAGCAGCCTCTCCGAATCTGAGTTTAAGAACAGCGGGTTGTATGGCTCTTATGATGTAGAATATGGGCCGATTTGGGGCACCCCCATTCCCTCGGGCGCGATATTTATCTCAGAAGATGAAATCATTGGCGAACACGAGGGGGTGCATACCAGATGCTCAGAATGCGAACTTTACACCGTAAAGCGATCAGGGAAAAGCACCCGCACCGTATATCATTTCAAGGGTATGCTCATCACCTCAAGACCCCAAAATAGACAGGATCATCAGGAACACACCATAGTTGTTCCGGTTCAAAGATATCGTATGCACTGGGCGGTCAAATTCATTATCTTCATCGCCGTATTCTGCGGAGGAATCATCGCCTCCTGCCTGCTTTTCAGCATTTTTTATCAAGCTGTAGAATTCTTTAATTCAATTTCATTTCTTCCGGATCTACCGATTAAAAAGTGGCATGTCATAATATTAGGAGTGGTCACATATCTTGTCTCCATTTGGAAATTATATTCTTGGCTAGAAAAAGAGCCTCCGCCCAACCCCGATTTAAAAAGCATTCTAAATACCCCAAGTGCCAACAACAAGAATCTGGCTCACATCACCCATTACTTCCCTGCCTTGCAGGGAAGGTTTGATGTCCTTAGTGATGACCCTCAGGCTGCATCAAAGACATTGGACCAAAAGACCTTGAGTCACCTGATTGAATTTCACGATAAGATTAATCGTAATATCCGTATCGCCTTCATCGGCGATAAGATACAGACGGCTATATGGCATGAGGAAACTATCCGGGCCCCAAGAATCTGGCGAACTATCTTGGGTAAAAAATATATCCAAGGGTTTTTGCAGGAATATTCGACAGCCTTGAAAGTCGTTAGCTCAGCCCTTTCCAGATAGATGAAAAGAAATGAAACGTAGATGCGGATCGGGACCACACATCTGTCTAAAGTTCGAGGTCAAACCCCGTTAAGGGCAAGCCTAGCTATTCGTTCGACTTGGCAGCCGTTCGTAGTGCCCAAGAAAAAGGCCAAGGAGTGCTATTGCACCATCAAGAACAAACTTGCTGGCCTCACTAAAATGTCTGATGAGGTTAAGAACTGATGTTGGGAGGCGAGTATTCAAACCGAGGCCGATCAATAGGACGGAAACCTCCTGAGCTGAATCCGTCGCTGCCGTCGATTTGTGAAAAGTGCCTAGACGAGCAAGGTGATGAAGGCTTTAAGTTAAGGGAAATCAATTACCTCGGCCACACCATTACTCAAGCAGAGTGTGTTAATTGCGGGCATTGCCAAGGGCCGAGTTTAAGGGAGTCGAAGCAGGCCATTTGGAAGGCCTATATCCACGGCCCAAAAATAATCACTATCTTTCTTGTTTTTATTGGCTTGGTTTTTTGGATGACTAATAGTTGTCGCTAACGCCCACGCCATGGTCGGTCAAAGCAGAGGTGGGGGTTGTGAAGATCGCTCAGGCGGTTCGAGAATTATTAAAAATCGCCTACTTCACCAGATTACACCGACTCCGTGGCTTGTACTTTTGCCGCGCAAATAGATGAACCCCAAACTCACCAAAACACAGGGCACCGTGCTCAACGGAATCGTGCGCCACTAAGGGAAACTGGTGAACCTCCTCGGTTTTATGGAGGATTGGCGGCTAATTATTTGCCGAT
>PBFV01000083.1 GCA_002718935.1 Verrucomicrobiales bacterium
ATTCGTCGGAGGGCGATGCTGGGGCCGATAATACACCCGGTGATTCACCGGAGAAAAAGTAGGTTAGGCCTACGCGTCCCAGCCGTGAGGTTCGAGGACTTCGTTGCGGCCAGGGTGGCGGACGGCGCGCGGGGGGAATTTCATGTCGAAGGAAACTTTGTCGGGGACGAGTTGTTCCTTGGAATCAAGCATCATTTCCTGAGTGACCTTTTTGCCGGTGTAGGCGGCTGTACGGGCCATGATGGCGGCTAGAGTAGTTTTGATCATGCGATCACCGGTGTTGAGCGGTTTGCCGTCGCGGATGGCGGCGTACATTTCGTCGTGCTCGGTTTGATAGCCGTTGTTGTTGCGCTCATCATTGGGGCCGGGGGTCCAGCGCCAGATGAGGCCGTCCTTGTTGCCAAAGGCGTGGGCTTTGCGGCCGCTCTCGCCGACGTAGCGACCCTTGGTGCCGTATACGCGGTCCCACGTGCCGTTCTCGCAGTTATCCATTTGACGGCAGTAGTGGTAGCCTTGGGTGCCGTCGGCCCAGGTGAATTCCACGCCGAAATGGTCGTAGATGTTGCCTTCGGTTTCGCCGCGGTTTTGGCGGCCGCCATTGGCGACTGCGTAGGCGGGCACTTCGTCGTTCTTGGCCCAGAGCATTTTATCGATGCTGTGGACGGCCTGCTCGACGATGTGGTCGCCTGAGAGCCAAGTGAAGTAGTACCAGCGGCGGATCATGTACTCGACGTCGGTCTTGGTGTTGTGCCGGCCCCACTTGGGGTAGCGTTTGCGGGCGTTGTTGTTGTAGCTGGAAAAGATGGCCTGAATGTCGCCGAGATCGCCGCCGAGCAGGCGCTTGTAGGTGTCGCGCTGAGCATAGGTCCAGCGCCAGACAAAGCCGTCGACAATGGAGGTGCCCTGCTTTTTGGCCTTGGCGATGGATTTCATGACCGAATGTACGCCGGGCGCGTCGGTGGCCATGGGTTTTTCGGCAAATACGTGTTTGCCGGCGTCTACGGCAGCCTTGATGTGCATGGGGCGAAAGCCGGGGGGCGTGGTGAGGAGTACGACGTCTACTCCGCTATCGATTACCTTTTGGTAGGCGTCCAGTCCGACATGCACGCGGGATTTGTCGACGTTCACCTTGCCGGGGTGAATCTTTTTCATGGCGGTGAGGCCGGCCTCCGCTTTGTCGGCAAAGGCTTCGCCGATAGCGTAGAGTTCCACGTTGCTATCGGCCTTGAGGGCTTGGTTGACGGCGCCGGTGCCGCGACCGCCGCAGCCAATCCAGCCGATCTTCAGCTTGCGACTGTCGGGCTTGCCAAAGGTCACAGTTGGCAGGGCTAGTGCTGCGGTGGCCGTGGCGGCGGTGGAAGTCTTTAGAAAGTTGCGTCGGCTTGGGTCGTTTGTGTTTTTCATGGCTTGGAAAACGTGGCGGCAGGTTAGGCTTGCCCTGTCGGGCGGTCAAGTATCCATGACGCGCGTTTTCTTGACAAAAACCCTATAATTAGGCAAAAACGCCGCGCCCGGCGAAGGTTCTGGCCAAAGGAGGGTTCCCATTCCCATACACCTTACGCCGTGATGGTTTGCAGTTGAAAAAACGATGAACGAAAAAGTGCTATACATCATTCCCGCCGTGGGATTGATCGCCCTCTTGTACACCTATATGCGTGCCCAATGGGTGTCCGCTCAGGATCCCGGCACGGATCGCATGAAGCGGATTGCCGGCTACATCACCGACGGCGCGATGGCGTTTCTGCGGGCTGAATATTCCAAACTGGCGTGGTTTGTGGTTGCGGTTGCGGTGCTTTTGGCGCTGACGCAGGCCGAGCATTCCAGCCCGCTCATTGCGCTTTCCTTCGTGGTCGGCGCCACGTGCTCTGCGCTCGCCGGCTTTATCGGCATGAAAGTAGCCACCAAAGCTAACGTCCGCACCGCACACGCCGCCCGTACGGGACTGGCTTCCGCGCTCAACGTCGCTTTCCGTGGCGGCTCGGTAATGGGCATGGGCGTGGTGGGCCTTGGGGTGCTGGGGCTTTCCGGATTGTTTTTCTTTTATTACGGCCACTTCGATTCCTCCACGTCGGCGGGCATGAATAAGATTCTCACCGTGCTGACGGGCTTCTCGTTTGGCGCCTCCTCCATTGCGCTCTTCGCGCGTGTGGGCGGTGGTATTTACACCAAGGCGGCGGACGTGGGCGCGGATCTCGTGGGTAAGGTTGAGGCGGGTATCCCCGAGGATCATCCGCTTAACCCTGCTACTATCGCCGACAACGTGGGCGATAACGTGGGCGATGTGGCTGGTATGGGCGCGGACCTGTTCGAAAGCTACGTTGGCTCCATGATTGGCGCGATGGTGCTCGGCGTGTTGCTGATGAGCCTACCGGAGTTTATTGGTATCGAAGGTGGCCTCGGAGCGATGGGGGTGGTGATGTTGCCCTTATGCCTCGCAGCCGTCGGCATCATTGCCTCAATGATTGGCACGATGTTTGTGTCCGTCGAGGAAGGCGGCGACCCCAAGGCCGGCCTCACGCGCGGCGAACTTACCGCAGCGGTCATCATGCTGGTGGGTGCCTATTTTCTCATCAACGGTCTGCTGCCCGCAACGTGGGAGTTGGACGGCGCCACCTACTCGGCCATGGGCGTTTTTTATGCCAGCTTGATCGGCCTTGCCTGCGGGCTGGGCATTGGGTTTGTCACCGAATATTACACCGGCTTTAACAAGGCCCCGGTGGAGGAAATTTCTATTCAATCCGCCAAGGGCGGTGCGGCCACGAACATCATTTCCGGCCTTGGCGTGGGAATGCGTTCAACGATGTGGCCCATCCTGTTTCTCGCCACCGCCATTCTGGGCGCGTATCACTTTGCCGGCCTTTACGGCATCGCGATTGCCGCGGTGGGCATGCTTGCCAACACCGGCATCCAACTCGCTGTGGACGCCTACGGCCCTGTGGCCGACAACGCCGGCGGCATTGCTCAGATGGGTGAACTGCCCGAGGAAGTACGCGCCCGCACGGATAACCTAGATGCGGTGGGCAACACCACCGCCGCCATCGGCAAAGGCTTCGCGATTGGTTCGGCTGCCCTTACCGCGCTGGCGCTATTTGCCGCGTACATGGGCGTGGCAAAAATCACTTCCATCGACATTGCAAGCCCCAGCGTGATGGCCTGTTTATTCGTGGGAGCCATGTTGCCTTTCCTGTTCTCAGCCATGGCAATCGAAGCGGTGGGGCGCGCCGCGGCCGATATGATTAAGGAAGTTCAACGCCAGTTTAAAAAAATTCCTGAATTGAAAGCCGCCTTGGCCAAGATGAAGGATAACCATGGTAAACCGGTTGAAGAATGGAGCGAAGAAGACCGCAAGGTTTATGAAGCCGCCGACGGCAAGGCCGAGTACGCCAACTGCGTTTCCATTTCCACCACTGCCGCCATTCGCGAAATGATTAAGCCGGGCATGCTCGCCGTGCTCACACCTGTGGTGATTGGTTTTGGGTTCAAATATGTATATGGAATGAGCGAAAATGCAGAAATCGCTGCCCAAGCCGGCTCGCTTGCTGCGATGGCCCTGGGCGGTCTGCTCGCGGGCGTGACTGTCAGCGGCGTGTTGCTTGCGCTCTTCCAAGCCAACGCCGGTGGCGCGTGGGATAACGCCAAGAAAATGTTCGAGGAAGGCAATGGCGTGGAAGTGGACGGCACCTATCACAAGAAAGGCAGCGACGCTCACAAGGCCGGCGTGGTGGGCGATACCGTGGGTGATCCGCTCAAGGATACCTCCGGCCCGTCACTGAACATTCTTTTGAAGCTGATGAGCGTGATCGCGCTGGTAATCGCCCCGCTGCTGGTTGATGCCAAGTCCGGCGATTCCGGGAACGACAGCAACGCCACCGAAGCGCCGCCTATCGGGGACACGACCGGCTCGGCCAGTGGCCCTGAAGGTGACCCGCAGCCAGGGGTGCAGGAAAAAAACCAGACATCGCAGGGTACAAACACTCCGGGAGATAAAACAACCCCGGGAGTGCAGGAGAAAATCAATCCAAAGGGTGATCCGGACAACAACTGACCCCGGCAACAATTAACCTCTCTGAAGAGGGCCGCCCTTCGGGGCGGTTTTTTTGTGGGGAAGTCCGGGGGCTCCTTGGCGGTCAACCTCGCTGGTTACTTCTTCCGCCCAGCTTCCTGAGCGGCTTCCTGACAGGCGTCGGCGACTTTGGCGAGCTCTTCAAGAAATGCGTCGCGCTGGTTTTCGGGCAGTGCGCTGAGGAGTTCGCTCTGGAGATCGACGGCGGCAGCGCGCAGCTCGGTGAATTTTTCCGCGCCGGCAGGCAGCAGCAGAATGCGCTTGGCGCGGCGGTCCGTCTCGTGCGGAACGCGCTCGAGCCAGCCATTGTTTTCCATGCGCTCCAAAAGGGAGGCGACGGTGTTGGGGTCGCTGGACATGGACTTGGTGAGCTCGCTTTGGGTAAGGCCGGCAGGATTTCCTTCGCTGAGGGTGCGCAGCACGGTAAATTGATCAGGCGTGGCGCCGGCGTGGCTGATGTGCCGGCGAAAGGCTTGGTTTAGGCCGTACCAGGCGCGGCGGAGCAGGAGCGGCAGGCGTTTGCGCTCGGGGGAATCGATGGGGAGATCGTCGTTAAAGTGTTCCTCTGGCATGATTGGGCTGGGTGTTGACGTATTCAAAGAATCGTACGTACAGGTACGATTTCTGCCTTGCATTTCCCAGCGAGTAAAGTCATTAACTCCTCCGGCCCAAAAAAATGCCGTCATTGGCGTGGGCCCAAACCTTGTATCATTATGAAGTTAATGCACTTTTCCCGTTTCAGCGCCGCGGGTCTTCTGGCGGTTGCTCTTACATCGCAGGCGGCGGTCACCGGCTGGACCAACTGGCGCGGTCCGCATCAGGCGGGGCGTTCGGATGAGAAAAATCTGCCTGACAAACTGGTGGTTTCCGGGCCGGGCAAAAATCTCCTTTGGACACATGACATCGCCGGGCGCGGCAGCGCGGTCATCGCCGGGGGCAAGGTGTACGCGTGGGGTTATCGCGGGGACGGCCCGGATTTGCAGGAAGTTTTGCTGTGTCTTAACGAGGCGGACGGCAAGAAAGTGTGGGAGCATGCCTATAATGATTACCTGAGCGACACAGTGTACAGCCGCTACAGCGTGGGTTCGCCCACCGTGGATCCGGAGACCGGCTGGATTTATCTGATGACCACCAACGGCGGCGTGAAATGCTTCAGCCCGGACGGCAAGATGCAGTGGGAATACTCGTTGATGGAACGCTTTGGCCGGCTCACTTTCCCGAACGGCCGCACCGGTGCGGCGGTGGTCGACGGCGATTTGGTGATCGTCCGCGGCGTGACCAGCTACTGGGGCAAACAAGGCCCCGCGCGCGATCGTTTTTATGCCTTCAAGAAAAAGACCGGCGCCCCGGTCTGGGCCAGCACCCCGGGCGTGGCGCCCAAGGACAGCTCCTTTTCCACTCCGGTACTCGCTAATCTCAATGGCCGTCGCGTGTTCTACGCCGGCACCGGCGATGGCAATGTGGTGTGCGTGGACGTGCGCACCGGCCAACCGCTCTGGCGCTTCCAAGCCTCGCAAGGCGGCGTGAACAGCAGCGTGGTGATTCACGACGGAGTGCTCGTGACCATTCACGGCAAGGAAAACATCGATGCCGCTGAGGAAGGCCGCATGATCGGCCTGAAACTGCCGACCACCCTGGCCGCCCCCGGCGAGGCGCAAGTGATCCTCAAGGATAAGGATCTGAAGATTGCCGACGGCAAAGGCTGGGAGCTGTGGCGTCATCTGTTTGCCATGTTCACCAGCAGCCCAGCGCTGGCCGATGGCCGTGTGTATCAATTCACTAAGACCGGCGTGCTGGTGTGTGTGGACGCCAAGACCGGCAAGGTGCATTACTCCGAAAAGCTCAACAACGACCAGATCCACTCCTCACCCTTGTACGCCGACGGCAAGCTGTACGTGTGTTTCCCGAACGGTAAAGTAAAGGTGCTGCGACCCAAGGCCGACGGGTTGGAGATTCTCCACGAGCTGGAGCTGGAAGGCGGCATCCTCGGTTCGCCCACCGTGTGGAACGGCAAGATCTACATTCACACGATGAAAAAGCTCTACTGCTTCGGCAAGGCCAGCGGCGATCAGCCCAAGGCCAAACTGCCGGCCGCCCCGGCCAAGCCGGCGGATTCCAAGGCGGTGGCGCTGCAAATCGTGCCCGGCGATGTGCTGCTGAAGCCCGGCGAAAAACTCAACCTCACCGTCAACACCATCGACCAATACGGCAACGTGGTGGAGCGCGGCGTGAAGGCCACGTTTGAAAAATTCATCCCGCCCACTGCCCGGGTAAAGACCAGCATGAATGCCAGCGTGAGCGGCAACGCAATCACGGCCGACGCTAAAAACGTGGCCAGCGCCGGTGCCTTCAAGGCCACAGCCGGCGGGCTCACCGGCCTGTTGCGCGGCCGCATCCTGCCGAAGATTCCCTACACACAGGATTTCGAGGGGTACAACCTCACGGTGGATCACGTCGGTGACGGCGTAAAGTTTGCGTACCCGCCGCTGGCGTGGACCGGCGCTCGCCTCAAGTGGGAGGTGCGCGATCTGGACGGCAACAAGGTCTTTCGCAAGACACTTGACCGCGTGCTCTTCCAGCGGGCCATTACCATTTTTGGCGACCCGGAATCCAGCGGGTACACCATTGAGTGTGACGTCATGACCGACAGCGCGCGGCGCGGCCGGTCGATGGGCAACATCGGCGTCATGAACCAGCGATATTTCATCGCGCTCATTGGCAACCAGCAATTGCTGGAGGTCAGCAGCAACCATGAGCGTGTGAAGGAAAGCGTGCCCTTCAAATGGTCCGCGAAAAAATGGTACACCCTCAAAACCCGCGTGGACGTGGCGGCCGATGGCAGCGGCGTGGTGCGCGCGAAGGTCTGGCCTCAGGGCGAGCCTGAGCCGGCCAAGTGGACCATCGAAGTAAAACACAAGAACGCCCACAAAAAAGGCGCCCCTGGCATCATCGGCTTCTCCCCGCAGAGCCTGAAGGCCGTGTTTATCGACAACATCAAGATCACCCGGAACCAGTAGCAATCCTCAAACTCCAAGCATTATGAAAAGCAAATCCTTCTTTATCTCCGGCGGCCTGAGCCTGCTGGCGGGCGTGGCCATCATCGGCACGCAAACCAACTGCCAAACCGACGGCGGCGGCGACGCCAACGGATCGGACAACGGCGTGCCGCCCCTGCCCTCAGGGGCGGCGAGCGCGCCCTCCCCCACGCCAGTGGCCAACCTTGAGGTGCCCAAGGGCGGCCAGGATTGGCCGGTGTGGAGTGGCAACGGCAGTGGCAACCTGTACTCGCCGGAAAAAAACATCCCCGCCAGCTTTGACCCGGGCAAATTCAAGAAAGGCACTGAGGACATCGACCTGAGCACGACGAAGAACGTGCGCTGGGCCGCCAAGCTCGGCAGCCAAAGCTACGGCAACACCACCGTTTCCAACGGCAAAGTGTACGTGGGCACTAACAATGAAACACCGCGCGACAAGCGCCACGTGGGCGACCGCGGTATTGTGTATTGTCTCGATGAAAAGACCGGCGAGCTGGAATGGCAGCTGGTCGTACCTAAGCTGGGCGCTGGCAAGGTGAGCGACTGGGAATACCTCGGCATTTGCTCCAGCCCCGCCGTGGAAGGCAACCGCGTGTACGTGGTGGCCAACCGCTGCGAAATTCTCTGCCTCGACACTGAGGGCATGAAAAACGGCAACCAAGGTTTTCAAGGTGAAGCCAAGTACATGGTGGACAAGGGCAAGGCCCCGCTGGAGCCCACCAACAAGGATGCGGACATCATCTGGCGCTTTGACATGCGCGAAGAGCTCGGCGTGTTCCCGCATAACATCGCCAGCAGCTCGGTGCTGATCGTGGGCGACCTGCTCTTTTGCACGACCTCTAATGGTCAGGATTGGAGCCACCTGAACATCCCCGCTCCGCAGTCCCCATGCATTGTGGCGCTGAACAAGAAAGACGGCACTCTTGCCGGCGAGGAAGCCGAAGGCATTGGCAAAAGCATCCTGCACTGCAACTGGTCTAGCCCCTCCAAGGGTAAGATCAAAGGCAAGGACGCTGTGTTCTTTGCGGGCGGCGACGGCGTGCTCTACGCCTTTGACACGAAGTTCAAGAAGGACGAGGAAGGCTACGAGATTTTCAACACGCTGTGGAAGTACGACTGTGTGCCGGCCGATTACAAGAAGGACAAGGATGGTAACGAGATCAAGTACCCCGCCGCCGAGGGGCCGAGCGAGTTGATCGCTACGCCTACTTACTATAAAGGCAACGTGTACGTGGCCATTGGCCAGGATCCTGAACATGGCGAGGGACTCGGTTGCCTCTCTTGTGTGGATGCCGATACCGGCAAGAAGATTTGGGAGTACAAAAAAATCCAGCGCACCATTTCCACCTGCGCCATTGATCCAGAATCCGGCCTGCTGATCGCCTCTGATTACACCGGTTATGTTTACTGCCTCGACGCCAAAACCGGCAAGGAGCACTGGATCTACGACACCAAGGCCCACATGTGGAGCAGCCCGCTCATCGCTGACGGCAAAGTGTACATTGGTGACGAGGATGGTGATCTCACCGTGCTACCGCTCAAGGCCAACTTCAACCCGAAGGAAGACGAGCCCATCTTCGAGACCAACATGCTGGTGCCCATTTACTCCACCCCCGTGGTGGCCAACGGCACACTGTACATCGGCACGCAAACCCACCTGTACGCCATTCAGGCCGACGGCAAATCCGCCACTGAATAGATAGCGCCGGTACTGCTGCGACCCGCGATGAGGTACTTTATTGCCGCGCTTGTGGTGTCCCTTTGCTGGGCCCATCAGGACTGGTTTATTTGGCCAATCCTGCAGGGGTTCGACGGCGAGGACTCGTTCCTTGGCTACCTGAACACCGCTGAGCATGAGCTGAAGTTCGGCCTGCCCGCTGGCTTGGGCTATCAGGTTTTTCTCTCCTTCCTCACCGCTGCTGTCTGGCTATTGGCCGTGTGGAAGGCGTGGCCCAGTGAACTGGAGCAGTGGGCCGAGACCGGTGGCGGTCGGGGGAACCGCGACCGTGGACGCAGCCAGGGCGGGCGCAACCGGCGCAGCGGCGGCGAACGCAAATCGGACAACGGCGGCAAGGCCCCACGCACCGAGCAGAAATCATCCTCCGAAAACGGCGGCGGCAATGCCCGCGGAGAAGGCACAGGCCGACGCCGACGCCGGCGCGGTGGCCGGGGCCGCAACCGCGGCGGCAATGACAACGGCGGTTCCGGTCAATCCAACGGCGGCAACGCACCCGCAAAATCATGATCGATCTCCCCCTCATCGCCACCAGCTCATTGCCCGTGTGGATTGTGCTTGGATACCTGCTGCTGCTGCTGGCGCTGGGCGTTTACAGTGGCACCCGTTTCCGCGGCACCAGCAAGGATTACTTTGTGGCCAGTCGCTCGATCGGTTCTTTCATGCTGCTGATGAGCGTGTTCGGCACCACCATGACCGGCTTTGCCCTCGTCGGATCCACCGGCAAAGCCTTCACCACGGGAGTGGCCACGTATGGCGCGCTCGCCTCGTGGAGCGGCATCATTCACTCAGCGGTCTTTTTCGTGATCGGCCTGCGCCTCTGGGCCATTGGCAAACGCCACGGCTACGTGACGCAGGTGGAATTCTTCAGGGCCCGGTTTAATTCGCATCACCTCGGCACCGTACTTTTCGTGCTGCTCGTGTTGCTCATCATCCCGTACCTGCTAATTGGCATCATCAGCGCCGGCAAATTTGTGCAGGGCACCACCAAGGGCATGTTCGAGGCCGGCTGGCTGGTCGGCGGCATCCCGCCGTGGCTCACCGGCTTGATCATCTGTAGTGTGGTTCTCAGCTACGTTTTCCTCGGCGGCGTCCGCAGCGCCGCGTGGGCCAATACCTTCCAAACCATCATCTTCATGCTCACCGGCGTCATCGCCTTCCTAATGATCTCCAAGGCGGTGGCAGATAGAACTGAGTCAGGCAGCGGCAGTGTGGTGGAGAACGTCCGGAGGGCGACTGAACTGGTGGAACAAAAGATCCCCGACCGGCTCACGATGGGTAAATCTGAGCAGGAAGTAACTCAACACGCGGAACAAACAGATACATACGATATCTCCGTCAATTGGTTTGATGGTGTCAAAGAATATGGATTGGAAGAGGCAAAAATGATGCTTCAAAGGCCTGAATCATTGGTGGCCAAGCCATTGGAACCAAAGCCTTCAATGTCACACATGGTTTTCATTACATTCCTATTCATTCCGTTGAGTGTAGGAATGTTTCCGCACGTGTTTCAGCATTGGCTCACCGCAAAATCAGCCAAAAGTTTTCGCCTCGCAATTGTAGGGCACCCAATATGCATCGCCATCGTCTGGTTGCCTTGCATTTTAATCGGGGTTTGGGCGGCTGGGCTCAAGGCCGCTGGTGAGTTGGACCCACCTTCATTGCCACTTTCATTATCTGATGCCAACAAGACCGTACGCAGTTTGAGTTTTGATTTGCATGAATTCACCAAGAAGGATTTTCCGGCTATTACTCAATTTTCCACAAACCAGTGGTTGGCCGCGGGCACGGAATACACTGAGGCCCGAAAGGCATTAAAAGATGCCAGTGAAAACATGAATTCCGCTATTGAGGAATTCGTGCTTAAGCCGGCAAAAGACAACAATGGTTCCGCACTGCTTGCAGCATCGGTCGCCAACTTAACTCAGGTATCCAGTCATCTGGATGCGCTTGCCAAGCGATTAAAATCAGACGCGAACAAAACGGAAGAATTCCAGTCTATGGTCTCTCTGGTTAGCGGAGTTTCACACAAGGCGAAAACGATGGTGATCAATTCCAAAAAGACGAATATGAACACCGTGCTGGGCGCGATGGTGGGACAGTTGGTTGGCAATCCGTGGCTATTGGGACTGTTAATGGCGGGAGTACTGGCGGCGATCATGAGCAGCCTTGATTCACAGTTTGCATGTTTGGGTACGATGTTCACCAATGACATTGTGATCGCCACCAAAGGAAAGGATTTTTATAGCGATGCAGACAAGGTGAAGATTGCGCGGTGGTTTGTGATTGGCGTCGTGACCGTGGCCTTCTGTATGTCGCTATTGTTGGCCAACTCCAGCGTGTTTAATCTTGGGCTTTGGTGCTTTAGCGGGTTTACGGCGTTGTTCCCGATTGTGGTGGCGGCGTTGTACTGGAAACGAGCGACGGCGGTGGGCGCGTTTGCGTGCATCTTTGTGACGGCAGTGTTATGGACGTACTGGTTCCACCAGTCTGGTTACGGGGCAAATAAGGCATTTGCGGTATATGGTATGTTACCGGTGGCGCCTCTTACATTGGCCTCGTCCGCGGCACTAGTAATAGGTTCCTTGTGTAGCAAGTCACCTGAATCGCGTTTGGTGAACCGCTTTTTTCCCCGCGCGCAAAACGGGGCGTGACGAGCGCAACCACTTGGGCAACATTGAACGCCCCGCAGGAAAAAGAATTTATGGCTGAATTGGATCAACAAGTGCAGGAAGCCAAGGCCGCGCTCGATGCGCAGGCCGTGGAGATTGTGAAGTGGCATTTTTCGCCCGAAACCGGTTGCCCGTTCTGGCTCGATTGGGCCAAGGAGGCCGGCTGGAATCCGGCGGAGGAGATCACGTGCTTCGACGATATCATCGCGAAGTTTCCCCACTTCCAGGACGAGTGGCTGCGTGACAAGCAACCGGAGGTGTGGGTGCCGCAGGAATTCAAGGGGCAGCCGTTCAACATTTTTGAAACGGGCGGCACCACGGGCATGCCCAAGCAGCGCATCGGCTGGAACGATTACAAGGTGGATTATAGCGAGTTTTCCGACACGCTGGATGACGAGGCGTTTCCGAAGAATCATTACTGGCTGATGGTGGGCCCGACGGGGCCGCGCCGGTTGCGGCTGGCGATTGAGCACCTGGCCAATGTGCGCGGGTGTTCGTGCTATTTTGTGGATCTCGATCCGCGCTGGGTGAAGCGGTTGATCAGTGAGAAGCAGTTTGACCAGGCCAAGGCGTACATGGAGCACGTGGTGGATCAGGCCACAACGATCATGAAGCATCGCGAAGTGAGCGCGCTGTTTACCACGCCGAAGCTGCTCGAGAGCATCGCCGAGCGCTGCGAGGCGGAAGGCGGCAGCCTGTACGAGAGCGGCGTGCGCGGAGTGTTCTGCGGCGGCACCACGATGGATCCGCAGTACACGCGCTTCCTGTGCGAGGAACTGCTCGAGAACAAGATCGGGTTCGTGCCCACCTACGGCAACACGCTGATGGGGCTGGCCAAGCACAAGCCGTTGACGGCCGAGGACAAGTATTCCATCACCTACTACGCGCCGCAGCCGCGCGCGGTACTGCGCGTGGTCAACCCGGATACGGACGAGCCGGTGGATTACGAGGAGTGGGGCCGCGTGGAGTTGACCACGCTGACGAAGGAATTTTTCATGCCGCGCTTCCTCGAGCGTGACGAGGCCATCCGCCGCGCGCCGATCGACACCTACCCGTGGGACGGCGTGGCCGAGGTCCGGCCCTTTGGCGCGCTCACCAAAAAGATCGTGGAAGGCGTTTACTAAACCAACAATCCAACAACTGAATTTATCATGCTGAACATTCCTGTATTACGCTGGGGCGAACCGTACGAGAGCCTCGAGACCGATGAGGTCATACATCACCGCACCGGCGAGGTGCTGGCCAAGGTGGGCCAGGCTAATCCCGGCCTGCTCGCGCGCGATATGCGCAAGGCCGACCGCGCCCGCGAACTGCTCCGCGAGATTCCGATCAAGGATCTCATTGAGATGATGAAAAAGGCCGGCGACCTGTATCTCAACGCCACCCTGCCGCTCGGCGATGGCGAGCAAACACCGGACGATTTTGCGCGGCAACAGTCCGCCTCCACCGGTCTGCCGGAGCACATGTGCAAATTCAACATGGAGAAAAACCACTTCGTGTTGAACAACATGGACCAGATTTTCGACGCGCTCACCCGCGGACTGGACCTCGAGATTCTCGAGCGCGGCTTTGGCGTGGAGGAACGCGGCGTGCCGGTCAGCTATCAGGCACAGTCTCCCGTGCTCGGCATGGTGTTGCCCAGCAACTCGCCTGGCGTGCACACGCTGTGGATGCCGGTCATCCCCATGCAGATCGGCCTCGTGCTGAAGCCCGGCCCGCAGGAGCCGTGGACGCCCTACCGCATGTTCGCAGCCTTCACCGAGGCCGGCGTGCCCAAGGAAGCCATCGGCATTTATCCCGGCGGCCCGGACATGGGCGCGGAAACCGTGGCCCGCTGCGGCCGCGTAATGATTTTCGGCAGTACGCAAACCGTGAAGAACTACGCCGGCAACGAGCAGGTGCAGGTGCACGGCCCGGGCTACAGCAAAATTCTCCTCGGCGACGATGTGGTCGATCAATGGGAGGGCTACATCGATTTGATGGCCGACAGCATTTACAAGAACAGCGGCCGCGGCTGCATCAACTGCTCCGGCGTGTGGGCCTCGCGGCACACCGAGGAAATCGCCGCGGCGATCGCCGAGAAGGTCGGCGGTTACGAAGTGAAGGATCCCACCGATCCCGAGGCCGGTCTCGCCGCCTTCACCGTGCCCAATCAGGCCGAAGCCATTTGGGGCATGATCGAGGAAGGCTGCGAGGAGAACGGCACCACGCACGTCACCGCCAAGCACGGCGACCGCCTCGTGCAGATGGAGCGCTGCGATTACATTCGCCCAACCATCCTGCACTGCGATTCGCCCGACCGCAAGATGGCCAACACCGAGTACATGTTCCCCTTCACCACCGTGGTGGAATGTCCGCAGGAACAGATGATCGACAAGATCGGCGGCACGCTCGTCGCCAGCGCCATCACCAACGACGAGGCGTGGGCCCGCCAGCTCACCGATGCCACTAATATCGACCGCCTCAACATCGGCGCCATCCCCACCATCGCCCTAAACTGGCTCCAGCCGCACGAAGGCAGCATCGTCGATTTCCTGTTCAACGCGCGTGCCTACCAGACTTCCGACGAACGCCTGAAACGCCTCTGCAACGGCGGCTGAACAAGTCCGCGCCACGAGGCGTCTACCTGCAATGAGCCACCCCGCCGAACTGGTTGACCAAGCGAGCTTTGACACCACGCTGCATCTGCGGCTGGTGTTCGGCAACGGCACGCTTAGCCGGCTAGGCGAACTGGCTTCGGAACACGGCGCAGGCAAGGTTTTGCTCGTGACCGATCCCGGCATTCGTGCCGTGGGCCATGTGGACCGCGCACAAGCCAGCCTTGAAGCCGCCGGTTTGTCCGTGGCCATTTACGATCAGGCCAAGGAAAATCCCACGACGGAGTGCGTGGCCGAGTGTGTGGAATTAGCCAGAGCCGAGGGGATCGATTTCATCGTCGGCCTCGGTGGCGGCAGCTCAATGGACACCGCCAAGGGTTGCAATTTCCTGCTCACCAATGGCGGCGAGATGAAGGATTATTGGGGGGTGGGCAAGGCCTCCAAGCCGATGCTGCCGCTCATCGCCATCCCCACCACCGCCGGCACCGGCAGCGAATGCCAAAGTTTTGCGCTCATTTCCGATGCCGTCACGCACGCCAAGATGGCCTGTGGCGATCCCAAGGCGATGGCCAAGGTGGCGATCCTCGACCCCGAGCTCACACTTTCCCAACCGCTGCGCGTCACCGCCTGCACGGGCATTGATGCCGTGGCGCACGCTGTGGAATCCGCCGTCACCCGCAAGCGCAACGACACCTCACAGGAATATTCGCGCGTGGCGTTTGGGTTGCTTAGTGAAAGTTTGCCGCGGGTGTTAGCAAATCCTGATGATCTTGAGGCACGTGGCCGCATGCTGCTCGGTGCCGCCTTTGCCGGCACGGCGATCGAACACAGCATGCTGGGTGCAGCGCATTCGGCGGCCAATCCGTTGACGGCGCACTTTGATGTGATCCACGGGGAAGCTGTTGGTTTGATGCTGCCTCACGTGGTTCGCTTCAATGGCGAAGATGAAAGCATCTCTCAAATTTA
>PBFV01000084.1 GCA_002718935.1 Verrucomicrobiales bacterium
AATGGATCAACCTCCTGCGCGTGCGCGGCGGTGGCCAACTCGGCCGTCATCGTCACGCCTCGCCAGTGTACGGCTACGTGCTCAAGGGCACCTGGCGTTATCTCGAGCATGATTGGGTGGCGCGCGAGGGCATGTTTATCTACGAACCGCCCGGTGAGATCCACACGCTGGTGGTGGAAGAAGGCGCCGAACCCATGATCACGATGTTTCATGTGCTCGGTTCCGTGATTTATTATGACGAAAACGACCAGCCCATCGGCCACGATGATGTGCATGTGAAACTGGGGCTGGCCCGTGCGCATTATGAAAAAGTTGGCTTGGGCGCCGGCGTGGCGGAGGCGCTCATTCGTTAACGCGACTTGCCAAGCCGGTAATCGCCATTAAACTTTCTCTGCACACAAAATGAAAAATACACTGATGCTCATTGCTCTCACCCTCGGACTGAACACCTTTGCCGCGCCCGGTTTGTGGACGGATGCGAAAGACAAAACGTTGCCGGCCGATTTTAAGGTCCAAGGCGAATACCTTGGTGAATTGTCCTGCGGATGCGACGTCGGGGCGCAGGTGATTGCGCTGGCCGGTGGTGAATTTCAAATGGTGATCTATCCCGGCGGCCTGCCGGGCGATGGCTGGGATAAAGGCGATGATCGCTCACTCTTCTCCGGCAAGCTTCAGGGCAAAAAGGCCGTTTTCGCCAACGCCATCGGCAAGCGCCGTTACCTCGGCGGCCGCGCCAATGAGTTCAGCGCTACCCGCCAGTACCCGCCCAAGGGCCAAAAGGAAGGCGAAGCCGTCATTGAAAACGGTAAGCTCACCGGTACCTACGGCAAAAAGAAAATCACCATGGAACGCATTGAGCGCAAGAGCCCCACGCTCGGCGCCAAACCGCCCAAGGGCGCCGTGGTGCTCTTTAACGGCGCCAACAAGGATGAGTGGAACGGCGGACGGCTTGACGAAAAAACCAAACTACTCAACACCGACGGCCGCGACATTAGCACCAAGCGCAACTTTCAAAACTACACGATGCACATGGAATTCCTCCTGCCCTTCAAGCCCGCCGCACGCGGCCAAGGCCGGGGCAATAGCGGCTTTTATCAGGTGGACCATTACGAGGTGCAGATACTCGACTCCTTTGGGCTTGAGGGTGTGCATAATGAATGCGGCGGCGTGTACAGCAAGCTCGACAGCAAGGTGAACGGCTGTTTGCCGCCGTTGCAATGGCAGACCTACGACGTGGAATTCATCAACGCGGTCTCGAAGGATGGTAAGAAGGTGAAGAATGCGCGCATGACGCTAAAGCTCAACGGCATTGTGATCCATGACAATGTGGAAATCACCGGCAAGACCGGCGGCTCCCGCGGTGGTGCCGAGGGCACGCCCGGCCCCATCAAACTGCAGGGCCACGGCAACCCACTCCAGTTCCGCAACGTGTGGATCGTGGAGAAAAAGTAGCTTACTAACCTTCAAACACCGAAGGGGCTGGCATCACCTCGCCCCTTTTCTTTTGGGCAAACGGTTGCTACCGTCCCCGCATGACTTGGCGCGCCGGCAGAACAATGTTGTTCATCCTTGGGCTCGCCCTTCTTGGCAACGGCTGTGTGGGACTGCAGGGTGTGTTGCCCAAGCGCGGGACCGCCTACGAGGCCGAGGTGCAGTCGTGGAAAAATGCCGTGAAGGAACGCGGCGGCAACGGCATGTGGATTGTCGTTCGAAGCTATACCAATGCCGGTGATTTATTCGCCATCACCACCAACTCACGCTTCTCCCATGCCTGCGTGCTGGATGCCAATGGCAGCACCATCATTGAATCGGTTTTCAAAGGCGTGGTGGAATCACCACTCGACCAGTTAATCGATCATGCACACCGCATTGTGCTGGTGGAGCCGCCGGGCTGGACGCCGGAAACCGGAAAGGCGGCTCTTGCACGCGCGAAATTGTTGGCCGGAAAAAAATTCGATTTCGGAGGGCTGTTCGGCCTACCGCACACCCAACGCTGGTACTGTAGCGAGGTGGCCCTGCACGCTTGGGAACTGCGCACGGATCGAATTGGGCCATGGAATGTGACACACCCGGCGTGGTTCACCCGGCGCGGACGCATCCTCTTTGATTCCGGGCCACGTGATGGCGTACCCGACCCCTAGCGCGGCGCGTCGGGCAGATCCGGGATGGCCGGCCGGATTTTATCAATCTCTTCCAGAGCGGCGTTGTGCTCCGTTTGCAACCGGTTCCGGGTGGCTTGCGTCGTAAAATAGTTTTTGTTCGCCACCCGCCACGCATCCAGGGCCTTGCGATGGGCAGTCTGGGCAGCCTCCTTGTCGCGATGCGCGGCATCCACCGCCTGCTTGGCCGTGGCAATCTTGGCCGTCGCCGCCGGTTTTTGTTTGGCGGCAAATTCATCGACCGACTGCTGCTCGGCCGCGTGTTTTTTCTCGGTGCGCTCCAACTGCCGTTGGGCGGTGGCCAATTGGCGCTTGGCACTATCACGCCGGGAGCGCAGCGCGTTTTTGCGATTCGGTTCGGCTTGGGCAACCTGCTTTTCCGCATCGACGAGCCGGGCGCTTTCGGTTTTTACCTGACGCTGCCAGCGGGCCATCTCATTGCGGGCCGCGCGCACTCTGGCTAGTCGTCCCCGAATCTGGCCCTGCAAACGGCGCTCATCGGATTTCGCCCGCTGATAGGCTTGGTTTTGCCGGGTCCACACCTGTCGAAGCCGGTCATAATCACGCTTGGCAGTATCGCCTCGGACTTTCAGGGCATTGCGTAGCGCGTCGGCCTTGGCGGCAGCCGCGATGGCCGCCTTGAGTTGCGGCGAAGTGACGGTCAATTGACGGCGCACCTGCAACATCCGGTCCACATTGGCCAAACTGGTGAGCAACCTCGCCTTGTCGGCGGGATCTGCTTGATCAATGCGCTGCCAAGCCGCGGTGAGGGCATCCGGACCGCCCCGTCGTAAGGCGGCCAATTCGCCTAACGGAAAACGATGCCGCCGTACAGGCGGTTGATCCAACAAAACACCTGCCGGCTGCACATCAATTTTTGCCGCGCGCAACACGGATCCATCACGGGTTTGCACGGAAAAATGGGTGGCATCCACCTTTGGCGCACCCAACCACAACGCCAAAGCCTCCGTGCCCACCGCAAATGTTTTTCGGCCGAACAGGATCGACTGCATCTCCACCCGGCCGTCGTGCAGTTGGCGGAGTTCCCCTTCAAAGTAATCACCGCTGGCCAGCAATAAGCCGGGTTTGCGGTTGCGCAGTTGATGAGCGAGGTGGAAGGAAACGGGCGCAAAAAATACGGCAGCTGTGTTTTGGGTGCTGAGGAACAAGTGCGCGGGCTGATTAGCAAAGGTTACTTTAGTATCGTCCACCGCCTCGACGGCACCGGCGATGAATGACCCGTTACGCGTCAGGGCACCGGTCCGAGGCAACGCCATCAGCTCCGTGGTGAGGCGGGCAAGTTCGTCCTTGGGTGCGGCCGCCGCGGGGATAGCCCATTGCACCTCAGCCACCTCGGCCAAGGGCAGCTTGTCGCGGCCCACCTGCAGCGTGCCGGCATTGAAGGTGACGGAGCCTTCGAGCCGAGTGCCATCGCGTTTCACCAGCACATCGGCGTGGCCCGGAAACAACCCGGTGAACAGGAGAATGAGTGCGGCAATTTTCACGGCGGCAGTGTAGACGGTTCCCGCAAGGACAGAATTCATTTGCCGTGATGCGGCGGGGGCGCGTTGTTGCCTTTAATCGACTCCAAGTCATCAGCTGCCATTCGCTCGGTGAGTTGATCCACCTGCTGATTGAGGCGGCGTATGGTTTTGTCCTGCTCAATGACAGTTTGATTAAGCGTCTCAGTGAGCTGCTCTAGGTGGGCCAGGGCGGATTCAATTTTCACCAGCCGATCATCTTCCATAGCGCGAGCCTAATGCGGCGGAGCGCAGCCGCCAATACGAAACCACATTGGCCTTGCGGCGGCGGGTGGTTCGTGGACAATCGCCGCACGCATGAAAGCCCTGCAATGGATCGCCATCTCGTGTGCCCTCGCCCTGCCGGTGTTGGGCCAAAAACAAGCCTCCAAGGAACCCTCCTACACGCCCGAAGGCGCCGTGGCGCGCATGACGCTGCCGAAGGGTTTTTCGGTCACGCAATTCGCCGCCGAACCGCACGTCGTGCAGCCGTTTGCGTTCTGCTTTGATTCGCGCGGGCGCGTGTGGGTTTGCGAGAATCTCAACTACGAGACCCGGCGCAGCGACACCTTCAACGACGGCCCAAAGGGACGCATCATTATTTTGGAAGACACCAATGGCGACGGCAAGTTCGACAAGAAAAAGCTCTTCATCGACAAACTATTCTTTCCCACCGGCCTGCAGGTTGGATTTGGTGGCGTGTGGGTTGGTTCACCGCCCAACCTGTATTTTATCCCGGACCGCAACGGCGACGACAAGCCGGACGGCAAGCCCGAGGTGGTGCTCGACGGCTGGGGACGGCAGGACCGCCACGAGACGCTCAACAGTTTCACCTGGGGCCCGGACGGCTGGCTCTACGGTTGCCACGGCGTGTTCACCCACAGTCGCGTGGGCAAACCCGGCACGCCCGATGCCGAGCGCAAACCGATCAATGCCGGCGTGTGGCGGTACCATCCCACGAAGAAAAAATTCGAGGTATTCGCGTGGGGCACCAGTAACCCTTGGGGGCTGGACTTTGACGATCGCGGACAGGCCTTCATCACCGCGTGTGTGATCCCCCACCTGTGGCACATGATTCAGGGCGGGCGTTACCACCGCCAAGGCGGCCGCCATTTTAATCGCCATGTTTACAACGACATCAAGACCATCGCCGATCACGTGCACCAAAACTATGGCGGGCGCGCGCACGAAGGTGGCCGCGCGTATTTCTGGATGGACGGCAAGTTCAACGTGAAAAACAACCGCCAACGCAAGGGCGGCTTTGCCCACGGCGGCTGCCAGATTTACACCGGCGGCGCATTTCCCAAGCAGTACCACGGGCAGGCGTTCATGGGGAACATTCACCATCATATGCTCTACGTGGATAATCTCGAGCGGCGCGGCTCCGGCTTTAAGGGCACGCACGGCGGCGATTTCATACTGGCGCATGACAACCATTTCCTCGGCTTCAACATGGACACCGGCCCCGAAGGCGGCGTGTGGGTGATTGACTGGAACGACGCCGACATCTGCGGACGCGTCGTCCATCAGCTTGGCACCGGCCGCATCTACCGCATCACGCATGAGAACTGCAAGCCGGTGAAAAACCTGGACCTCTACAAGCTCAATGACGTGAAGCTCGTGGAATTGCTCAAGCACGAGAACGACTGGTATGTGGACCACGCCCGGCGCATCCTGCAGGAACGCGCCCACGCCGCGCAAAACCAAGGCCCGAACGAGGGCATCTCCGGCACCGAGGCCGAGACACCCATGTTGCTGGCCAAGATTTACAACGACCCCAAAGCCAAGCCTGTGCACCGTCTGCGCGCCATGCTCACCGGCCACGCCATGTTTGGGCTAAACAACGCCACGCTGCTCAAACTCATGGCCGACAAGGACGAAACCCTCCGCGGCTGGGCCATCCAGTGCGCGTTGGAAGATGAAAAGGTGACGCCCCCCATCCACGAAAAACTCGTGGAGCTGGCACTGACCGATGACTCGAAATTTGTGCGGCTCTACCTCGCCAGTGCCCTGCAACGCATGCCATTGAAGGATCGCTGGCCGCTGGCCACCGCTCTGGTTTCCCGCGAGGCGGACAAGGATGACCACAACCTGCCGCTCATGTACTGGTACGGCATCGAGCCGCTCGTGCCGTCGGACAAAGCCCGTGCCCTGCAACTCGCAGCCAAGGCCAAGATCCCCTTGATCCGCCAATACGTCGCGCGCCGAAGTGCTTCCAAGTAAGAAACCTACCCGGCGCTGTGCGCCACGATTCAAAATGAAAAAGCTGATTGTGTCCCTCGCCCTCACGCTCACCGCCCAGGCAGACTGGAAACAATGGCGTGGCCCGCAAGGCGCCGGCCATTCCGATGCCAAACTGCCCACGCAATGGAGCGAAACGAAAAACGTCGCCTGGCGCACCGCCATCCCAGGCAAGGGCTGGTCCTCGCCGGTCATTGAAGGCAACCAAGTCTGGATGACCACAGCGTTCGAGACAATCGCCAGCGAAGAGGAACGCCGTGAGCGCCTCAAGAAAAACACCGGTGGCGTGCCCGTTCATGTGCTCAGCTCCGTGCGCCTCAACGCCGTGTGCGTGGACAAGCGAACCGGCAAACTACTGCACAACATCGAAGTCATCGCCAAGAAACAGCCGCAGTGGGTGCACAAGCTCAACAGCTACGCCTCCCCCTCCCCGATCATTGAGGACGGCCGCGTGTACTGCCACTTTGGCGCTTACGGCACAGTTTGCGTGGATGCCAAGACCGGCAAGGTTGCCTGGCGTAACGACAAGGTTTGGGTGATGCACGAGAACGGCCCGGGCAGCACGCCGGTGTTGTGGAAGGATCTGCTCGTTTTTCACATGGACGGCAGTGACAACCAATTTGTCGTCGCGCTGGACAAGGCCACCGGCAAGGAACACTGGCGCACCAAACGTAGTGGAAAAATGCACGACAACCCGCAGCTCAAAAAATCCTATGGCACCCCCGTGCTGCGCGAGGTGGACGGAAAACCGGTGCTGCTTTCGCCTGGCTCCAATTGGCTGTACGCCTACAATCCCGCCGACGGCAAGGAGCTGTGGAAGGTGGAATACGGCGGCCTCGGTTTTTCGCTCGTACCGCGACCCGTTACCGGACACGGGATGATTTTCATGAGCACCGGCTACATGCGTGCCAAGCTGCTGGCCGTTCGCTACGAGAAAACCGCCAAGCCGGACATTGCGTGGAGCTATACACGCGGCGTTTCCACGCAACCGTCGCCGCTGCTGGTGGGCAAGGAGCTGTACTTCATCACCGAGAGCGGCGGGTTGGTTACCTGTCTTGATGCACTCACCGGCGAACGCCATTGGGTGGAACGCATTGGCGGCAATTACTCTGCCTCACCGCTGCACGCCAACGGCAAAATTTATTTCCACAGCCGTGAGGGCGTCACCACCGTGCTGCAGGCCGGCAAGGAATTCAAGGTGCTCGCCAAAAACCAGCTCAAGGGTCAGCACATGGCCAGTGCTGCGGTGGATGGAAACGCAATGATCCTGCGCACGGACAAGGCGATCTACCGCATCGAGGAATAACGGCACAAAAAAGGGCGAGCTTCAGCTCGCCCTTCTTGTGATTGATGCGCCGATTTATTTTTTCTCCGGCTTGGGCTCGGCCTTTTCGTATTTGAAACCCTTTTTGGCCGCTTGTTCGCGGATGAAACCGTTGACCTGCTCGTCAAAGCCGTCGACTTTGCCGGCTTTTTTTAATTCGGCCTTTTTAGCGATGATGAACTCGCTGCGTTTCTTGAGCAACGCGTTCAACTCCGCCTGCGCCTTTTTGCGCTCGGCAATTTGTTTGGCGAAATAAGCCTCCCGCTCCTTCGGTTTCATTTTACGAATTTTTTCAGGAAGCTTTTTCTCGTCCACATCCTTAAGCTCCATCTTCTTGTTCGCCAACAACCCGGTCAGGTCACCGCCGCCGCTGATTACCTCGGCGATCTCCTCGCCTTCCTTGATGGACTTTGACAAATACTCCGCCCGATCTGCCGCCGCGGTCACCGTGGCGCGCGCCGCCAGTGCTGTTTTACCCGTGGCAAAGCGCCGCGCCCGCTCATCGCCATACGCACAAACCGTCAGGCCCAGCCGCGCATTGCAGGCGGCGATCTCTTTGTCAAACGGCGTGGCAATCGCCATCACACCGCCGCTTTGTAAAATGCGGGCAAACTTGCCTTCCGCCTTGCGGGCGATCTCCTGCCAAATCGGCGTGGTCGACGGCATGTTGCCACATTGGATGGTGTTGATGATGATGTCCTTCTTTACCGCCAGTTCGCAGCTGGTGGGGTACTTCACGTCCTGCTTGTATTTCATTTGCGGCGGCGCGTCGCCCACGAGGAAAATCACCTTGAGCACCTTCTTGCTCTTGCTCCAGTCCAGCTTTGTGACCGCCTCATTGAGCGCCTGATTGACCGACTCCGGCGTGTCACCGCCGCCGGCTGCCTTGAAAGCCATTAGCTTCGCGTAAATGTCATCGATGTCCGCGCTCAACTCGTGAATCTTGGTCACGTACTCATCGGTCCGGTCACGGTAGGCCACCAGCCCAATGCGAATATCCGGCGTGGGCTTGGCCGAGATCATTTCATTGGCCATGCTCCAAATTTTTTCTTTTGCGCCGGCAATCAGACCGCCCATCGACCCGGTGGTATCCAGCACAAAACAAACTTCAATTTGCGGCTTCTCGACCTTGGCTTTTTTGAATTTCGGTTTCTTCGCGTCGTCCGCCCAAGCCAACGGCCCGGCGCACGCCAAGATCAATGTAATCAATTGTTTCATGGTTTTCCTTCGTTGAGTCCCTGTTTCATTAGACGCCGCCAAAGCTAAAATGCTCCGTCGCAGCCTTTAACGCCGGCGCCATTGCCGGGTCAAGTCATCCCAACTCGGCCGATCCAACCGATCTCCACCGGCTATCTCCGGTGCCAAGCGCTGCACCTCGGCAAACGTTTTTGCAATCGCTTCGCCCATTTGCCACAACGCGTGGCGGAAATTCGCCTTCTCCGCCAACGCCATCATTTCGGTGTACTGCAGGCCCTTTGCCCGATCGCTGAGGATCGGATCGCATTGCAGCCCTTTGGCCGTCTTGCGCAACGCCAGTTGCTTGAGGATCCGACCATTGCGGACGCGTTGGTAACGGCGGTTAACAGCCATCACTTCCAGCAGCAGCAATTGCAATCCCGGCTCCCAACCGCGATGAAAAGTCTTCGCCAATTGACCACGGGCTTTGCCCACGCGCATGTAGTGCGCTTGCAGGGGCTCGATCGGGGCATCGACCATATCGCTCAGGAGCGACGGCCAATCGAGCTTCAAATCCTTGATGCCAACCTCGTGAAACGTCACCAAATCCTGAATCGGCCGATTGGCCGGCGTGTATTTGCCATCGAGCAAATGCAGATCCACGCCGGGTGCCACGGATTTGATTAGGCCGTCGCCTATCACGTGCGTCATCCAGCCCAGCGCATAGGCAAGCTGCCGTTCGCTGGGGCCATGCAATTCCTGCGCATCCTGCAGCACCTCGGCAAAATATTCGGGCAGCTTTTCCCACGGCACTTCCAGCGGCCTATCCTTGACTGCCCAGCCGAAGGCAATGTGCGCGCGGCCATACAACAGGTCATGGATTTGGCGCGGCGTGAATTGCTCCACTCCCATCGATAAAACCCACGGCTTGACTGCACCACCGGTGATCGGACTTTTCGCAAAACGTTGGGCGCCGTAGCCCACGTGCGTGTCGGTATCCACACAGGTCGCCGCCGGAACCGTGCCGACATCCGCACCGAGATACGCGCCGCAAAGGTAACTGGGCAGATGCCGCGCGGCCAGATGCGCCAAAGGCACTTCCCGCGCCGCCGCCGCGCGGAGGCCCAGCAGCGCATACATCGAGTGGCCGATGATCCCGCTCATGGGGCGTTACTTGAACGACACCGCTGAGCCGGGCTTGAGCGCGTGCTTCGGCATCTCAGCCAGCGTCTTGAAAGTGCGCTGCTGTTCGCTGGTCTCGATGGTGTTGCCGGTCTCGTCGTACACGCCGGTCTTTTTATCGAGCACACCCTTCGGATCCAGCCCGAGGTGCTTCACCATGAAGGGATACATCGCCTGCCGCTTGATGAATTCGTAGCCGTGCTTCTCCTTCGGGAAATGCGTGTTGGCCACTTTGTCCAGCGCGCCGAAGTATTTGTAAATGCCCTGCGCGTAAGGGTACTCCACTTTGGGGTTGTTCTTCGTCCAGTCGCCGCCCACGGAGATGAGCTTCATCGGGCGCGGCGCGGCGAGCGCGGCGATCTCGGCGTTGTTCGTCTCCAGCTTGCTCGTCTTGTGAATGGGCATGCCGCTCTCGCAATGGCAGCCGCCAAAGAAATGCGCGGAAACCATCACCACCGGCACGCTCACCGCCACGCGATCGTCAATGGCCGTCAGCAAAAATGTCTGAGTGCCGCCACCTGAACAACCCGTCACGCCGATCCGTTTCTTGTCCACCTCCGGCAACGTCTCCAGAAAATCGACCGCCCGCACGCTGCTCCAAGTTTGCAACGTGAGTGCCTGCGGATGATTGTGTCGCCAGCCCAAATGCTCCGAGTCTCCATAGCCGATCATGTCGTACGAAAACACCACCGCACCCATGCGCGCGAGGGTCGCGCAGCGGTTCTGCTGATCCGGACGCAGCCGGCCGCCACCGTGCGCTTCGTTTTTGCGGGCGTGGCCGTGGGGGCAAAGGATGCCCGGGCGTTTGCCCTTGAAGCCCAGCGGCCGATACAGGTTGCCATACACAAAGTAACCGGGACGTGCCTCGAATACCGCCGCCTCCACGGTGTAGCCTTTGTAGGTGCGCTTGTTTTTGATGATGGGATTGAGCGGGGTGCGCTTGGTCAAGGGGCTGAGCTTGGAGCCGGTGAGAATTTGCTGACGCACCGACGAGGCGCGCGCTTTCCATTCACCAAGATTGCTGTAGGTGGCCGCCATCCGCGCGAGCTGTTTCACGGCGTCGGCCTCGGAATGCCAATGACCGCGGCAAAGCGTGACTTTTTCGGCGGCCGGCGCGGCAAACGAAACGAGTATGAGGGAATGGAAAAGGCGTTTCATGGGTTGAGGTTGGCAGATTGACCGCGCGCGCGCAACCCCCTGAACCGGTCAATCCTGCTCGAAACGGCGCAGTGCATCCATGTCCAGCTCGATGCCCAAGCCGGGCTGATCCGGCACGCGCACTTCGCCGTCGACGATCTGCAGATCTTCCTGCACGAGATGCTGGCGCAGCTGGGAATCGGTCAGTTCCGCGGGCAGAAATTCGATAAACGGACAATGCGGCGTGACGGCGGCCAAGTGCGCGGAGGCAGCGATGCCGATACCGGTTTTCCAGCAGTGCGGCACAATGCGCCGACCGCGCTCAGCAGCCATGTCGCACACGCGCAGGGCCTCGGTAATGCCGCCCACCCGGCCGACATCCGGCTGCGCCACATGCACGCCGCCGCGGTCCAGTAGGTCCGCAAACTCATGTCGTGTGGAGAGCCATTCACCGGCGGCTGTATCCACCGGCGATTCCGCCGCCAGCCGCGCCATACCTTCGAGGTCATCCACCGGCAACGGCGTTTCAATAAAGTAAATGTCCAGCTCTTCCCAATCGCGCAGCGTACGCAACGCTGTGTCCGCATCCGGCCAGGCGTATTGCACATCCACCATGAGCGTGAAATCCCCGCCCACTGCCGCGCGACAGGCGGCGACAGTTTCGGTGACTTTTTCATCCGGTTCATCTAGGCCGCTGTGGTTGTAGGGGCCACTGAGGGTGACCTCCAGTTTGGCGGCGTGAAAGCCCAGCTCTTTTGCCCGCAAGACCCACTCCACCAGTGAGGCCTTGTATTCCTCATAGCTTTCGCCGTTGGGCTGCAATGAAGCGTACGGTTGAATCGCGGTGCGCGGGCTTTCACCCATCAATTGATAGCACGGCACTCCGGCGGCTTTGCCGCGGATATCCCACAAGGCCATGTCGATCGCACCCATGGCATGGATGACCGCTCCACGCCGACCGTTCATGCAGCTGCCCACGTATAGCTTTTCCCACAGCCGCTCGGTGTCCACAGGGTTTTCGCCGATGAGCATCTCCTTGAGGCCTAGCCCCATCGTGTGCGTGCCGGGCGCCTCGATACAGGCGCGGGCCATCCACGGGTTCACATCGCTCTCGCCAATGCCAGTGATGCCTTCATCGGTGTGCACCAGCACGACAATGTCGTCCTGCGCCGAGGAGGTGATATCCTGCCGCAAATCCGGCACCAGCAGTACGCGGCATTCAATGTCGGTGATCTTCATCGGTGCGGGTTTTCGTACCACAACACGGCGTTGAAATCACGCTCCTCACAGGTCAGCAAATCGAGGTCACCATCACCGTCCAAATCCACCAACTCTATGCGGTCGTATTTCAGCCCCTTCGGACCGCCGATATCGCGCGGCTCCCAACGGTCGCCCACCTGTTTCAAAAAAAACGCCCCGCTCTTCGCGCCATTGGCGGCTTCGCAGGTCACGGCAATCTCCAGTTTCCCATCCCCATCAAGATCCGCGGCGCGGGCGGCCTTGGCGGTGCCGAATTGTTCCGATGAAAAATTAATCACCTTCTCCGCCCAAGGTTGGCGACGATCTTTGCCGGGACTCAGCACATAAATGCGATGGGGCCGAACGGCCGCGTGAATGATGTCGCCCTTGCCAATGGTGATAAACATCACTTCACGCCCCAGCGCACCAATGTGATGAGCTGCCCATTTCCGGCTTGGATTTTCCTGCATGGCCTTGGCACCGGGATTCTCCAGCCACAAAACCCCGGGCGTGCGGCTCCGCCGATCTGAAGCAAGCACATCAAGATCACCATCGCCGTCCATGTCATGCCGGATCAGGCTCATAATCCAGCCGGCATGGTACCATGAATGATAGCGCCACCCATTCATATCGCGCGGATTCTTCGGCGACCGCAACCAGCCAATGGCGGCACCGGCGCCTTTGGAGCCGAGCACGAGGTCAATGCCCTTCTCATCGATGTTCATTGGCACGGCAAACATCCAAGATTGTTTACCGGCCGTCACCGGCACCGCTTCCGTACGCCACGGCAACACCTCCCGTTGCGGGTCATTGCGCGGCGACCAGTGAAAATGAACGGTGCGCGTCCGTCCTTCACTACTGCTGACAATATCCGCATCGCCATCGCCATCCAGATCGGCAAACACCGCATCCTCCGGCGACCGCACTTTGCCCGCTTCAATCATTGGCCAGCGCGTTTTCACCTTGGCTTTGCCGGGATGCAAATACGCACGAATCCCCCCGCCTTCCTCCCAGCCGGTGGCAATATCCGGCCGACCATCGCCATCGATATCCGCCAACCGCACCCCGTCTGCCCCGCGGGAAGTGTTGTCGATGACATGCATTTGCCACGGCGCCGCCAGCGCAGCAGCAGCGCTAAACAAAAGAGCCCAGCAGCGGAAAATCATGGGCCCAGTAAAACACGGCGATTTACGGCTGGCGAACCGGAAAAGCCTTTTTTTGGCGGGCATTTTTCGGGTTTTAGCGAAAAACAGCCGAAACAGTAAAATATTGTATTCTTAAAAATTAATTTTCTACTTTGAACTGCTTGCGAGAAACGGTCGCCGTGCTAATTTGTGTGGGTACCCCCAATTACATGAAAACGATCGTATCTCTCCTGTCGGCCGCCCTCGTATTGGGCGGGTTATTCGTTGCGACCCCGGTTCAGGCCGAAGACAAAAAACCGGAGGTCAATAAGCCCGCGAAAAAGAAGAATGGCTTTTTTCCTTTTCGCGGCTTGATCAAATCCGTGGATGCCGAGAAAGGCACCATCTCGCTGAAAGGCGCCAAGGGCAAGCCGGACCGCGTGTTCGCCGTGGGCAAAGAAGCCAAGCTCACGCTCGACGGCAAGGCCACCAAGCTGGCGGACATCAAAGCCGGAATGTTCGTGGGCGGCCGCGCCAAGCGTGCTGAGGGCCAGTCGGACACGGCGGTGACCATCAACGTGCGCACCAAAAAGCCTGAGCGCAAAAAGAAGCCAAAGAAAGATTCGTAAGCGTCCGTACGACACAACCAGGGCAGGCCGAACGGCCTGCCTTTTTTTGTGGCGCTAATTGCGGGGATGAAATTGGTCGTGCACCTCCCGCAGGCGACTGCCGGCCACGTGTGTGTAAATCTCCGTGGTGCTGATGCTCGCATGGCCAAGGAGTTCCTGAATGACGCGGAGGTCAGCCCCGTTCTCCAGCAAATGCGTGGCAAAGCTGTGGCGCAACATGTGAGGCGTAAGGTTGCGCTTGATGCCGGCCCGCGCCGCGCGGCCCTTGATGCGCGCCCAAAGTGTCGACTGCGCGAAGGCCGTGCCGCGTTGATTGAGAAAAACAGCGGCCGGCGTCCGGGGCTTCACCAGGGCCGGCCGGCCGCTATCCAGATACGCCGTCAACGCCTCAATGGCCTTGCGGCCGATTGGCACCACGCGTTCCTTGTTTCCCTTGCCGATGACAGTGATGAAACCGTCCTCCAAGTGCAGCTGCTCAAGCCGCAATGCGCGCAATTCCGCAAGGCGTAATCCACAGGCATAGGCCAACTCAAGAATGGCCGTGGTGCACATTTCGGTGGGCGTGGCGGTTGGTGGCGGAGTAAGCAGCTTTTCAATATCCGTGTCTACCAACGCTTTCGGCAGGCGCTTCCACCGGCGTGGGAGGGTTAGGTTTTCAGCGATGTCCGCCGACACGAGGCGCTCGCTGGAGGCATATTTGTAAAAGGCCCGCAGGGCGGCAATCTGCAGGTAAATGGATTCCGGGCTGAGCTGAGTTTTCTCCTCGTGCGCCTTGCCTTCGGGCTTGCGATTGCGTTCACCGCGAAGGAATTCCGTGAGGTGCTTTCGCTGTACGCTGTCCCAATCGGCGATCCCCTGTCCTTCCGCCCAACCCACGAAGCGCGCCAACATCGCCGCGTAGGTTTTTTGCGTCTGAGCAGACTGCCCTTTTTCGAGGCGGATGTGTTGCAGGAAATCGTCGACCGCGGCGTTCACAGCGCCTGGCCGGTGAGCCGCTCATAGGCCTCGAGGTAACGGGCCTGGGAGCGCTCCACCAGATCATCCGGCAGAGCCGGTCCCGGCGGGGTTTTGTCCCAGTCCAGAGTCTCGAGGTAATCGCGGACGTATTGCTTGTCGAAGGAGAATTGACCACGGCCGGGCTCATACTCATCCAACGGCCAAAAGCGGGAGCTGTCCGGGGTGAGCACTTCGTCGATGAGGATCAGTTCGCCATCCAATTCGCCGAATTCGAACTTGGTATCGGCAATGATGATGCCGCGTTCGCGGGCATAATTGCGGGCCTCGGTGTAAATCTTGAGGCTAAGGTCGCGCACCTTGTCGGCGGTTTCCTGACCGACAATCTCCACAGCCTTCTCGAACGAAATATTCTCGTCGTGCCCCTCGTCGGCCTTGGTGCTCGGCGTGAAGAGCGGCTCCTCCAGCTCGGCGGATTCCAGCAGGCCCTCGGGCAGCGGGATGTCGCAGACGGTACCCTGTTTCAGATACTCCTTCCAGCCACTGCCGGTAATGTAGCCGCGCACGATGCACTCGATGGCGAGTGGCTTGGCCTTTTTCACCACCATGCTGCGCGGGGCGAGATGCGCCAGATCCTCGGGTAAACCATCCTTGATGCGATGGTTCGGCACCTGATCCTCAAAGCGATCGAACCAAAAATGTGAAATCTGCGTGAGCACCTCGCCCTTGCGCGGGATGCCGTTGGGCAGCACCACGTCAAAAGCACTGACGCGATCCGAGGCGACAAACAGGTAGCTCTCGCCCATGTCAAACACCTCGCGGACCTTGCCGCTTTTCACTTTTTCAAATTGGGGGATTTCCAGTTCAAGCAACTCGTTATCGGGCATGCGCGGGAGTATCCGCACGATCGCGTCTGCCGCAAGTGGAGGTAATTCACAAGTCATTCACGGCTTATGGCCATTCTCGACAGTCTCCCAAATCGAGGCTACCTTGCGTGCGTTGGCTATGCTCGCCGAGTTCGTTTACTGTTATCTGCTCCGCCCGTGGCCCTTGCGGCAGATTACGAACTGGACCATTCGCCAGCTCCTCCCCAAGGAACTGCAGTTCGGCGACGCTACCGTGGTGCTCAATCCCCATGATCCCGTCGTCAGTGGCGCGTTGCGTTTTGGCGTGTATGAAAAGGCCGAGACGCGTTTTTTTGAAACGGCCTGCCGCGATGGCATGACCTTTCTCGATGTGGGCGCCAACATCGGTTACTACACCGCCCTTGCCACGCGCGCCGTTGGCCCCAATGGCCGCGTGATCGCCATCGAGCCCGATCCGGACAGCTACCGATATCTGGAGCAAACCATCGCCGCCAATGCCGTCGGCAATGTCCAATCGTTTGAGGTGGCCGCCTCGGATGCGCCGGCCACGCTGCCACTCCATATTTCGGCTGACAACCGCGGTGACAATCGCCTCTATGCCTCCAGCGAAGATCGGCCGCAGGTGGAGGTGGAGGCCCGGCCACTGGATGCGTTACTGCGGGAAAATAAAATAAACGCCGTCGATCTCATCAAGATCGATGTGCAGGGTTATGAACCCAAGGTAATCGCCGGTCTGCGGGAGATCATCACCGCCTCCCCCACGCTCACATTGCTCACCGAGTTCTGGCCGCAGGGCATTGCCGAGGCCGGTGGCGATGCGAATGATTTTTTGCAGACACTGCGCGAGCTGGGCCTCACGTTGCATGAATTGCGGCCGGACGGTTCGCTGGCGGAATTGACCGACGACGCGGATCTCATCGCCCGCCATCAAGGCCGCCGTTACACGAATCTTGTTGGCCGCAAAAATGCATGAACGCCGTCACCAAACTGCTTCGCGAACTGGTAGCCCGCCCCAGCATCAATCCGGCATTCGTCGATGATCCTGTTGTCAGCGGCGAGGAGCGGGTGGCCGAGTTGCTGATCGATCGCGCCCTCCAAGCCGGTCTGGATTTCCGACGCCAGCCGGTTTTGCCCGGACGCAAGAACCTGCTTGTGCGACTCACGCCGAGCGGCAAAGCGCAGCGCCGCATCATCCTTGCCCCGCACATGGATGTTGTGCCTGCGGAGGCGAATCAGTTTAAGCCGGTGATCAAGAATGGCCGCCTGCACGGGCGGGGCGCGTGCGACACCAAGGGTAGCATGTCCGCTTTCTTTCAATCGCTTTGCGATGTAGCCAAGAGCGGCCGGCGGCCGCAGCAAACGGAGATTTTGTTCGTCGGCCTCGTGGATGAGGAATGCAACCAGGCCGGCTCACGCAAGTTTGCGCAGGCCGGCCCCAAGGGCGACCTGGCTGTCGCCGGTGAACCCACTCTGTTGCAAACCGTCACCGCCCACAAAGGCGACCTGTGGTGGCGACTGCACGCGCAAGGCAAGGCTGCGCATGGGGCCACTCCGCATCTCGGCAAGAACGCCGTGCACACCATGGCCCGTGTGGTGGATGTGCTTGAAACTGAATACGCCAAGCAGCTTCGCCTGCAGTCACATCCCCTACTCGGTAGCCCCACCTGCAATGTTGGCTTGATGCACGGCGGCACCCAGCCGAATATCGTGCCGGACGATGCTTGGATCGATATCGACCGTCGTACCCTTCCCGGCGAAACCGCCGCCGGAGTTTGGCGGGAGATCCGCACACTGCTCAAGAAACACGGCCTCAAGGCAACCTACACCGACCTCAAGGGCGTAGACAGCCCCGCGCTGGAGACAGATCCCAACCTGCCCATTGTGCAGGAATTCCTCCGGTCCTCGCGCCGCCGCAAAACTTTGGGCGTGCATTACTTCACCGACGCCGCCCCCATTGCCAGCGGCGGCACCCCGGCCATTGTGTTTGGTCCCGGCAACATCGCCCAAGCCCACACCGCCGACGAATGGCTCGACCTGAAGCAGCTCGATCAGGCCACCGCCATCGTCACCCGATTTCTGCGCGTCCAGCCATGAGCGAGGATACCAAAGCCAGCTTCCTGCGCCAAAGCGGCTGGATGGCCATTGCCACCGCCATCGGCGGCGCGGCCTCATTCGCGGCACATATTTTTGCCAAAGACATGCCGAAAGAGGAATACGGCGGTTTCACGGCAATGCTGCAATTGCTCAACCTCATCGCCATCCCGGCCATCGGCCTGCAGGCGGTGTTCGCGGTGAAGGCCGCTCAACGGAAAACTGAGGCAGACGACTTTCGCATGGCGCGCGAGCAATGGGCCATTACCTTGGTCGTTTTGGCGCTAGCCGTGATGGTGTTCATCGTGGCCCGGCTCAACGGAGAGTCGCTGGTTAACGCCTTGAGCCTGCCCTCTTGGTGGGTGCTGGCCCTTACGTTGTGTGCCGGAATATTCGCGCTGCTCATGCCGATGATGTTCGGGGTGTTGCAGGGGCGGCAGAATTTTTTGTGGCTGGGCTGGGCGTTGCTGTCCCTAGGCGTTTTGCGGCTGGCGGCCATGGCGGGTTTGATCCGAACGCATGATGAAACGGCTATCAACGGCATGATCGCCGTGGCTGCGGGTTACGTGCTGGCCTTCGGCATGGCCCTCAGCACCGCCAAACTGCCGCGGCTGGAACCCGCCGAATGGCTGCCTTCGGTAACCCGAATTGACTGGCGCGACTTAACCAAACGATTTCTGCCGTTATCCATCGGCGGCGGCACAGTGATTTTCATGATGAGCGTGGACATGGTGGTGGTGCAGCGTTTTTTTGATGAATCACAAACCGGATACTACGCGGCCGCGGGGATGATTGGCCGCGCGCTGATTTTTTTCGTTGGCCCCATGGTGGCGGTCATGTTTCCCAAGATTGTAAAGAGCCAAGCGGAACAAAAGCCCACGGACGTCCTGCGGTTCACCCTGCTGCTGACTGCCGGCCTTTGTGCAGTAGCAATCATTTTGGGAGTAACGGTGCCCGATCTGCCCTTGCGTATGGTTTATGACGAGTCGTTTTTGAAAGCCACGCCGCTGGTACCGTGGTTCATCGCCGCCATGGCTCCGTTGGCGCTAACGGCCGTGCTGGTAAACAACATCCTCGCCCGATGCAAATCCAACAGCGTGTATCTACTGCTGGGAGTACCGGTTATTTACGGCGGGATGCTGTGGTTTGTCGGGCCGCAGATTGCCGATCAAACTGCCTCCGAATTTAATGTGCACGCGCACATTTCGATGGTCCAGCTAATCGGCATGGGCAATTTGTGTTTCCTCGCCTCGACAGTAATCCTCACTTGGGTGGTGAATCAGGAGGAGAAGCTTCGGCGGGCTCAGACTCCGCCGGATGAGAATCCTTTGCCGGACGAGGCGGAGGCGCATTGAGGCGGAGATAGAGCCACGTTTCCAGCGGGCGCAACGGTCGCAGCCAGTTGTAAAATGGCGAGTGCACCAGACGCAAGCGCACGACCGAGAGAAACATCACTAACGACACGCGCCACAGGTTAGCGGTCACCTTGGAGCCCAGCTGGTCGGTCCATTCGATGGGTACTTCCTTGATCGTGTAGCCGCGTTGCTTGAGCGACACGAGCAGGTTCACATCAAACGCCAAATCCGCGATACGCAGGCTCTCAAGAATCTCCTCCAACGCCTTGCGCCGCACGAGCTTGGCGGGACATTGCGTATCGGCGATGCCCAGCCAAAAGAGCAGCTCAACAATAGTGTGAAAGCCGCGGCTGAACACTCGCCGTAGCTTGGTTTGGCTCTGGTGCAACACGGAACCGGGCAGCCAGCGCGAGCCGATCACGCAATCGGCCTCGCCGGCTGCACAATGCTTGATCAGCTCATGAAACGCCTTGGCTGGAGTGGCGCCGTCGGCATCCACGTAGCCGGTCAACACCGCCTCAGCTTCGGTCGCCTTTTTGAATCCCTCGATCAAGGCGCCGCCCTTGCCGATTGGTTCCTCGAAATTGAGCGGCTCAATTTCCTGAAACTCCTCGGCCACTTTCTCAACAACGCCCAGTGTGTCATCGCGGCAGCCGTTAAGCACTACCACCGCACGGAATTCGCCTTTGTAATGTTCCCGAAAATACTTAGCGTAATCGCGCAACACAGGCCCGATGCGTTCTTCCTCGTTGTAAGCGGGGATGAGCAGCAGCACGCTGAGTTGGGTTTGCGCGTCGGCCATTACAGAAGGTTCACGGGATCAATGTCGATGGTCAAGGTCACGTCATCGGGAAAGCTCAAGCCGGCCGCAATAACAGCCAGTTGCCGACTCAATTCGCTCATGCGGCCGGTGCGCAGCATGAGTTGGTAGCGATAAAATGTCTCCGCCCGCAAAAGGGGGGCCGGGGCCGGGCCGGAGATTTGCAAATCAGTGATCGTATCGGTCACCGGTTCGATCTGTTTTTTGACGTGCTCGGCCGAGAACGAAACTTTCTCCTCACTGCGCCCACGCAACGTGAGAATGGCAGCTCGAGTAAAGGGCGGATACCGCAGTTGCTCGCGAAACTCCATTTCGGCCTCGAAGTAGCCTTCATAATCGTGCCGGCGAGAAAACTGGATCGCCGGGTGTACCGGTGAAAAAGTCTGCACCACCACCTCTCCCTCCACCTCGCCGCGGCCGGCACGTCCGGCCACTTGAGTGAGTAGCTGAAAAGTGCGTTCGCCTGCACGGAAATCTGCCAGATGCAAACCGGTATCGGCATACACGATGCCAACCAGCGTCACGCGAGGAAAGTGCAAGCCCTTGGCAATCATTTGGGTGCCCACGAGGATGTCGATTTTACCCCGCCGAAAGTCGCCGAGGATGCGCCGGTAATCATCCTTACGCTTGAGCGCATCCGAATCCATGCGGGTGACATTCGCGCGTGGGAAGAGTTTGCGCAGCACATCCTCCACCTTCTCCGTACCCAGCCCGTGAAAGCGGATTTTGGGCGAGCCGCAGCGTTCGCCCGGACACCGCCGCGGCGCCGCCGTACCATGCCCACACACGTGGCAGCGCAAAAACTGCTCCCGCCGATGGTACGTAAGCGAAAGGCTACAGTTTGGGCACTCAGCCACGAACCCACAATCCGGACACTGCATTGAGGTGGCAAACCCACGCCGGTTTAGGAACAAGATCGTCTGCTCGCCCTGCTCCAGCCGGTTGTGAATTGCTTCTTTCAGTCGCTGCGAAAAAATTGGCGGACCCTGATCACCCTTGGATTTCTCCGTGCGCATATCCTGCACGCGCACCAGCGGCATCTGTTTATCGTCCGCGCGCGAGGGCATTTCCAGCAATTGATACCGGCCGCGCTGCGCGTTGTGATAACTCTCCATTGAGGGAGTGGCCGAGCCCAGCACGACCGTGGCGCCCTCGCGCTGGCCGCGCACTACCGCCACATCACGCGCGTGGTAGCGGGGCGATTCCTCCTGCTTATAGGAATGCTCGTGCTCCTCATCCACAATGATCAAACCGAGCGGTTCCACCGGCGCAAAAATTGCCGAGCGCGCGCCGATCACGATCTTCGCGCGGCCCTGCCGGATCTTGTGCCATTCGTCGTGCCGTTCGCCGGCCGAGAGATGACTGTGCAATACCGCTACCAGAGTCTTGAGCGGCCCCGAGCTGAACCGCGCCTTGAAACGCTCCACCGTCTGAGGCGTCAGCGAAATCTCCGGCACCAGCACAATCGCTCCCTTGCCCTGCTCCAACGCCGCCGCAATTGCCTGCAAGTAAACCTCTGTCTTTCCACTGCCGGTCACGCCGTGCAACAGGAAAAATTTTCCCGGCTGATCATTAATCGCCTCCAACGCCACCGCTTGTTCGGCGTTGAGCGTCAGGGGCTGGGTAGGCACGATCTCCTCATTGGCATAGGGATCGCGCTCAGAAATTTGCGGGGCAATTTCAATCAAGCCCTTGTCCTCGAGCTTGCGGACGGTTGGCGCGGTTGTGCCGGTAATTTGCAACAGCTCCTGCAACGGCAACGAGCGGTTTTCCTCGATCACCTGATAGACCTCCAGCTGGCGTTTGGTCAGTTCACCCACGCCGTCATCGCCCGGCAACAGCCGCACGTGAAGCCGTTCGCGCCAGCCTTCCTGCTCCTTGCGCACCGCATCGGGCAGCACACTCTTGAGGGCGGTCTCCGTTGCGCAGCAATAATACTCGGCAATCCAGCGGGCCAATTCGAGCACTCGCGGTGTCACCAGCGACTGCGCGCCAATGATTTTGGCGATGGGCTTAAGTGCGTCGTAATCCGATTGTTCAGCCAAACCGGTCACGCACCCGAGCACCTGTCGGTGGCCGAAAGGCACCTTCACACGCGTGCCCACCTCCACCCGGCCTTCCAGTTCAGGCGGGATCAGGTAGTCAAACTCCCTACGCAGGGCGATTTCCAATGTGACACGCGCGACCACGCCCCACCCTCGCGGTCCCGTTCCACCGGTGAAAGACTAATGAATTAACAGACCTCGACGCCTCCAAGACATTCGCCTAAAACGGGCGCATGAAGTCGAAGTCCCGCCCCTGGTTGCCAATCGCCATTGCGATTGCGGCTATCGGCAGCGGCGGCGTTTGGTGGTGGCAAGCGCGGCATTCGCAAAGCCATGACGAAATTATCCAGGCCGCTGGCGGCATTTATGAGATGGATCCGGCCGTCATCAAGGCTGTGATTTGGCGCGAGAGCCGGTTCAAGGAAGATGCCCGTGGCGCGGCCGGTGAACTGGGCCTCATGCAGATTCGGGACGCCGCCGCCAACGAATGGGCCAAGGCGGAGAAAATTAGGAACTTTCATCACGGGCACCTGATCAATGCCAAGAGCAACGTGCTGGCCGGCACGTGGTATTTGAAAAAATGGCTGAAACGCGCGCCGCACCCAGACAACCCGCTGCCCTTCGCGCTGGCCGCCTACAATGCCGGCCCCGGCAAAGCGCGTGAGTGGGCCAAGGACACCAATAGCAGCACGCAGTTTATCGAGCGGATCGACTATCCGGCCACGAAGGACTATGTGCTTTCCGTTCAGGAAAAGGCGGCCGAGTACCGCGCCAGCACGGCACACCCGGCAAAAGATTAATCGATCGTCAAGTCGCGCAGCCGCCGTTCCACAGTAGCGCGCGCCTCTTCCAAAACAGCCTCGTCCGCATCACGCGCTACCCGCACGGATTCGCCCACTTGAATTTCGCACCGCGCAAACGGCAACGGCACCTGAAACGCATCCCAGCTGCGCAGCTCTTTCCGGGAAAATATCTGCGCGCTCACCGGCACAATCGGGTGCCCTGACACCCGCGCCAACTGGACTACGCCCGGCTGCACCTCATACTTGGGTCCACGCGGGCCGTCGGGCGTCACCGCAAGGTCATAGCCGCGCCGCGCCACTCGCGCCATTTCCAGCAGTGCCTGCGGTCCGCGCCGACTCGTGGAACCGCGCACCGGGTGCACGCCGTAATGCTCCATGAAACGCGCCAGCATCGCGCCGTCCTTGCTCGCGCTCACCAAGGTGGCCAGCCTCCGGTGCGGCTGCCGGCCGAGCAGTACGTTGCGGTGGATCGGCATCGTTAATGCCAGACGATTGTGCCACACGGCGAAGATCACCGGGCCGGGTTCCACTTCGCGCGCCCAGCCGTCGTCGAGAAAATGAAAACGCCACGTCGCTGCCAGGCCGCGCAGGAGGGTGCACGCGCCGGCCACCGCCAGTTCCCCGTGCCATTTCAGCCGATGCGGCTCAACCACCTGCGATGACGCCGCCTTCGCGCTCATTTGCCCTTTTGCAATGCCGCGCGCACCAATTCGTCCACAGGCTTGTCCGGCCCCAGCATGGCCGCCGCCGCGCGAATGGCCTCCTGAGCGTCCTTGGGCTTGGAGCCCAGCGCGATCAAGGCCGCCTCGGCATCAGCCAGCTTTTGGTCATCGGCAGACTTGGCGGAAGCGGAGCCGGGCTCCACCGGTTCATCGCCCAGCTTGTCTTTCAGCTCAACCACGATTCGCTCCGCGGTTTTTTTGCCCACGCCACTGATACTCGAGAGCGCCTTGACATCACCTTCGGCGACCGCCGCACGCAGCGAAGCCGCCGTGGTGCCGCTCAAAACATTCAACGCAATCTTCGGCCCAATGCCGCTCACATGGCGAATCAGCAGGCGAAACAAATCGCGCTCACCGTCGGTCATGAACCCGTAAAGCACATGGGCATCATCACGGATCGAAAGATGCGTCAGCAGTTTCACTTCGCCGCCGGGCACCGGCAGTTTGTCGAAGGATGACAGCGGAATGAAAACCTCATACCCCACGCCGGCCGCCTCCACCACCACCTGCGTGGGCAGCGCCTCGGCAAGTGTTCCTCGTAGATAACCAATCATGCGCGCCGTTTATATTTTCTGGGCCGGCTCAATGGCAAAACGTTTGTTCAAGTGGGCAAACGTCAGCGCCAGTGCCAGCGCATCGGAGGCGTCTGGCGCCGGCAACTCCTCCAGCGCCAGCATTCGCTGCACCATCTTGGCCACCGCCAGTTTTTGGGCGTTGCCGTAGCCGACAATGGACTGCTTCACCTTCCGCGGCGCGATCTCCACGATCTCCAGCCCGGCTTCCGCCAACACTGCCAAAGCCGCCCCGCGCGCCTCGCCCATGGTCAGCGCCGTTTTGGGGTTTTGTGCGTAAAACAATCCTTCAATCGCACACGCCGTTGGCGAATGTTTTTGGATCACATCACGGAGCGTGGTCGAGATAGCCACAAGGCATTCGCTACGCCGCAACCGCGCCGGGCACTTGATCGTCCCTTGCGCCAGAGTTGCCGGATCTCCCTTGCTCAATTGGATTACGCCGTACCCCGTGCCGCGCAGCGAAGGATCCACGCCGAGAATGATTTGGTGATCGGCCGCTTCCGCAACCGGCGCATCCGAGCGGCGTTTGCCACTCACGCGTTCCTGCAGCTCCTCGAATTGCCGGGCCGAAATCCCCACGCGGGCATCATCAGCCTGTGAGCGCTTTGCTCAAGCTTAATCCCTTCCCAGCGTATGATCACTTGCCCCAATTGAGGCGTTCCAATCGCTCCACCGGCACTTGGCGGACATCGCCATTGCCGAAACCCACCAAGATACCCCCGCCAGCGGCAGCCGCCTTTTTAGCCTCTGCTAAACCGCCAGTTTGGTTCCACGGGCCGCTGGCTTGAAAGATCAATACTGTGTCAGGCTTGATGTCGACCACGTTTATGTTTCTCAAACCAGCATTGAGCGTGTAGCTGGTCGTGCCCGCAGCGGCTCCGGGTAAGCGGTACAAACCCTTTTGGCCGACCTCCGGCAAAATGGTATCGGCCCATTTGGTGATGTCCTGCAATACCCCCTTGTCTTCAAGGTGCAGTTTCAGCCCTAATGTCAACTCGCGTATTTGTTGGCGTGGTTCGCGGGGAAAATTTGCCTTGGGTTCGTTGGCTTCTTCTTGTTGCCCACCCAAAGCCGCCGAGAGCGCCATAGTGATCGGCACCAGCGCGGATTGGCCCACCGCCGCCCGATAACCCTGCCCACTGGCGCGGCCTTCAAAGAGCAGTCCCTTGTCGTCTAGACGCAGTACCGCGATGTGACCGGAGGCACTTCCCTCGGGAAGGAGTTGATCGGTCATGGATTTCAAAAAATCCTGAGCTTCCTTGGGCATCTCGGCCTTGACCATCATTACCGGCAACAGTTGTTTCAACAAAGCCGCTGTGGCGCCGGCGCGTTGGCTGACAAATTGCAGCTGCTGGCCTTCCAGCTTCATGCCGCCTGAGAGCCGCGCAAACTCCGCCGTGCCGCGCAGCCCCGGCGCTTTGCCCGTGTAAACAGCCATCACTTGTTTTACCAAAGCAAGATCCGAGACTAACACCACGTGCGAGCCCATTTGAAATAATGTGGGCTCCAACGGCATGCGAATGGGCAACTCTTCCTTGGGGATTTGAAAGGTGAATACTGGCTGCCCCTCGATCACCTGACGCTTCACCATGTCGCCAAACTCCGCTACATGATCGGCCAAAGGGGTGGCCTCGGGAGATTTTTTGGCCACCAATACAATGCCCGGTCGGGGCAGCTTCAACGTCAACGGCCCTTGCTTGAAAGGCAAAGAGTTTTCCGTATCTAGAGTGAGGAAAACCCCCAACTCTCCGCCATATTCCTTAAGGAACTCATCCAGCGGACCCAAGTCCCCTTCGGGAATAACCCCCGCGGGGAGTTCGCCCGGCTTGATCGCATCCGCGCCATTGTATTTGGCCATGTGCGGAGATGTGAATGCCGCAATACGCTTATGGCTATACCGAATTTTCGGCCGTGGCGGTTCAAAATCAATCCCTCCCTCCGCATTGATCCAACCATATTTAACGCCAGTTTTCGGCCGTGGCGGTTCAAATTCGATCCCACCATCTTCCCCAACATCCGGGCCGGGAGCATTCCTCAGTCCATCTTCAATAAATGGTTCCGGTCGCAGCTTCTTTGCGGGAGGAAGTGCGGTCCGCGCTTTTTTGAAAGGTGCATGTGCAGGCGGTGCTTTTTTGAATAGAGGAGGTGCCTCACGGTCTTTTTTAGGAGCCGGGGGGAACGGTGGCGGTAATTTTCTAGGACGAACCTCTCTTGGAAAACTTTCCTCAGGATCTAGATCTTCTTCGGGAAAAACTTCCTCTTCTTCCATATCCTCTTCTTCAGCATCAGTAGGCCCCCCTGGAGGCATGGGAAATCCACGTTGTCTATTCAGCTGGATGGGCTCCATTATTTCGATGCTGAAGGCATCCTTCTCAATATTTCCAATTCTGAAGCGCTTCAAAATAGTCCAGTTTGGCGGAAACATATTACGTTCTCCCTTGATGACATCCACTTTGGCAATAGCCGAGATCACGATTCCATCCTCAAGCTTCCAATAGCCGTGTTCCACAAATTCCACTTGAGGCCCATTCGGCACTGACCTTTTAACGTGTAAAACAAACCTCCCATCCTCAGTATACAATACCTCCACCTTTGCATCATCCGCTGCGTTGTTGTTCAAGCTCCATCGACCGACCATTACTCTCGCTTCATCCGTCAAGGGTTTGCCAAAAAATGCTTCCTGATAATCAGTCCGCTTCAACCCTCCCAAGGGCTCAAACACTTCCTGAACAATTTCCATTGGCACCCCAGACTTGATCAACCCCTGCTTTACCCAATTCAGTGCCAAACCAATATCCGCCCGCGTGTAATGCGCCATCACGGTGGTCGCCGGCGCAAAACTTAAGCCGGTGGCTACGGTACCCGGATCGCCCTCAAGAATTTTCCATATAGCGCCCGGCTCCCGCTCCGCATCACGCAACAAGTACATGCGGTTGCGAAACAAATCCTTTTCTAGCGCCAGACTGCTCATGCCCACGCCCTTCACATCTGCCAAACCGCCCTCATCCACCACCGAGCGGGCAAACCGAGCCACCGCCCGCATCGCCTCAAATTCTTCAGCCGACCAGCGATTTCCATTGCGCCGCTCAATCTCAA
>PBFV01000085.1 GCA_002718935.1 Verrucomicrobiales bacterium
ACCAATCACGGCGGCGAACTGAAACTCTATTTCGGCACCGACCGCATCATCCGCTGGGAAGGCGGCACCGTCGCCTACGCCACCGCCGTCAAGAGCGTGCCGGTCGTGCTCTCCTCTGCACGCAAGCATGGCCTCGAAAATTATCCGAACTTTTACACCGTCAACAGCTCCGAAGCCACGCAGATCCTCGGCAAGGCGGAAGACATTTTGCGCTACATGGCCTCCGGCCCGAAGAGCCTGATAGGTTTCCCTGAACAAATCACCGACGATCCCAAGACCTACGACAAGATCAAGCCGAAGGGCGACATTCGCGGCACGCCGATCGCCATCGTGTACAACACGAAGATCGTTCGGCCAATGACGCCCATTCACGATTTGATGAAAGAAGAGGGCGTCACTGACGAGCGCATGCGCGAGGCGGTGGATTTTCTTTTTGAGGCCGTAACCTTCCGTCCGCCGACCGATAAAGAGGCCGCCGATTACCTGCAGATCGTAAAAAACTCCATCGATAAGGTCGGCAAGAAAGACGGCGCGATTATGGGGCTCTCCGCCATTTTCCTCGATCGCGATGCGCTGTTTCGCCCTGAGCTCGCCGCCAACAGCAAGCCCGACAAACACGGTCGAGTGATGCTGCAGGACTGGGAGCTCGGCCTCGCCGTCAACCACGCCCTCAGCTACATCCAGCCCGACGCCCAACTCCGCAAGGCCATCGCCGAGGGCCGCATGCGCACGCGCGATGATGTTCACCGCGAAATCACCCGCATGCTTTCCGATGACAGCCTCCGCAAGCCGCGCGTACTGCGCTTCTTTCGCGACTTTTTCGACTACGACCTCGGCGGCTACATTTGCAAGGACAACGCCGCTCTTGCGCGTACCGGCGTCAACACCCGCGGCAACTCGCACTACCGTGCGATGTTCGATGCCACCTCCAGCACGGACCGTCTGATCGAGCTCATCATTCAAAAAGACGAAGACGTTCTTAAGGAGCTCCTGACTACCCAACAAGTCGTGGCCACGGGCAATGATAAAACCTACTTTGGAAAGAAAAATAACAAGGAGGAACGAGAAGCCGCTACACTCATTCGAAAAAAAGAGGCGAAGGCAAAACTGGAGAAGGAAACGGCTGTCGTGGCGGATCTCGAAAAGGAAATTGAGGGCCTCGAAGTCAAATTACGGGACAATTCAGGGGATCAGGTTCCCCTTGAGCTTTTGGTCAACGGGAGTTTTTCCAAGGTGACTTTTGAGGAGCCCGATCACTGGGAGTTAGAAAAAGGAACCCTTAACCAAACCGAACTTGCAAATGGGAAAGTAGTTGGGGAACGAGGCGCTGTAACATTGGAGCAAAAGTTCTCTAAGCCGATTGCCTCCAAGACTAAATTAATAGTCAAAGCTACTCGGACTGATTCAAGTTCCAACCCGATTTTCTTCAAGGCCATTTGGGACAACGGTTCTCATTCTGAAAGAATCCAACCGACCATTGGTCAAGTGGAGCTCATAGTCCCTGCCGGTAAAACGATGACCGGCATCCAGTTTAATACTCGCGCAAATCTTGGTGTATCCGAGGTTTCCTTGAGGGAATATACAGGGATCCTCAAGACCTTGACGCAAAAGAGGAAGTCCTTGGCCGCCGCCAAGAAGAAGCTGGAGCAGGAAAAAAAGAAGAAGATCGGTTCTGTCAACGTCACGCAAGCCGAGCTTTCGGGACCAAGAGTCTTCGCTCGGGTCAGTCGACGATCATTCGGAAACGGTTCCATGAAGCCCGAGCGTACATTGGCTACGGCCCCGGAAGGACAACGCCTGGGCCTTCTGACTCATCCTTCTTGGCTCGTTTCGCATTCCGATGCCATGGACAACCACGCGATTCTGCGCGGACGCTGGGTTCGCGAACGGCTATTGGGGGGCGGAATACCTGATGTGCCCATCACCGTTGACGCCATGCTGCCCGATGAGCCCAACACTACGTTGCGCTCACGCATGCGTGTCACCCGCGAAGCCTATTGCTGGACTTGCCATGAAAAGATGGATCCACTCGGTTTGCCCTTTGAAATGTACAACCATGCCGGCCTGTTTCGCACCACCGAGTTGAACAAGCCCGTGGATACCTCTGGCGCAATCATCGATAGCGGCGATCCGAATTTGGATGGTCCGGTAAAGAACGCCATCGAGATGATCGATAAGCTGGCCAAGAGCGACCACGTCGAGCAGGTGTTTGTCCGGCACGCTTTCCGTTTCTGGATGGGCCGAAACGAAACGATCAATGACGGCCCTGTACTGCAGGATGCCTATCGTGCTTACCGCGAAAATGGTAGCATGAAGGCCCTCATTACTTCCTTGGTTACTTCGGATGCCTTTCTCTACCGTAAGGTTGAGCAGTAATTTTTTCATGGAGTAACTCGTAGGATTCATCGTCTATTCTCTACAGTGCAACCGATTCTTCTTACTGCATTGATTTCAATCTTACTTCTTGGATGCGGTGCTCATGTGGATTCGGTCTATTTGGGTCGGGAAGAATCGCAATTCTTGGGTGATGTGTCTGCTGGAGATCTTGCGGCAGTTGAAAAGTTTCTTGATGAAGGTGGAAACGTAAACTTACAGGATGAACCGGGCATGACGCCATTGCGCCATGCTGCAAATGATGATTGGAAAGAAAAGTGAGGAACATGAGTCCAAAAAGAAATTGGAGGTTCGTGAATGATTAGATTGTTGATTGTTTTGTTGTTTGTAGTGAGCCCAGTGTTCGCGGCAAAGAAACCCGACGTTGTGTTTATCGTTGTTGATGACCTAAACGATTGGATAGGTGTGATGGGTGGCCACCCGCAAAGTAAAACTCCGAACCTTGATGCACTAGCGAATAAGGGAGTCTTGTTTACCAATGCCCACTGCAATGCTCCGCAGTGTGGACCTTCGCGGACGAGTCTTTTGCATGGTCTCTATCCCAAAAGTACAGGAAAGTATTTCAATAGCACTCGTAGACCGGCTTTTTTTGGTGGTCAACCCATGGAGGGGATTACTTCCCCTAGCGCCCCGAAGAATCCGTTCATTTTTCACCACCATTTCAAGAAACACGGATACCGGGTGGTAAGCGGAGGGAAGGTTGCTCACGGAAATTCCCGTGGAATCACAAAAAATGCCGATGAATATCTGAAGCGCCCGCCAGATGTCCGCGGTAATTTTACCGATGATAAGGCGAATCTCTGGGGAGAAGGGGGGGCTCATAACCATAAGGAAGAGGAAACGGGGGACTACAAGGTCGCCCAATGGGCGATTGGAGAATGGAGAAAAGGACTCGATGGCGACAAACCTTTGCTTATGACCGTGGGCTTCTATCGGCCTCACCGTCCGTTTAATGCACCCAAGGCCTACTTTGAAAAGTTTCCTTTAGAGGGCATTAAGTTGCCGCAGGTTCGAGCGGATGACCTCGACGACTTGCCACCCTACGGAAAGGCTTTAGCTCGTTCCAATGCTCACAAGGATTTGTTTAAACCAAGAACCGTGCATGAACAGATTCTTCATCGTGGTGGCGAGCAGGAGTGGAAGTATATGGTGCAGTCGCACCTCGCATGTATTAACTATGTGGATGCTCAGATTGGCCGCTTTCTGAGAGTGCTCAAAGACAATCCTCGAAAACGAGAAACCGTCATCGTACTTACCAGTGATCATGGCTGGAACCTTGGAGAGAAGACGCACTGGTGCAAGGCTGCCCTGTGGCGAAATACTACTCGCGTTCCGTTTATTGTCATTTTGCCAGGTGTGACCAAAGCTGGCACTCGCAATAATCAACCCATCTCTCACGTGGACATCTATCCCAGTCTCTGTGACTTTGCGGGTATTCCTAAGCCAAGTTACCTTGAAGGACGTTCGATCCTACCCCTTTTGAAAGATCTAACGGCGACACGCGAGGTGGCCTTCCTCAGCTATGGCCCCGAGAATACTGCCGCTCAATCCGAACGCTATCGCTATTTACGCTACGAAGATGGTTCTGAGGAGTTGTATGATCATCAAAAAGACCCACACGAATGGGTCAATCAAAGCGGTAATCCGAAATATGGAGTCATCAAGAAAAAGATGCGCGCTCAGGTACTCCGCTTTCAGAGTGAGTAGCGATTGTGTGGTCGAAAAGCTTCTTTTAAGATCCTACACAAGGACATGATTTGATTCCGAAAAATGATATGAAAACACTTTCTGTATCCATACTAGTGTTGTTTTTTGTCAGCTTCGCTTATGCCGAGGAAGCTTACCAGGCTACCGCCAAGATATGGGAAGCAATGGAGCGGAAGAATTGGGATGCAGCCATTGCGCAGGCAAATAGGGTGATTCGAATTTGGGGGCCACAGGCTAGACGCACTAATGATCAACTTAAAAAATATGCACCGGCCAAAGATGCAAAAAAATACGGCAACCTCAATGAAGTAGGGGTTTCACTATTGTTGAAGGGAGATGCCTTGAGCCGGAAAGGTGATAAGGTCGCAGCAAAAGTAGCCTATCAGACCTTACTCGATCAATATACCTACGCCCAAGTATGGGATCCAAAAGGGTGGTTTTGGAAACCAGCTGAAGAAGCTCGAAAGAAGATCGTTTTGTTGCAGAAGGAAACGACTCCAAACCTGAAGGTTGCCAAACCACATTTTTCGGCTGCTCAATTAAAATTGCCTGGGAAAAAAGGGATTTGTTTTTCTATGCGCGCTGCTGGCGAGGATGGATCCGCTGAAGAAAATTTGCCGCGACTCAAAAAAGTAAATCCCTACTGGAGTTACTCCTGGGGTTGGGATCAAGTGGCCGGTCAACCGTCGCAGGTTGAGTTCGTTCCCATGGCTTGGGGGGCTTGGTCTACTGATAGTTTGCGTAAAGGTCTGCAGGAAAAGGTTGTGCCTCACATCAAGTCCGGGAAGGTAAAACGGTTCCTTGGTTTTAACGAGCCAGATAAAAAAGAGCAGGCTAATATGCCCCATAAGGCTGCATTAAAGTATTGGCCGATTCTCGAGTCTCTTAACGTGCCACTCTGCAGTCCCGGTTGTGCAAATCCTGAGGGATTAAATGATGGAACCGTGCAGGGAGTGAATAGCTCATGGATGGTTGATTTTATGAGGGAAGCTGATCGGTTGGGATACCGTGTAGATTATGTTGGGGTACATTGGTATGGTGGAACCAATGCAGCGGACTTCAAGGCCAAGATGCGGCGAATCTATGAAAAATATGGACGACGGCCCCTGCTGATAACTGAGTTCGCACCGGCCGATTGGCAGGCTAAAACCCATGCTCAAAACCGTATGAAAGCGCCCCATGTTCTGGCTTTCATGAAGGAAGTGATCCCGTGGTTGGAGAAACAGGATTGGATTGCTGGATATGCTTGGTTTTCCTTTGAGCCGCATCAGGCTCACGGACATACCTCATCATTGTTTGAGAAGAATGGGGATTTGTCATTACTGGGTCGTTTCTACCAGAGTGTGACTACAAAAAACCCGAATGGTGACCAGACAATTGGGTTAGGACAATGATGACATTTAACCTTTGATTGCTAGCATTCGGATGCAGCATAAGAATTTAAAAAATGAAAAAACTAACATATACTATTGCTACCCTAATTCTTACTACCTCTCTTTACAGCATTGAAAGAGATTATGTGCCTAGGGCAATTCTAACCAAAGAGCAGGAAAAGGTTGTTCTGGAACTTGCAGGTAAAGCGGGTATTAAGACGGTCGCCAAGATTTCCTCATACAATATGTTTCCAAGTCCTTTCCGAGGACTTCGTATTCACGGTGTGGAGCAGGTCAACGGTCGTGAGGTTTCTTTCCAGGTTTTGAGTGTTAGCCATGCCGAATGGCTGCAACCGGGTGCAAAGCCTGGGAAAGGTCATATTAGGCTGGGCGATTTTTGGGCAGGCAAGCCCTTCATGAGAAAGCAGATCATTCTCAAGGTGAATAAAAAGGAGTACAGGACTGGCTCTATAAGAGGTTTAAAGCCAGAGGAGTGCGAGAAAATCCTGAGTCAATTAATGTCGGATGATTATGATCTAGGGCCGCGAGTTAACGAAAAGACTTTGGCGCAAGTGGACTGGACAAAGCCGAGTCGTTTTTCAAAGCAAGGAGACAACATATCGGCAGGTTTTTTGCATAAAGGTGGACCTGGTAGTGGTTTTTTTGACCTTCAGATTAAACAAGACGGTGGTGTGCTGACCATTATGCAAATGTTTCAGGCAATACCGTAACTGCATTCTGAAAATGCACGAGTTTAACAGGTCTCAAATGTAAGGTTTGGTTTAATTAAAATGAACCAAAGGTTTAAACTTAACTCGGTGATTTTTTCAGCAATCTTTTTTGTTTTTTCAAATTATGTTGTTTCGGATGAATTGCCCGTGCAAATGGATGAGTATGATCTAGTTGAGCGCAAACATCTTGAAGGGCTTTTTGCTAAACCAAACATTGGTAAGAATTTTGTGGAACAAAAACTATCCAGAGATTCGTATAACGAGTGGCAAAAAGGTAATCTTCGCAAGTGTCTAAATTGGGAACGCAACGGTTTGGGGGGGCGCTTATTTTGAGCGTGCTGTTTTCTTTCCGAAAACTTGAAAGATAAAGAGAATCATCTAATGCAAAACAAGCATAGCATCTACATTGCTGTTATGATCATGCTCTTAGTGTCGGACATAACAGGGGCTGATCTCTGGGGCCCATATCGCAAGAGATTAGAGGCAAATGGAGTTGTTTTTGATTATAAGAAAATTGTTCCTAAACCAGTGCCAAAGGAGAAAAACTTTGCGCTGGCGCCTGCACTCAATCAGCTGCCGGAAGGCATATCCAAAGGAACTGCCTCTGGTTTATCTTTGACCCTGTGGCAGCATTCAAAGTCAATTGAGTTGGAGGATTTGCGGGACGTCCTGCAAAAAGAGGGATGGGCCATGCCCGATAAGCCAGGTGATCCTGTGCGTGATATTCTTTTTGCTTTAAGAAAAAATGAGGAGTGGATGAAGCGGTTGTCTGCTGCGGCTAAAGCTAGGCCGTTGTGTCGGTTTGATGTGAATTATGAGGCTGGCCTCGAGGCGGAATTACCCCACTTATTAATTTTAAGAGGGGCAACTCGTGCCTTTATACTGCGTTCCCTAGCTTTCATCGAGGGTAATAATACCAAAGCTGCTTTTGCGGATTTGGAGATGGCCTTGTTTCTGGCTGATTGCATCAAGGATGAGCCTTTGCTTATCTCTCAATTAGTTCGGTCGGCTATTCTTAATATAACTATGCAGGTGGTATGGGAAGGTTTGGCCAAAAAGAAATGGAATGCCGAGCAACTATCCATTTTGGAAAAGCATTTCGCTTCAATTAACTGCTTTCAAGAATACCGGAAAGGAATGCTGGGAGAACGTGTTATTGGGATCCAGACTTTTGAGAAATTGAAGGGAGATATTGATAAGGCTAGAGAATTATTGGGGGACGGGCTTCCCGCAGATGATCTTGCAGTCGATTGGTTTCATAAGAACATGATTAATCTCAATGAAGTTCACCTAACTTACTACAACCAAGTATTTGATGCTAAACCGCCTATACTGCAGCCCAATATTGTCAATGAGTTGACCGAGGAGTTGGAAGGAAACAAAAAAAATAAGGATTATCTTCTTTGTGCGATAATGATGCCTTCATTTGGTTGGATGAGCAGGCTTGCCCAGATACAGGCTGCTGTAGATCAGGCTAGACTTTCATGCCTTTTGGAGATTTATCACTTAAAACACCACAAATATCCAAAACAACTGAAGGATTTAAAGGTTCCATTGCCGGTCGATCTCATGAACGGCAAACCTTATGTGTATAAACCAGATTTCAAGGGGCGCTATCTGTTATACGGTGTGGGCTGGAATCAAAAAGATGAGGGAGGCAAGGTGGTTATGTTAGGGCATCCTCACGCGGATGGAATTGACCATAAAGCCGGCGATACAGTTTGGGGTTACATTCCGGAAGGTGACGCAAAGCCCTAAGTGACTTGCCGTAGCGATAAACAAAAAATGATACGTGAATATAAAACCTTGCGGTTGGTTCAATGGTTGTTGGAGTCCGGCTCCTAATGGGTTTTGCTCCAAAAGCGTGTATGCAGCCTTAAATGCCATACTTTAATCAGGAACTCATGGTTCCAATATGGACTTATGCTTTGAGATATTAGCGCGCTTGGCCATTCAATTTTCTGAATTTCGAGGGAGTGAGTTTCTCGATTCTCAGAAAGGCTTTGCTTAGGTGGTCGCTATTGCGGAAGCCACATTCGATGGCTATAGATTTTAGGGAGCCCTTAGTTTCAATGATGAGTCGTTTAGCGCGTTCAATGCGCATGCGACCGATTTGCTTGGCGATGCCTTCTGGGGAGTACCGTTTGAAACGGCGTTCTAGACTTCTCCGGTTAATTCCGGTTGCGAGTGCCACATCTTTCACTGACAAGGGGTGGTGGCTGTTTTCGGCAATAAATCGCAAGGCGTTTGATATTAGTGGGTCTTCTGCGGCAAAGGAGTCTGTGGACTGCCGCGGGACAAGTTTTTTGGGTTTTACTAATTCTGAGATTGCTGGCGGTTGATTTCCTCTCACCAAGCTATTGAGTAAATCAGCTGCACGGTAGCCAATTTCTTCAAACCCCATATCGATGCTGGTTAGTGTAGGGTAGGGGGAGTTGCAAATACTCGGCTCGTTAGAGGTGCCAATAATTGCGTAGTCATGGGGAACATTAAGCCCGGCGGAACGGCAGGCATCCATCAGATAACGGCAATATAGGTCGTTTACGACAAAAATGCCGATGGGCGGGCGCCAACTGGCCACCCATTTCAATAATCCGGATCTGAATTCATCCCATGCATTCGCATTTCCATGCAGGCTGGTTCGCGCAAATTGATGAATTGAACACTCGAAGTCCTTGGGCTGAAGGGTATGTTTGAATCCCTTGATTTGCCGTTTCGATTCAATTTCCCGGACATAGCCTAGATATCCAAACCGGCGAAACCCCCGACTCATCAAATGCTCTGCGGCGATCCTACCTGACTCTTCAAAATCAGCGTGCACACTGGGCACCTGGGTTGCCGGTGAATTCAGCCAAACATTGACCATGGGCACCTTATTTCTCCGGGCAGTGGTAGCCATGGATTTTGTGGCTCGTGCAATTACACCGTCAAAGGGCTTTTCGTCTTTCTTTGACTTAAAAATGTGGTCCGAGCTTGGGGTGATCACGCAGTCCCAACCGGTCTCGGAGGCATAGTTCAAGCACCCAGCGTAGGTTTCCAAGTGCCGTTTATATCCCCACTCCATCTCCAGCGCGATGGCTACCCGGGGCGGATTTGAGTGTGCTGGATTCATCTTGAGTGGAGTAATTTTGCTTTGTCGCAAAAAGAAGAATAGAAAACGCAAAAAGAATGCAAGAATGAATTGAGGAGCGCAGGCTCATCCAACAAAATATCAGGGCTTCTGTGCGGGGGATGAATGGGCAACCAATACGGATGAAGACCTTCTCGGCGGACAGTTGAACATGAAACAAATTAATAAACTAAACTCAATCCTTTCAGCAGTCGTTCTGATGGCTGCTTCCACCTCGACCGTTTTAGCCGAACTACCGGATCCTAATGGCAAGTCGGCGGACATGTCCAAGCCGGTAAAGGTGTTTATCATCATGGGCCAATCCAACACGTTGGAGATGGGCCGAGTAAAAGGGGATAAGGATGGGACTCTTGAACACGCTGTTAAGAAAGAAAAACTATATCCGTTCATGGTGGATGACGCAGGCGATTGGACCAAGCGCATGGACGTCCGCAATGTTCACACGCAAGGCAGTGGCGGTCCAAATGGACGCGGCGGGGTTCGGCGCAATGATTGGCTGACCGTCTCTGGAGGCAAGGTTGGCATTGAGATCGGCATCGGCCATCATCTGGGCAATGCGCTGGATGAGCCAGTCCTGATTCTCAAAAGCTCCATTGGCAACCGTTCGCTGGGTTGGGATCTCTTGCCTCCGGGCAGTCCGCGGCATGAGGTGGAAACTACCGATCGGGCAGGTAACAAGGTGACGCTCGTGACCCCAGCCTTCAAGGATGAGGTGCGGCACCCCAGCTGGACCAAAGGCGCCGTGCCCGAGCCGCCCAAACACAACTGGCACGCCGGTCTGCAATACATCGGCGATGTGGCACGAGCGAAGGCGGTGCTCAAGGATCTCGACAAGCATTACCCCGGCAGCAAGGGCTATGAGGTGGCCGGCTTCCTCTGGTGGCAGGGCGATAAGGATCGTTACAACGCAGCGCACGCGGCCATGTATGGCAAGAATCTGGTGCAACTTTTCAAGGCGCTCCGCAAGGAGTTCAATGCGCCGAAGGCCAAGATGGTGGTAGCCACCCTCGGCCAGACTGATAAGGATAAGGCTAAGGGTAACGAGAAGCTGATCATTGAAGGCAAATTTGCCTTCGGGGCGGCACACAAAGGTGAGGCAGCCGTTGTGTATACTCATCCGCTTTCAATGGGTGGTGCCTCTAATGGTCATTACAGCGGCAATGCCAAGACCTACATGAACGTTGGGCTCGGCATGGGCAAGGCAATGGTGGAGTTGTTAAAATCCAAATAAGGAATAGACTATGAAAAAGAGTGCCTCTTTGTTCCACGGGTGGATTGCCCTGTGTCTGGGCGTTCCATCATTCTTATTGGCTGCCCCTAAGGCGGCTGAGGGAATTGCCTTAACCGGTGAGGGGCGCCGCCTTGAGGCCCGCTATGCCAAGGAACTCGAGGAGCTGTGGTCGCAGTTAACCAAAAGTATTCCTTATATAGCAGCTCCGACAACCAATGAGGCCCGGAAGCGGCAGTTCAATTTTCCGGACGTTGGCCTTGGGGGCAACAAAAAGGGCGGGAATCGGTCGCTGGATGATTTGCTGGATAGAGGAGAAAAGCCGGCCCGCAAAGATACTGAATCGACGCCACAAGAGAAGTTCGCCCCTTACCTGACCAACAATCGGCTGGATGGATTGTTGGTAAAGTACGTTGTGTTGCTGGATGCCACACCGCGCGGCTTGGCGGAATTTGCTCAGCAGGATAAGGAGCATTTGGCACTGGTTGAGCGGTTGCTGGCGAACGCCGACCTGATGAAGCGGATGTTAGTGGCGGATGGCGCCAAGGCCAAGCGCATCGGCCGTGGCGGCTATGGGCCTGCTCGTTACGGGGAGGCTATGAAAATCTACACGGCTATTCGCAAAGCTAGCAGCCTCGCCTCGGGCGGGGTGTTCGAGCGTTTGGCCTTGGCTATTTCCATGGAGCACGCGGTGCCCATGACGCAAACCAATCCTAAGGCCCAAGCGAACGCGCCAGCGACCATCGACCCCATTAAACGCTACCTGCATTATGAAAAGGCGCACCTCGCCGGTGAACTGGATCCGACTTTTAAAAACCTGAGTGTTTGGAGCCTGCGCATGGTGGTGAATGGGGACGAACCCGACGAGACGATGGCGTGGGGCCGGCAAACGCTTCGAAACTTCCGGCCCGATCACATTTACGAATCCAACTTTGGTTGGCGCTACGTTGGAATTGTGAGTTCAGAGGTGAAGTACGGTTCGGGCGACGTGAAGTATGACCGGGACGAACTGCAGAAATACCAGAACATCATCATGAACGGCGGCATCTGCGGTCGCCGCGCCTTCTTTGGCCGGTTCATCCTGCGTTCATTTGGTGTACCGACCACGGCGCGGCCGAGCCGTGGCCATGGCGCGCTCGCCCGTTGGACGCCCGGCGGCTGGTGCGTGAACCTCGGACCCGGCTGGGGATCGGGCTGGACCAAAACGCGCTACCACAAGGACGTGGATTTTCTCGCCAGCTCCAAGGCGCGCAATGATGAGGAAGCATTTTTGATGGTTAAGCGGGCTCAGTGGATCGGCGATGTGTTTGGTGAGAGACGGATTCATGGGGATAACGATCCGTCGCTGAGGTTTAACAGTCAGGTGCAGTTGAAGCCCAAGTTTTGGAACGGCATGGCACTCTGGACTCAGCGCGAAATCATCACCAAGTTGAAGGCAGCTACCCTCGGCGCCTTGGGGGCGGAACTCGGTGAATCCAACAAGCCGACCATCGCGCAACAAGTGATCGCTGCGCCGGTTGATCCGAAGCACAAGCAAATCACTTACAGCGAAAACGGGGTCATCTCGATTCCCGGCGCGGCTTACACTCAAACCTCCGGCAACGTTCGGGAAATCTTGGCCATGAAAAGCTTCGGCGGAGGCATGCAGATTTTCCTACCACGTTTCGCGCCGGAAGGGCTCACGATCATGCGTGGCGGCACCTGGAAAGGAACGCCGGATGCGTGCACTTCCGGCAGCCGCATGCTCAGCGCGGGATATGGCCGGTACGAAAACTGGGGCCTGCGGGCGGCCATCACTCCGGCCCCGGGCAAGGCGTCGGCGAAGGAGCTCAAGCTTGATCTAGGTGAGGGGGTGACCATGGAATTTATCTACGTGAAACCGGGCAAGTTTGTGATGGGCGGTGAGAACGAAAAGGAGAGCCGTTTCGCCTGTGTGGAATTGCCCAAACATGGGGTGGAGCTCACCCAAGGATTTTACCTCGGTAAATACGAAGTGACGCAGGCCCAATTTGAGGCGGCCATGGGAGCGAACCCGAGCCGGTCGACCAAGGGGGCGGATTGTCCGGTCGACAATGTTTCTGAACCGGATGCCCGGCAGTTTTGCATCCGGCTTAGTGAAATCGCCAATGTGGAGGCCCGGCTTCCTACCGAGGCGGAATGGGAATACGCCAGCCGCGCGGGGCGTTCCACCAAATGGTTCTTCGGTGATGACCCATCCAAGATCGGGGATTACGCCTGGTACAAGGACAACGCTGGAGCGAAGTCGCATCCTGTGGGCCAAAAGAAGCCTAACCAGTGGGGGTTCTACGACATGTACGGCAACGTCAACGAGCGCATCTCCGACAAATATCACAAGGACTATTACGCCAACAGTCCCAAGACAGATCCGACCGGGCCTAAGCAGGCAACCAAGTCCCGTTTTGAGTTCAGTATATCGGCTCCGCAAGCGGGCAAGTACGCATTGAGCGCTCAAGTGGTCACGGTAAATTACGACCAGTGGTTGAAGGTTGCGGCGAATGACGGATCGGAAGTCGCCATGCCCATGCCTTTTACTGAAGGCGATTGGCAGGACTCGAAGCCCGTTGAGCTAACGTTGCAAAAGGGGGGGAACACCCTCCGATTCTGGCGCGACGCCCCGCCGCAGAAAGGCGTGGCGATCAAGAAGTTTACCCTTACGCCGGTGAAATAGGGTTGCAGGCAGATCATGAACCGAATTTGGACTGCCCTGACGCTGTTGCCTTTCGGGGTCATTTCGTATTCGGCGGCGGATCTTGGACGTAGAAAACTCCTTGTCTTAACTCAGGAATAATCATGAACACTTTCATTGCCTCCATGCTCCTTGGCCTATCTATGGCTCCGGGACTCGTGGCCGCCGAGCAACAGCTCGAGTTGGCCGTGCCGTTTACAGATAACATGATCCTCCAACGCGAATCCGCCGTGCCAGTGTGGGGCTGGGATGTGCCGGGCACAAAGGTGATTGTTCAGTTTGCCGGGCAAGCCAAGACGGCGGTTGCTGATAAACACGGTGACTGGATGGTGAAGCTCGACCCGTTGAAGGTCTCACGTGAGGAGCGCACTTTTGCAGTGAAGAACAATCGAGGCCAAGCCATCACCCTCAAGGGCGTTTTGGTCGGCGAGGTGTGGTTTTCCTCCGGTCAATCAAACATGGTTTGGACCGCTGGCAAAAGCATGTGCAATCAATTGGCGCGTGATCTCGCCTCGGCCAAGGAGGATATTCCGATCCGTGAGATCAACATCAATACCGTTTCTGCACTGTACCCGCAGAAACGCGCCACCTCGGATGACGGTTGGAAAAAAGTGAGTGCCGCAAGCGGGTTTTCCGCGCTATCCCTTTCCTTTGCGCACGACCTTTATAAGGAACTGGGAGTGCCGATTGGCATCCTCCTCAGTGCTCATAGCAATACGCGCATCGAGGCTTTTACCCAACGCTATGCCATCGAGGCGCACGCCAAGCTCAAGGACGACGCCGATCTCATCCGCGACGCCGACCCGCTTACCGCCCAAGGCCGCAAGGCCTACGATCAATACTATGCTGACTTGAAGGCGTGGCAGGTCACCGCTAGTGAGGCGATGGAAAAGGGCGGCCGCGTCCCGGCGCGGCCCAAGTTGCCGGGCATCGCCGGCATGTGGCGGGGGCCGTCGCAGTTTTTCAACGGCAAGATTGCGCCGGTGATTCCCTATGCCATCCGGGGTGCAATCTGGTGTCAGGGCACGAGTAACAGCGGCGATGGCCGCATTTACGCCGCGCGCATGGAGGCGCTGATGCAGGGCTGGCGCGATGCGTGGGGCACGCCGGAGATGCCGTTTTACTTCACCCAAATGCAATGCTACGGCTCGCCCGATCCGGATAACGTTGGCTTTGCCGATATCCGACAGGTGCAGCATTTGTTTTTCAAAAACAACCGTGAGAATGTCGGCATGGTAGTGCAGTCGGACCTCAACTCCGCGCGGCCACAGGGCATTCATTACTTCAATAAGCTGCATCCCGGCATGCGCATGGCGCGATGGGCCTTGGCCAAGGAGTACGGCAAGCAGGTCGCCTACACCGGTCCGATCTTCAGCGACTACGAGGTGAATGGGAGCAAGGTGACGGTGCGTTTTGAGCGGGGCAGTCTCTTTGGTGGCTTGATGGTCGGCAGTAAGGGGATGGCCAAGGATTACCGGGAGCCTGGTAAATTCATCGAGCCGGCGGTACCCAGGCCCGGCGAGAAGCTCAACCACTTCCGCTTATGCGGGGCCGACAAACAATGGCATGCCGCCGAGGCGAAGATTGTGGGCGATACTGTGGTCGTGACTTCCGAAAAAGTCTCCGCACCCATCGGCGTGCAGTACGCCTACAGCGCCGTCCCGGAGAATTCCAATTTGTACAATCGAGCCGGCCTGCCAGCTACGCCGTTTGCCATGATCGATGGGCAGTTTATTTTCGAGGAAGACGATCTCGAAAAGGCTGCCGAGCTCAAGGCGAAGTACGCGCGCTTCACGGATCCAGATTATCCCATCCTGCAAGTGGCCGAGTATTATCGTGATGGTGTCATCTTGCAGCGCAATCAGCCGATCCGTGTATGGGGTCACGCGAATCAGGGCGTGACGGTGAAGATCAATTTGGGCGGCGCGATTCAGAGGGTGGTGGCCAACGACTTACAGCAATGGTCTGTCACTTTCCCCGCGCGCCAAGCCTCAACCCAACCGATCACGCTCCAGATCGACACCAGTCATGATCACAGCCGAACGGTGAAGGATATTTTGATTGGCGATGTTTGGTACCTCACCGGTAGCACGCAACTCACCTCCGAATGGGCGCACGATCGGTGCGACAACGAGGCCAAGTTGCCCACCACACTGCCATTCGTCCGCGAGTATCGTCGTCGAACCAAGACCAGCTCCTTTGCCACGCCGCGCAAGCGCCGCTTCGAGACGGGCGGGGGAAAATACCG